>DASROF010000147.1:0-38018 GCA_035647075.1 Vicinamibacterales bacterium | reverse complement strand
GTGGCACGCACGGTGCCGCCTGGAAGAAACTCGACGCCTCCGGACCCGGAGGTTGCCGGGGCCGTGGCCGGGCGGACCGAGGCGACCTCGAATCGGGCAGGCTTCGGCTGCGCGTGGACGTTGGCCATGGTGATCAGCACGGTCGCGACCGCCACTGCCACCACGCCTGAGGCTGTCGAGCGTCTTGGCTCAGGACCGCGTGTAACCAGGAGACGATGAACGCGATCGGTCAACCTCATACGTCCTTTTTCTCGAAGCGGTCCAGCAAGGCTTCGAGTTCGTCCAGGTCCTTCTGCGATGGCTTCTTGCTCGAGAGCGCATGCATCACGAGCGCCTTGACCGATCCGCCGTAGGCACGGTCGAGGAAGTCGCGCAGCAAATGCTTCTGCGTCTGCGCCTGTTTGTGACGCGGTCGGTACAACTGCGGTCGCACGCTGTCGTCCCGTTCAATAAGGCCCTTCTCCGTCATGATCTGCATCAGCTTCAGTGCTGTCGTGTAGCCGGTGGGCTTGGCGGCGCTGAGGACGGACTGCACGTCGCGAACGGACAGCGGGCCGCGCTCCCAGAGGACGCGCAGAATGGCCAGCTCGGACTTGGTGGGGCGGGGCGTGGATGCCACGCCCGGGATCATTGACGAATTAATTCGTCAATGGCAACGAAATGTTTCGTCATTGCCGGCGGGGCCGCATCACGCGTCTCGCAGGTCGTCACCGGCGGGTCCGGCCAGTCCATGTATTCACGCTCGCGGCTGCGGATGGCCCGGTATCGCCGGAACGCGTCGCGGGCGCCCTCGAGTCCCACCGCCGTGCGCCACGTTGATCCCCGGAATGTGTGCGCGAACATGCGATGTCCGTTGCGTAGCACGAACGCCGGATCGTGGCGGACAACGCTCCGGATGTGACGGACCTTCATCCAGCGCTCGGCTTCCCAGCGCAGGAACTCAATCTCCTCCGCTTCGAGATGCGCGCTGCGTGTCACAGCGGTGGTCCCGTCGTACTCGTCGAAACGCTCGTTGATGATGAGTCCGCGATCGCGGAACTCCCGGGTCATCGGCGTGCCGGGATACGGAGTCGGGTGCTGGATATACGGCCAGTCCACATAGTGGCGTGCAAACGTCAGGTTTGCCGTAATCGACTCACGTGTGTCGTCGGGGTTGCCGACGATCAGGCCGCCGACGACAAAAAGCCCGTGGCGATGCAGGACGTCGATGGCCTCGAGCGTCGTGTTGCGCCGCGCCTGGCCCTGTGACTGCCGACTGTTCTTGGCGCGCGCCTTGAGAAATGCCAGATCGTCTTCGAGGATGTTTTCGATCCCGAGGAACACATAGCGGAACCCCGCCTTTTTCATCAGCGGCGCCAGCGTGTCGCCGTGTGTGGCGAACGGCGCCGTCATCCCCTGGACGATGTAGTCCAGGTCGTGGAGTCCGCGCTCGACGATTGCCTTGCAGAGTGCCTCGAAGCGGGGGACGTCGATCGTGATGTTGTCATCGACGAAGAAGATCGCGCGGGCGCCGCGCGTGCGGGCGTCGGCGATGTCGTCCAGCACGCGCGAGATCGGAAAACGATGGAAGTTGCGGCCCCGCATCTCGATGATCGAGCAGAAGCTGCAGTCGAACGTGCATCCGCGCGACGTTTCCACGACGTCAACCTGCCGGCCGAGCACGGTGTAGCCGGAGAGCACGCGTGCACTCCGTTTCGGCAGGCTGAGACTGCCGTCCTCGACGGGCGCAATCGGGCGCATCGCATTACGCTGGAAGACCGTGCCGTCGCGGTACCAGAGTCCCGGAATGGCCGCTAGCGGCGTGCCTCGTTCGAGACTCCGCACGAGCTCACGGAACGTCAGCTCGCCTTCGCCGCGGACGATGAAGTCCACATCCGGATACGTCCAGACGTCCGGAGCCAGGCTGGGGTCGTAGCCGCCCACGGCGATCTGTGCGTCGGGCGCCATCGAGCGGATGAACGAAATGATTCGCTTCGCCGTCCTCCGCTGAAACGTCATCACCGACAGACCGACGAGGTCGGGGACGTGGGTGTGAATGAGACGCTCGACGGTCTCACGAACGGCTGACTGCGCCAGCACGAGGTCGGCGACGGCAACCTCGTGGTGCGGGTCAAGGTTGCCGGCCAGCGACGTGAGCGCGCCGTTAGGCATGCGGATCGCGAGCGACGGCATGTGCTCGAACGAGTCCGGCATCGAGAGCAGGAGGATCCGCATGCGTGTGCGCGAGGGTCATTCTACGCCCGCGCAGCCCGCGTCCGGCTCAACTGCTGCCCCATTCATGGTGCAGATTCTGCACCTTGTGAAGTCATGCGAAAGTGCTGCGTCGTGCTTCTGCTGGCGGCGCTCGCAGGCGGATGCGCCCGTGTGGAGGCCAGTCGGCAATCGGTCGAGGTCGACATGGCGAACGTCGATTTACACGTCACGGGAGATATTACGCTCCGCGTTAGCAATCTCCGCGGGCACTTCACCGCCGTCGACAGGACGGTGCCGTACCTCGACGATAAGCGGTCTTATGCGGTGTTCGTCGACGAGGGACAGGTCGCCATCGATCTCGCGTCGCTCAATGCGCTGATGGCACGCAGCATGGGAGGCGGGAAGTCGAACGTCAAGAACCTCCACGTCACGATCAAGGATGGGACGCTCCGTCAGCAGGGCGTCATCGACGCTGCGATCGACGTTCCCTTCAAGGCCACGTCGGTCGTCTCGGCGACCCCGGATGGACGCATCCGCGTGAGCACCACCTCGATGCGCGGCTTCGGCCTCCCGCTGCGCCCGGTGATGGGCCTGTTCAAAATCACGATGGACGACCTCGTGAAGGTGAAGCCGGGAAGGGGAATAGAAACGAACGGCAACGATCTAATTGTCGATCCGGCGATCGTCATCCCCGCGCCGGCGATTCGCGGACGTCTCACCGGCGTGCGCATCGAAGCCGATCGGATGGTGCAGACATTCGGGACTGGACAGACGACTGGAAGCCAGCCGTCACTTTCGCCGAATCACATCTACTGGCGGGGAAGTCAGCTCTCCTTCGGGAAGCTGACGATGACCGATACGGATCTCGAGCTGGTGGACACCGACCCGAAGGATCCGTTTGACTTCTCGGTGGACAACTGGAACGCGCAACTCGTCGCCGGCTATTCGAAGACGCTGCCGAATCGCGGCCTACGGGCGTACATGCCCGACTACAACGACCTTAAAAGCAAAAGGCCGTAGCCTTGGTGCCTACGGCCTCATGCCTTATTCCTTGTCTAGCCCTTGGGCCTTCGGCCTTGGGCCTTGGGCCTGAATCCTGTGGCCTATCGCTTTCTGAAAGTCAGCGGAATCCCGCCCTGCGCGCTGTTCGTGTTCCCCGTGATGGTGCTGCCATCCGGAGACAGCTGACCGGTGAAGGTCCATTCCTGCGTGTTCGGGAACGTCCAAGTGAGCTGGCGGGTGTTGTTGACCCGGAAACCCCTGAACGGCTGATTGATCGGCTTTTCTTTGGGAAGCGTGGTCCTGATCAGCCTTCCGACGACGGTCCCGTCCGCGTTCGGGGTGAACTCAATCTCGATGTCGTAATCGATCGTTTTGAGCTGCGGCCGGCCGACCCAGCGCCCGGACAGTGCCTTGGCGATGTCCGGTACAGCGATCGGTTTGGCGCCAGGCGGAATCGGTCCAGGCGCGAGATCAACGGCCGGCACGACCGGGTCCTGAACCGGATTCGCACGCTCGTGGCGTGAGGTATTCGTGTAGTTCGGCACGATGGAGTTGCCCTCGTGGCACGCGTACTCCCACCACTCGTAGCTCGGGTCGTTCTTCATCGGATAGCGGACCGTGAAGGGGCCGGTGAGGATGACCGGATCCTCGGTCTTGATCTCGTAGAGCCACATGTCGTTGTTCAGGCGCGTGATCCGCTCGGTGGTCTTCATCTGGTCGCTCTGTGGGAACCGGTTACCAGCTGGCGATCCGACGACGGCGAGGTTGATGGTCGGCGCGTGACCGCCCTTGTAATTGGTGGTCTCGACGACCAGCGTGTTGCCTTCCCAGCGGCCCTTCGAGTCGCCCATGTATCCCTTGACCACCTGACTGGGATGCGTCTTGCCATCGGTGTAGATGACGCGAGCGTCATGGATCATCTCGAGCTCGAAAACGACGACCCCCGGTGACTGCCAGATGCGGAAACCGCCGTTGTAGCGATACGGCATCATCGACGAGGGCATGCCGCGGGTTGTGCAGCGGTCCCAACTGTCGAAGTCTTCGGGGCCGTCATACGACGGTGACTCACCCGGAAGCGACCAGCCGCTGCGCATCAGCAGGGCGCGACGCTTGCCCTCGGGTGTCAGTGTTGGAAGCTGACCGCTCGGCGGATCCATGATCAGCGTCGTCTGTCGCTGCGGCGTCGCCGGGTCAGTGACGCCGGCGAGGAGCGCCGCGCCGAAGTTCCCTTGAGCGATCAATTGTCGGCCGCGATCGCCACGACCCGCCGCGTCGTCGATCGCCTGCTTCAGTTCGGCTTCGGTTCGCCACGCCTTGTTCGGGTCGCAGGGGCCACGCGCGCCAGAGCACCTTTCCAGCGGAACGCCGGCAGCCTGCATCATGTTGAGTGTGGCGGTGATGTCGGGCTCACCCCAGGGGGTCTTTGGATGGACCCAGCCTTTCGGCGTCTCGATGAAGTGGTTGGCCTCGCTGGCCGGCCCGCGGATCGAGTCGTTGATCTGGGCGAAAGTTGTCGTGAAGAAGATCGCGGCTGCTGCGGCGCCGAGCAGCATGGCGCGCAAAGTCCGCATCGTCCGGTGCATAGTCTCTCCTAAAGGAACGCCGCTGAGGGCTTCCAACCTTAGATTCTAAGGCACCCGGGAGCAGTCTCGCGGCGCAGGCCGCGGCACCGGTTTTCGACGTCGACGATTCCTCTCGCGCCCGGTGGCGACGGGAGCAGCCCGTAACTTTCTGGCAGCTCGCGTGTCTTAAGGGTATGCGCACCGACACGACTGCAACGGTTCTCGTGGTTTCGGCGGCAGCGGTGCTTGTGATTTCGGCAGTGTTACCCCTGTACGGCCAGCGAAGCGACGGCCCGCGGTTCGAGGTCGTGTCCGTCAAGCCCAACAAGTCCCCGGAGCCCGGCGGACGCAACGCGCTCGAGCGTGGCACCTACGAGGGCCTGAACGTCACGGTTCGACGGATGATTGCCCTTGCCTACATGCCGATGCCGTTCAGCCTGATCGACGGCGGGCCCGCCTGGATCGGTTCAGAGCGGTTCGACGTGAGGGGGAAGTTCCCCGAGAACACGCCGCGCGAGCGCCTTCAGCAGATGATGCGGAACATGCTCGCAGAGCGGTTCCAACTGCGGACGCACGTGGAGACCAAGCCGACTCCGGTCCTGGCCCTGACGGTCGAGCGTGCCGGTGCGCTGGGCCCGGCGCTGCAGCCAGTGCAGATCGACTGCGCGAATCGGTCGGCTGACCGACCACCGACCACGCCATGGTGCGCTTTTCAATATACCGACGGGTTATTGAGAGGACGCGGGGTCACGCTCGATCAGATTGCCCTCGAACTCGTTGCCGATCGTCTGGTGATCAATCGAACGGGCCTCACCGGCCGCTATGACGTCGAGTTGCGCTGGACACCAGACCCCGCCGTTTCGACTCTCGCGGATGCCCCGCCTGGCCTTGTCACCGCCTTGCGGGATCAGCTTGGTTTGCGCCTGCACACGGACACCGTGCCGATGGATCATCTTGTGATCGACTCCGTCGAACGACCCGACCCGGACTAATTACATCCACCTAATTGTTATGATCCGCGGATGCCCCTGTCCGCGTTTCATCCGCTGGTCGCGCGCTGGTTTACGGAGACACTTGGAGAACCGACGGTCGCGCAGCAGCGTGGTTGGGAAGCGATCCGTCAGGGCCGCCACACGCTCATCGCCGCGCCCACAGGATCCGGAAAGACGCTCGCTGCATTTCTGACGGCGATCGACGATCTCGTTCGTGAAGCGGACACAGCGCCGCTGCCAGATGAAGTCAGAGTCGTTTACGTATCTCCGCTGAAAGCGCTGAGCGCCGACATCCATAAGAACCTGGCCGAGCCGCGGCGGGGAATCAGGCAGCTTGCGGAAGCCTCGGGCGGCGAAGCGCCGCGAATCACAGCCGCGGTGAGGACCGGCGACACCACGTCGTCCGAGCGCGCGGCGATCCTGCGCCGGCCGCCGCACATTCTCGTGACGACTCCGGAGTCGCTGTATCTGCTGCTGACGGCGGAACGAAGCAGAACACTGCTGCGCACGGTCCGCACCGTCATCGTCGACGAGATTCACGCGGTAATCGGCACGCGGCGCGGCGCGCATCTCGCACTTTCACTCGAGCGGCTGCAACACGTTGCGGAACAGCCGTTGTTGCGGATCGGCCTGTCGGCGACGCAGAAGCCGGTGGAGGAAGTGGCCCGCTTCCTGATCGGCAACGCCGACGATCGTGGTGGCTGCGCCATCGTCGACGAGGGCCATCGCCGTACGCTGGACCTGGCGCTGGAGATCCCGCGCTCGCCGCTTGGTGCCGTGATGGAGCACGAGGTCTGGGAGGAGTACTACGACCGGCTGACCGAGCTGATCCACGAGCACCGGACGACGCTGGTGTTCGTCAATACCCGGCGCATGGCGGAGCGCATGGCGCGGCACCTCAGTGAGCGGCTCGGTGAAGACGCCGTGACGGCGCATCACGGCAGCCTGTCGAAGGAGACACGCCTCAATGCTGAGCACCGGTTGAAGACCGGCGCCCTCAAGGCGCTCGTCGCGACGGCGTCGCTCGAGCTCGGCATCGACATCGGCCATGTCGATCTGGTCTGCCAGATCGGATCGCCGCATCGGATTGCGACGCTTCTGCAACGGGTGGGCAGGGCCGGTCATTCCGTCGCCGGCACCCCGAAGGGACGGTTGTTCGCGACTTCGCGCGACGACCTGATCGAATGCGCGGCACTGCTCCGGACCGTCCGCCGCGGCGAGCTCGATCGGATCGTGGCCCACGACTCACCGCTGGATGTCCTCGCGCAGCAGATCACGGCGGAACTCGCCTGTCGCGAGGCAGGGGAGGACGAGCTGTTTGCGTTCGTCCGTCGGGCGTGGCCGTATCGTGACCTGGCCCGCAGGGACTTCGACGCCGTGGTCGCCATGCTCTCAGAGGGCTTTGCCACACGTCGCGGACGACGAGCCGCGCTCGTTCATCGCGACGAGGTCAATCAGGTCGTACGTGCCCGCCGCGGTTCGAGGATGCTCGCGCTGATCTCGGGCGGAGCGATTCCGGAAGTCGCCGACTACCGCGTGATCCTGGAACCGGAGGACACCTTCGTCGGCACGTTGAACGAGGACTTTGCGATCGAGAGCAGTGCCGGCGACGTGTTTCAGCTTGGAAACGCCTCGTGGCAGGTCACGCGAGTGTCGGCCGGAACGGTACGCGTCAAGGACGCACACGGCGCGCCGCCGACGATCCCGTTCTGGTTTGGCGAGGCACCCGCGCGGAGCGATGAGCTGTCTGGAGCCGTCAGCGAGCTCCGCGCGGACGCGGATCGGTTGCTGCCGAGCAGTGGCTCTGCTGAAGGGGCGGCCTCTAGCGTGGCGTGGCTTGTCGAGCAGACGGGTCTCAGCGAAGACGCCGCCGCGCAGGCGGCGGAGTATCTGCGTGAGGGCCGCGACGCGCTCGGGGTGATCCCGACACAAGACACCCTCGTCGCCGAACGCTTCTTCGACGAGTCCGGCGGCATGCAGCTCGTCATCCATGCGCCGTTCGGCAGCCGCATCAACAAGGCGTGGGGACTGGCGCTGCGCAAGCGATTCTGCCGGCAGTTCAACTTCGAGCTGCAGGCCGCTGCGAATGAGGATGCGCTGCTGCTGTCGCTCGGGCCGCAGCATTCGTTCCCGCTGGCGGACGTGTTCCGCTATCTGCATCCGGCATCGGTTCAGGACATCCTCGTTCAAGCGTTTCTGGATGCGCCGGTGTTTGCGACGCGCTGGCGGTGGAACACGACAATCTCGCTCGCCGTCCCGCGTAGCCGGGGTGGTTCGAAGGTTCCGCCGCAGCTGCAGCGGATGCAGGCCGACGACCTGATGGCGGCGGTGTTTCCGGACGCGGCGGCGTGTCTCGAGAACATTCCCGGCGATCGTCAGATTCCCGATCATCCGCTCGTGTCGCAGACCGTCCGCGATTGTCTCGAGGAGGCGATGGACATCGAGGGGCTGACCGCGCTCCTCGGGCGGATTCACGGGGGCGAGCTGCGCCTCGTCTCCCGCGACACCCCCGAGCCGTCGGCGTTCTGCCACGAGATCCTCAATGCGCGGCCTTACGCGTTCCTGGATGACGCGCCGCTGGAGGAGCGACGGGCGCACGCCGTCCAGTCGCGACGGAGCGGCCGCGACGACGACAGCTTCGGTGCGCTTGACGCTGCGGCCATCGAGCGAGTCATCGACGAGGCGCGCCCCGAGTGGCGCGACGCCGACGAACTGCACGACGCGTTGTTGACGACCGGGTTCCTCGACGCTGACGAGGAGACACTCCGAGGCGTAGCCTTCGCCGCGCTCCAGAAGTCTGCCAGGGCTGCCGTCGTGTCCGGCTTGAGCCGGACCATCCTGGTCTCGGCGGAACGACTGCCGGAACTTCTCGCCGTTCATCCCGACGCGACCCTCGAACCGCCTATCGCGGTGCCACCGTCTCGTGCGGCGAAGAGGTGGACGCGCGCCGAAGCGATCGTCGAGCTGCTGCGCGGCAGAGTGGCGATAACCGGCCCGGTGACCGCGTCTGCGCTGGCCGCGTCTGTTTCCATCCCGGAGTCGGACGCCGACGAAGCGCTGCTCGCACTCGAGAGCGAAGGCGTCGTCCTGCGCGGCAGGTTTACAGCGCAGGTCCGGCTCAAGGCGGACACCACGACTGCAATCGAATGGTGCGATCGTCGCCTTCTCGCGCGCATCCATCACTACACGCTGTCGCGGCTGCGCGCTGAGATCGCGCCCGTGTCACCAGCCGAGTTCATGCGATTCCTGTTCGCGTGGCAACGCGTGGAGCCGGGTTCTCAGTTGATTGGACCGGAGGGCCTTCGCGCGGTTGTCACGCAGCTCGATGGCGTGGAGCTTCCGGCCCGCGCCTGGGAACGTGACGTCCTTCCGGCCCGCGTCGAGCGCTATGACGCGCAGATGCTTGACGCGCTCTGCCTGACCGGCGAGGTCGCCTGGGCGCGGCTTTCAAGCGGTCCGACGCAGGTGGTCGGAGCGACGCCGATCGCGTTGTATCTGAGGGCAGGGTCCGGCGTCGGCAGGTCCGCGTCGCAGGGTGCATCGGCTCAACGGGACGTGCCCGACACCACTAAGTCGGGCAATTCCGAGTCGAGTCAGGCCGCCTCGGCCGTCCTCGACCACCTTCGCGCGCGCGGGGCGTCATTCGCGACCGAACTCGAGTCGGCGTGCGGACTGAGTGAAGAGGAGGTCCGGACCGCGCTCACTGAACTCGTAGCGGCTGGCGCGGTAAGCTCCGACGGCTTTGCCGGCCTGCGAACGATCATCGGCACTCGTCCAACGACGGCGACTGGACGCTGGTTCGCAGTTAAGGAGGCCGGCGAACGATCCGCCGAAGCGGTCGCCTGGACACTGCTGCGTCGCTACGGCGTCGTATTCCGCCGCCTACTCGCGCGCGAGGCCACGACGGTGACCTGGCGAGAGCTCGTTCACGTGTATCGACGATTGGAAGCGCGCGGAGAAATCCGCGGCGGTCGTTTCGTGGGCGGCATGTCCGGCGAACAGTTCGCGCTGTCCAGCGCCGTCGAACGGCTCCGCGAGATCCGGCGAACGCCCGCAGACGACCGGCTCGTGACGATCAGCGCGGCTGACCCGCTGAACCTCACCGGTATCGTGACTGTGGGCGATCGTCTGCGTACCGTCGCCTCGAACCGCATCGTCTATCTGCGCGGAGTGCCGGTCTCGGCAATGGAGGGCGACATGCTGCGAGTGCTGGCACCCGTCGATGCCGCGATGGCGCCGCTGATCGCGGCGGCCGCCGCTGGTCGTCGTGTCCCTGTGTTGAGTGGCTATGTCGGACGAATCTAGACGCAGAATCCAGTCTTACGATGTACTGAGCGTCTAGATCCAGACTAACGGTCGTCGCGGTCGGCGATCTCGTAGGCGATCTGCATGATCTCGCGCTCGATCCGCAAATTCCACCCTTCGAATCCGCTCGGACCGGTGCGGCCGCTGCGATAGTCGTTGACCGCAGCGATCCGGCGCACAACTTCGTGTTGGCCGAGCCGTCCAACCTCGCGATTCCAAACCTGGTCGTAGGCCTGGCGCTCGGGCTCGGCGGCCTGGTCCTTCTCCTTCCACCGAAAGAAGAACCCCATCACGTTTCCAAGCAGCATCTGAACGCCGCGGACTATAGCTCAGCCGTCGCGGGCTGCGAATCGAACGAAAGTGCTGGCTCTTGATCGGGGTCAGGAACGTGCCGGTTTTTTTGATCAGCGGGCCTTCAGGAGTGAATTCCGCCCCCAAGTGGCCGTCGGACCTATGAGTGCGCGTGCGGGCGATGCTGGCTGGTTCGAGGCGAGGGCGTTCGGGACTCCACCCAGCGACGCAGGGGCGCTTGTCCGCGACATGAGAGGCAGCGCAGAGGGATATCCGCTGTGTGCCGGTTGCGCGCCGCGACGTAGATACCGGCCGAGTACCCGCAGAGCGGACACTCGGCCGGTTTTTGAGACGACATGCCCTGGTGAGGTTGTCCGCCCCATGTATCGAGACGAAGCGCGAATCACTGCAGGGCTTGCACGGCGTTGCATTAACGAGGGAGGCGCGAACCCGTTGCGGAATTGAACTGATTGTTCTCGAGGCAGACGAACTCGATCAGATCCGCGTCGGGCAGCAGCCGCTGGTTGACGCGGACGGTCCAGGGTTTCGTGTACGCCTTCGGGTCATCGATCGTGACGTCGATCTCCAGCGTCCCGAGATTGGGACGACGGAATCGTTCGACGATCTTGCCTTCCGAGGTCAACGGCGCGCCGTTCACATCGAGCCATCCGCCGTCCCGGAAATTCGTGCTCTCAACGATCAGCGTGTCGCCATCCCAGCGCCCGCGCGAGTAACCCCACCACCACGGTTGCGCGTCTGCAGGAGGAGCAGGTCGTCCATCCAGGAAGATCTGCCTCGTTCCTGCATTGGCTTCGTAGAGGATCACGATCAGATTGGGCAGCTGTACCAGCCTTCGCGGCTGCGAGTGTGTGTGCGACTGCATATAGCCCATCGGCAGGCACGAAGCGTCCGGGTTGTCCTTGCTGTCGGCCGCCATCCGCTGCTTCCGCAAATCGGCGCCGTACGGGGTGAACGGGAGGCCATCCGTGATGCCGGCTTCGATGTTCCAGAACGTGGCCTGCGGCGGCGTGCCTGGAGGCGAGGGTGGCGGCCCACCACGAAAACCGAGGACGCCAGCGTAGTTCCAGACACCGGACAGGTCCGGTTTCCCGTCCGGCATGCGCGGCGTTGGCCCCGCGAGATCGATCTTGCCGACGGCGCCACGCGACAGGTCGGCGGAGCGAAACGCCGGCCACTGTGCCCCCAGCGTCACGCTGAGGACCACCGCACCGGCGGCGGTGACCAGAACTCTCACAGCATTCACGATGCGTTCAGTTGGCCGCGTGCTGCTGGTAATACGTCTGGAGTTGCTGCTGCGCCGCAGCGTCCAGATCAACAAACTCCATCCCGAATCCCCATCCGGACTGCTGCATCGGAATGACGCGGCCGGAGAGCGGGACCTCTCCTTCGCCCAATGCCGCGTACAAGGTGACCGTCGAACCTGCCGGAAACGCAATGGTCGTGTCGACGTAACAGCCGACCGGCGTCAGGTCCGTCAGCCGCGTCTCAGCGCGGCCCGAGGCGCCTTCCACACGACAGTCGACCAGGACGGGGAGCCGACGGTAGCGACGCTTGTCCGAGTAGTCCACGTGAGTGCCTCCTGCGTATAAGAGGATCGCAGATCCACGGAGCTCTCGCCAAGCGTGTCGTGCAGACGTGCGCAAGTCGCAGCGTCTGCTTTCAGCCTGACCCGATTGCGCACCATGGCACTCAAACAGTAAGCGTGCGAATAGCGATGCTGATCATGTCTGCGAGACAGGCCGCGCAGAGGAGAGCGACCGCCAGCGACGCCACGAGCGGGCGTGTCACCGAAGCGACGGACGCGAGCCGTTCGGCACGCAGGCGATCGCGGGCCAGTTGTGCACAACAGCGCGACCGCACGCGCGCCGCACGGACGGGATCCGGTGCGGGCGAGGACAGTGCCGCGAGACGGTCGAACCTCCTGTGGTCCGCGTCTGCTGATGTCATGTGACGACCTCCTGCAACGAGGTGAGCCGGAACGCCGTGGTCTTCGCTAATCGGTCATCGAGTTGCGCTCGGGCGCGACTCAAGCGCTGGCGCATGGCTTCCGGCGTGACCCCGCAGACGACGGCCGCCTCGGACGGGCGCATGCCTTCGGCTGCCAGCAGCAGCGCTTCGCGATAGAGGAGCGGAAGCTTTCGAAACGCCATCGCCAGTCGCGCTGCGGTCTCACTTGCGGTGGCCGACTCGAGTGGCGACGGGGGCATCGCCGTCGATGGCCACAGTCCGAGCGTTCCGGTTGAAAGGGAATCTTCAATCAGACGGGATCGGCAATAGCTCGTGTGAAGATTCCGCGCCACGGTGAAGATCCACGCCGCGAGATTCGTGTCAGGTCTCAGCCGCGCTGCGTGCGTGACCAGTCGCAGCCAGGTTTCCTCGGCCAGGTCTTCGGCGACGTCACGGTTCCCGGACAGGCGCGCGAGAAAGCCGAAGAGCCTGGCATGGAATGCCTCGTGGACGGCCTCGAACGCTGCCGAGTCTCGGCGACGGAGGCCCTCGACAAGGCGTAACTCCTGTTCACGCTCCATCACAGGCATGAACGCGCGACCGGCGGAATCGTGACATGTCACGGACGAACCCCGCTGGCGTTCCTATCTCCGACATCACCGACGGAGGGACTTTCTGATGTTTACCCAGATGCTTCGCCAGGCAGGCATTGCCGCGCTCGTCAGCATGTTCATGGGCTTGCTTCCACTTGGCTTCGGAATCCTGTACGCCATCCGCCCGACCGAACAACGGCTGGCGCTGATGCGTCCGGTGTCGCTGGCGGCGATCTTTGGGGCCATTCACGGCACTGCGCTCGGTCTTCTCAACGTGTTTCGAAATATCGGTGTCCAGTCAGACGCAGTGTTCGATCACCGAGCGTACATCGGCCTCGCGGAATCGCTGGTCACGCTCTTCTTCGGGTTCGGCTGTCTGATGCTGGCCTGGATCTGCGTGACGCTGGGTATGTGGCGCACGTCACGGAGTTAATCGCATCGCTAGCGGAAAGCGGAAGTCCGCCATGTTGGCGTCAAGCTGCACGCCACCGCTGTTGATGAGCATCGATCCCGAGCGATAGCCGCCGACGGAGATCAGCACGTCGAGCATCTGCTGCGTGTTGAGCGACGTCGACAACGTCGCCCATGTGGCAGCCGAGACGACATCGTTCTCGAACAGGTCGTCGGCCGCCTGCAGCAGCGCGGTTTCGAGCGGATCTCCTGGCGTGCTCTTCGGCCCATTGAGCACGCGTGCGACGTCGGCATCGGTAAAGCCAGCCTGGCGTCCCGCCCGGAGATGTGCGGCGTATTCGTACTCCGCCCGGCAGAGCACGCCGATGCGGGTCAGGAGCAGCTCTCTCCACCTCGGCATGAGCGTGTACTGGCCGGTGATGTGCGTGTTGATCGCTCCCCGCACGCGGTCCGCAGGCGGATTGCGGTTGAACGTGCGAAACACGTTGGCGCCGCCACCGCGGCCGCCGGGTTGGGGCTCGGCGGGCGGTATCCTGGGATTCGGGTAGGCCCGCAGGTTCGTTCGTTTCGCGCTGACCGTCACCGGCACGCCACCTGGCAGGCGGTCAACGAAACCCGGCTCGATCTCCACTCCCACCGAATTGAAGACGCCGGCGTACATCGTCGTTTCGGCGACGGTGTCGATGGTGTCGATCATCTGAGGAATGTCGAAGCGCGCGCTGAGCGCTTTCCATGACGCATCGGAGATGAACGCGTCGACGCGGAGTTCGTCGGCTGCGCGGAGCAGCGTTGCCTCGAAGGGGTCCCAACCCTGAGCATCAGGTCCCTGTGCGATGCGCAGGAAATCTGCATCGGTGAGGCCGGCACGTCGCGCCAGCGTGGCGCGATGGGCCCACAAATAGTTCGAGCGCGCGAGCCACGCCGTCCGTAGCCCGAGGATCGCGCGATATCGTGGCATCAGCGTCGATTCGGTGGTGATGTAGCGGTCGTGCGGGAAGATGCGTCGGGCGAGCGAAGGATAGGTGAGCAGTGTCCCGACCGCGTTCGCCATCTCATTGGCGGCGAACTCTGCGGCGATGGCTTTCTGTTCGTCCGTGCGTTGCGCGTCGGGCACCGGCGGTATGCGCGGACCGGATGCGCTCTGCGCGCTCACGAATGACGGAACCAGCAGCACGCACAGGAGGAGGAATCGCTTCACGGCGCGGATCATCGCACACAATAGGTGGATGGCGGATTCGATCGAGCTTGGTGTCGATACCTTCGGCGACGTCACAGTTGGCGCAGACGGACAGCTTCTCTCGCAGGCGCAGACACTTCGGAACGTTGTCGAGCAGGGCGTGCTGGCCGATCAGGTCGGCCTCGATTTCATCGGCCTGGGCGAGCATCATCGCCCTGACTTCGCGATTTCACAGCCGGAAGTCATTCTCGCGGCCATCGCGGCACGAACGTCTCGTATTCATCTCGGTTCGGCGGTGACAGTACTGAGCACCGACGATCCGGTGCGAGTGTTTCAGCGCTTCTCGGCGGTGAACGCGATTTCTACCGGTCGTGCGGAAGTGATCGTCGGTCGCGGATCCTTCACGGAATCGTTTCCGCTGTTTGGATACGACCTGTCGCTGTATGAGCAGTTGTTCGAAGAAAAGCTGAATCTGTTCGTCGAGCTGCTGAAAGGTGAGCCGGTGACGTGGAGCGGCCGTCTTCGCGCCGGCCTCTCGAACCAGACGATCTACCCGCCGTCCGAGTCGGGAACGCTCAAGACCTGGATCGCGGTGGGCGGAAGCCCGGAGTCGGTGGTTCGCGCGGCGTACTACGGTATTCCTCTGATGCTCGCCATCATCGGCGGCAGTCCACAGCGCTTTGCCCCGTGGGCCGAGCTCTATCGCGAACGTCTGCAGCGCTTCAACAAGCCGCCGCAGCCGATCGGCGTTCATTCACCTGGCCACGTCGCCGAGACGGATGAACAGGCGAAGGAGGAGCTGTTCCCGCACCATCTCGCGATGATGAATCGCATTGGCGCAGAGCGCGGCTGGCCGCCGAGTGGACGACGGGAGTTCGAGCATGCGGCGGGCCCCGAGGGCGCGGTGTATGTCGGTTCGCCAGAGACCGTGGCGAAGAAGATCGTATCCACTGTGAGAGCGTTGGGCCTGTCGCGGTTTGACCTCAAGTACAGCAACGGGACGCTGCCACACGATCTGCAGATGAAGAGCCTCGAGTTGTACGGAACGAAGGTCGTGCCGATGGTTCGCGATCTGCTGTCAACGGGCCTGCAGCGCACCTGACCTCTCGAACGATTGATAATCTGACCATGCGTTTCAGGCACCTTGCAATCTCTGCGCTGACGGTGGCGCTGGTGATGACGATGGCTCCGCGCGCCGCCGCGCAGGGACGGCTGGCCACGGCCAAGGCGCTCAGCTGCTCGTTTCAGCGATCCGCCACCGGCAGCTGGTCGAAGGCGGGCGCCGCTACGGCCATCGTGAAACCCTCCATGCTCGTGCTGCGTTTCGAGGCGATCGATTTCGACGAGGGGACGGCGCAGTTACGGACGGGCAAGGTGGCTTCAGAGGTGGTGGCGAAAACGGCCGAGGGCTACGCGCATTTCATGCAGGTGTTTCGCACAGGTCCGCTCTACACCACGACAGTGTTCGACAAGGATGCGAACGGCAAGCTGAAGGCGGTGCATTCACGGCACGAGTACTTCGCCACGCCGCTGCCGGGCTCGACGTCGAGCCCGGAGCAGTACTACGGGGAGTGTGAAGTCACGAAATAGGCCCGCGGTTACTTTTCTTCGGAGTACTGCTGTATAAACTGTCGCGCCCGTCGCAGGTTGCGCTGATTCTGCGGCGTGTCCGGCGCGAGGCGGACGTACTCGCGGAACTGCTTCGCCGACTCGTCGAACTTGCCCTCGAGACGAAACATCTCCCCCAGGTTGTAGTGCGCGTTGTAGTGGTCGGGGTAGATCCGAATCACTTCGCGGAGGGCGGCGGCCGCCTCGACGTCGCGATCCATATCCGCCAGCGCGGTCGCCAGGTTGAAGTGGCCGATGGTCGAATCCGGATCGATGCGGACGACTTCGCGGAACTCACCGACGGCCAGGTCCGCCCGACCCTGTCGAGCAAACGTCACAGCCAGGCCGTTGTGCGCATCAGACCAGTCCGGATCGATCCGGATGGCCTCGCGATATTCGGCGATGCTCTCGTCGGCTTTGTCCTCGGCGCCCAGGATCAGCGCGAGATCGGTATGTGCGCCGGCTGACTTCGGATTGAGGCGCATCACTTCGCGCAGCTCGACGATCGACTCGTCAAACTTGCCTTGAAGCCGTAATACCTCGGCGAGCTTGTGATGCGCCGCACCCGAGTTGTCGTTGAGCGCCAGCCCCTTGCGATACGACGCTTCCGCCTCCTCCAGCCGCGCGGCGTCATGGAGAAGGTCACCCGTGAGCAAATGGACGTCGAAAGAGTCTGGCGCCAGCACGCGCGCTTCTTCGCCGAGCCGGCCGGCCAGGACGCGGTTCGCTTCGCTGGCCACGCGTCCACCAATCGTGGCAGGCTCAGTGCGGGCCAGAGCGGCCGTGGCGCGCGCGGCCAGGTGTTTGACGTCGAGCGCCCGCACGATCTGTTCCTGCTCGCGCGCGATACGGGACGCCTCGTCCGGGGTTGCTGCCGCTCGCTGTTTCGCCTGCGCTGTGAGCTGCTGATACAGCTGCTGCATCTCGGTCCAGAGCGCCACGATCGCGGGCGAGGCCTCCTGGTCGTTTCGCAGTGCGCCCATTCGTCGTGCCGCGTTAGCGGTATCGAAACGCACCCTTATCGACCGTTGCACCGGAGTCCCAATCGCAGCTGCAGTCGTTCGCATCGGCGCAACCGTTGTCTCGGCGAGCACGGCCGTAAACGCTTCGAGCTGCGCCGGGGTCAGCCGCAATGCGGCAATGTCCCTTCGCGTCTGCAGCTGCCTGCCCACTGCCTGCCAGGCTTTTCGTTGACCATCGACGCGTGCAAGCTGTTGGGCAAGTTCGGGCGTGTCGCCGCGGACCGGGGTGTAGACGCCGACGACACTCAGGGGGGCAGACGGCGACTGCGCGAGCGCGGGAGCGGCGGACGTCAGCGCGATCACGGCGGCGATCATCGTCCGATTCATCGAGGGCTCATTGTAAGGTGTGCCCGGAATCACTGGATTGGTGTCCAAGCGAAATGTGCCGAGAACGCTACTCGCGGCGGTAGCCATTCTGCTCTCGATTACTTTCCTTGCAGAGCGACCCGGCGACGCTCGGCAACGGGCGGCCGGGCCGCCCGCGGGCCCTCAGATCGCTGGTGGACGAGGGCCGAACCCGATGACTGGTCTGGTTGGCCTGGTCGAGACACCGACAACGGGACCTGACGCTCCCCGTTTTGAAGTCGCGTCTGTGAAACGAAACAAGGAGGGCCCCGGGGGAAATACGAACCTGCGCGGGCTTGCTGGCGGTGCGTTTCGGGCGACGAACGCAACCCTCAAGATGCTCATTCGCAATGCGTACCGGCTCATGCTGACAGACGAGGTTGTCGGCGGCCCGTCATGGACGGACAACGACGGGTTTGACATCGATGCTCGCCCGGCCAGGGAGGCCACGCTGCTCGAGCAGTCGTACATGCTGCGCACACTGCTCGCGGACCGCTTCAAGCTCGTGGTACGCAAGGAACCGCGCGAAGGATCCATCTACACATTGGTGCTCGCCCGTCGCGACGGCTCCCTCGGCCCGCAGATCAAGAGGCCGGCAGGCGAGTGCGCGATGGTCATTCCCGGTTTCGCGCGGCCGGCCGCGGCCGCTGCGGATCCCGTGAAGTTTGTCTGGGCGCCGCCCGGCCTGCCGGGGAGACGCTGCGGGATCGGTCCCGATGGCGATACGGTGAAAGCCGGATCCGTGACGATGGCAACGCTGGTCACGTATCTGACGCCGATGCTGGATCGGCCGGTTGTCGACACGACCGGACTGAGAGGCAACTTCGACTTCGACCTCCGCTACGACGGGGCGGCGACCCTCTCGTTGCCGGGACGCGGGCGAGCAACGGCAGTGTCACCCGACACGGCCACGGACCCGGCGAAAGGACCGTCGCTCTTCACGGCGCTTCAGGAACAACTCGGACTCAAGCTCGAATCGCAGCGCGGTTCGGTGGACGTGCTCGCGATCAAGAGCGCGGAATTGCCCACGGAAAACTGAGCGCCCCGGTCGATAATCGAGACGTGAAAGTCGCCGTCGCGCTCATCGTATTCGCTTCCATCGGACTGATCGCCGCCCAGCAGGCTCCGCAGACACATTGGGAGCAATACAAGACACTGAAGGCCGATCCAGTGCCTGACCAGCACCTGACCGATCCGGTGCTGATCGGCGCGATCGATGTCCATATGCATCCGGACCCGGATGTGTATCCGCGTCAGGCCGACGCCTTCGACGTCGTGAAGCTCGCCCGCGATCGGGGCATGCGCGGCATCGTTCTGAAGAATCACTTCACGGAAACCGCGGGTCTCGCGTATCTCGCGCGGAAGTACGCGGCTCCGGGCTTCGAAGTGTTTGGCGCGGTGACGTTGGATTTGCCGGTTGGTGGCGTCAATCCCCAGGCGGTTCGCTACATGGTCGATGCGGCCGGCGGTTATGGCCGCGTCGTCTGGATGCCGACGCACGATTCCGAACATGAGGTCCGCTTCAACAAGGAATCGCGTCCGTTTGTTCGCGTCTCACGCAATGGAACGTTGCTGCCGGAAGTGCACGAGGTCATCGCGCTGGTCGCGCAGCATGACCTCGCGCTCGCCACCGGCCATGTCACGCCGGAAGAAGCGCTGCAGATCCTGCGCGCCGCCAAAACCGCGGGTGTGAAACGACTGATCGTCACGCACCCGATGTTTGCGCCGCAGTACACGTGGATGACGATTGATCAGATGCGTATCGCGGCGGATCTCGGGGCGTTGATCGAGATTACCGGAAACAGCGTGGTCCGTGATCCCGCCGCCGGCCCGCGCGTGCTGGCCGCAATCAAGGCAATCGGGGCCAGACACTTCTTCGTCTCGACAGACTCCGGGCTGATCGGTACGCCGAACGTCACCGACACCCTCGTGCTCGTGGCGAGGACGCTGCGGGCCGGAGGAGTGGCCGAAGCGGATCTCGGGGCGATGTTCAGGGACAACCCGGCGTTCCTGGTACGGCTCGCGCCGCTGGGAAGGCCTGAGGCCTCAGGCCCAAGGCCGAAGGGCTGAACCGTCTCTGAGGCCTGAGGCCCGATTCCTGAGGCCAGCTATTTCTTAGCCGGCTGTATCAACTCGATTCGATTGCCCACTGGATCGATCGCGATCCCGATGACCATGCCGGTGTTGCCGAACGGCCTCGCGTCTCCGGCCATCGAACCACCGGCCGCTTTCAGCGCCGCAACCGTCGCCGTCATGTCGGTGACGTTGAAGATGATGTGCGGCACGGGGTCCTTCAGGTCGTCGGAGTCGCGATGCATGATGACGAGCCGGAGCGCGGGGTTGGCCTTGGCCGCGTCGGCGGTGGCGCCGAAGTTCAGAAAAATTTCGGGCCCGCCGCCCGCCTGCAGACGGTTGGTCTCCTGCATGCCGAACGCGGCCTGGTAGAACTTCGCCAGCGCCTCGGTGTTCACAGCGCCGATACGGACGGAGTTCAAGGTGACGTCGGCGTGCGCCGGGGCGGTTGCCGCCAGGACGCCGCACAGGACAAGGATGGCCGTGCCGATACTTTTCATTGCGGTCTCCTGAACGAGAACGATTCGAACGAACCGAACGACTATAAGGTATTTTTAGTGCACCGCATGCGGATTCTGTTCTCGATGCGCCACCCGGGAGTGCTGCGGAATTTCGCATCGACACTCGAGGCGCTCGCCAGGCGGAATCATCAGATCCATCTGGTCTTCGGTCAGCTGGACACCGAGGAAGACGATCGGCTGCTCGCCAGCCTCACCGGCATGTATCCCGCCATCACCTGCGACGAGGTGCGCCGCAAGACAACGTGGCGCCTGTGGCTGGGCGTCGGCCGTGTCGCGCGCTGCAGCGTGGACTACTTCCGCTACCTGACGCCCGAATACGACCGCATCGTCAGCCTGAAGGAGCGCGCCCGCGCAAAGGTCATCGCACCGATGCGCTGGCTCGTCGAGCGCCGGTTCTGGCGCAGACCAGGGCCGCATCGGCTGCTCACGCGGCTTCTGCTTGCCGTCGAGCGCGCGGTGCCGATCGATCGTGCGGTATTCGATCTGGTGAGCCGCGAGCGCCCCGACGTACTGCTCGTGGCGCCGCTCGTCGACATCGGGTCCGACCAGGTGGATTACGTCAAGGCCGCGCGACGGCTTGGCGTGCGTTCTGCGCTGCCGGTGTTGAGCTGGGACAACCTGACGAACAAGGGGCTGATCAGACTGCAGCCCCAGAAAGTGTTCGTCTGGAACGAGGCGCAGAAGACCGAAGCCGTCACGATGCACGGGACCGATCCGGCTGACATTGTCGTGACGGGCGCGATGGTCTACGACCAGTGGTTCGCGCGGAGACCGAGCTCCACGCGCGACGAGTTCTGCGCGCGAGTCGGGCTCGATCCGGCGCAGGTCATCCTCCTGTATCTGTGCTCGTCGCCTTTCATCGCTCCCGACGAAGTCAACTTCATCGAGCAGTGGATCGCGGCCATCCGCAGCTCGCCGGATGCCCGCGTGCGCGCGGCTGGCTTGCTGATCCGTCCTCACCCGGAGAACCTCCAGCCGTGGTTGCGGTTCGGTGAAATCACGCTCGAGAACGTTGCCGTGTGGCCGAAGGGGGGAGTCAGCCCCGTCGATGCCGACTCCCGGAACGACTTTTTCGACTCGATGTATCACGCGGCGGGCGCCGTCGGCATCAACACCAGCGCGCAGATCGAGTGCGGCATCGTCGGTCGTCCGGTGTTTACGATTCGGACGCCGGCGTATCACCGCACGCAGGAAGGCACACTTCATTTCCGGCATCTGACCACGGAGGGCGGCGGCCTCCTGCAGCTGGCGGACGACTTCGAGACGCACATCAGACAGATTGCGGACACCCTTGACGATCCACAGGGCACCCGGCGCCGGGTTGAAGGATTCGTGAAGGCGTTTACGCGACCCTACGGGTTGTCCGTGGAGGCGACACCGCGGATGGTTGAGGCGATCGAGGCCCTCGCTGCGACGCCGGCGCCCGCGCGCGAGCGGCTGCCGCTCTTCGTCTATCCATTGCGTGTGGCGCTGTTTCCGCTGGCGGTGGCGCTTGCGCTGACACGCCGGTTCACGCGTGTGACACGGAAACGCGAGCGGCAGCTGCGGCCGGTCACTGTCACCGGAACGATCGTGCAGTGGACACTCGCGGTGTTCGACTGGCTGCTGGGCGTGAAGTCGATCAGGGAATTCGTCAAGCACAAGATCATTCCGCGTGCGCTGTCGCGCCTCTCGGCGATCGACGCGCCGAGCGAAGAAGCGGTCGCGGTGTCGAACGTGTTGCAGCGAATGGCGACCCGTCGCACACCGATCATCGTCGGGCCGTGGGTGAGTGAGGTCGGCTTCGAGCTGCTGTACTGGATCCCATTCCTCAACTGGGTGAAAGCGACGTACCCGATCGATGCGGAGCGCCTGATTGTGGTGTCGCGCGGAGGTTGTGGCAGCTGGTATCGCGGCATCGGGGGCCGCTACTTCGATCTGTTCGATTACTTCACGCCGGAGGAGTTCCGGCAGCGCGCCGAGCAGCGAATCACCGACCGCAAGCTCAAGCCGCGCCTGATGTCGGAGTTCGATCGCGACGTACTGAAGCTGGTGCAGCAGACCCTCCAGCTGCGCGACGCGGAGCTGCTGCATCCGATGCACATGTACCGCCTGTTTCAGGAGTTCTGGCAGCGGCGCGGGTCCGTCAACGTCGTCGAGAACTTCGCCCGCTTCGCTCCGCTGCCCTCGCTCGAGAGTGGCGAGCTCGCGGCCCGGCTGCCGGACGACTACGTCGCCATCCGTTTCTATTTCAACGAGGCGTTCCCGGACACGGCGTCCAACCGGCAGTGTGTCGAGCAGCTGGTCAGCGCCCTGGCGGAGAGCACCGACGTGGTGGTCCTCACTCCGCCGACGCAACTCGATGATCACCACGACATGGCGATCGCGCGTCGCGGCCGTGTCCACAGCGTGGCGGATCTGATGACACCGCGGACGAACCTCGAGGTGCAATCGCAGGTCATCGCCCGGGCGCGGGCATTTCTTGGCACCTACGGCGGGCTCTCATATCTGCCACCGTATTACGGCGTCAAGTCGCTGTCGTTCTATTCCGACGCCAGCGCATTCTCCTCACAGCATCTCGATCTGGCACGGCGCGAGTTCACTCGTCTGCAGCCGGGCTCATTCGTCGCCCTGCATGTCGACGATCTCGCGACGCTGAAGACGACGCTCGGCGAGCGATACGAGGCGATCGCGGGCATGTCGCGGAGGCGATTCTGAAGAGAGGTAGGAGAGGTTTACGGAGGGAACGGGTTCACAGGAGGAACGGAGGCAGGGAGACGAACGGAGCGACTGCTCATCATGTCAGGCTGAAAGCCCACCAGTGGTGTCACAGCGTTCGTAAGCTCGTGTTCTTTCGTGGCCAGGAAGCTCCGTGCGTCTCCGTTTCTCCGTTCCTCCTGTGAACCCGTTTCCTCCGTCCCCTCGGTGATCCCCCGTCGTGTAGACTGACAAAAACATGGTCGATTCCCGGCGGTTGTATCCGCACCGGCTCGCGAAATCAGCGTTCATCGTGACCAGTAACATACTGGGTCGAACGTGGCGCCACACGAGCAAGCACGTCAACCGCGCACGTCGGCATTTCCTCCATCGCGCGCGCTACAGTGGGCCTGGCCGCGCGATGCTGTCGGTCACCGACGTGGTGACTTCACCACGCGACGCCATGCAGCGCCGCAACGCCGCTGCCGCCTACAACCGTCGCCATGCCGATACACGGCTCGACCGGCGTGACGGCTTTGCGGTGTTGCGCCCCGGAGACGTCGCCAACACCGATGCGATCATCGCGCTCTCGCTCAGGTTGTTCGAGGAAAAGCAGCGTCAGGCCGAGGCTGAAGCGGCGGCGTCCGGCAAGTCGAAGAAATGGGCATTCCTTCGCAGCATCCTGACCAACCAGGATCTGGCGAAGAACCCGCAGCTCATCGACTTTGCGCTGTCGGATTCGCTCCTCAGCCTCGTTACGAACTACCTGGGAACGATTCCGCATCTGAACCGCATCGACCTGCTGTATTCCGTCAACCATGGGGGCCAGGAAGCGATCTCGAGTCAGATCTACCACCTCGATCCGGAGGGGACGCGCCAGGCCAAGCTGTTCATGAATCTGCGTGACGTTGGCCCGGACGAGGGTCCGTTCACGTTCATTCCGGCCTCGGAGACGACGCGCATCGTCAACGCGATCAAGAAGCGACGGCTCGATGACACCGAGATGGCTGCCGGACGTTACTCGGACGAGGAACTGGAAGCGGTAGGCGGGTTAGAGAAAGCGATCAGTGTCGCCGGGCGGAAGGGGAGTGCCGCGCTGGTCGACACGTCGCGCTGCCTGCACTTCGGCAGTCGCGTCAAGCCCGGGACGTATCGGCTGTGCCTCTACATCCAGTACTGCACGTCACGCGAGCACGGGAACATGTTCGACGCCTCACGTCACGCGAACGATCCGGTGCGGTATCTGGCGCTCGTCAACAGCGCGCGGGCGCCGCAGAGTGCGGTAGCGGCTCCGCATCAAATGGGGTAGGAGGTCCGGCCGTAGTGTCCGGCTGTAGCCGGAGCTGAAAAGTAGCTCGCGGTACTGAAGCAGTACCCACGTCGCTATCTCGGTCCTCATTCGCATTGAGTCGCGGAAGCCGCCGATTGCGGCGAGCAGGCCCTCGCGGCTCAACGCGTCTATGCCGTGGCGAATGTCGTCTATTACCGCACGATCAGGGACAAGCCGCGAGGAGCAGCCGCGGCTACCGCGCCCGGTCCGGACCGTTGACCTGCTGGAACACGCGCTCTGGCGGCGGCAGCCCCTTCTCCTTCGCTTCCGCCGCGGCCTTCTCGTAGGCACGCTCGGCAAGGAGCGCGTGTCGCATCGCCAGGTTCCCCTCGTGGCAGCCGTACTCGTAGACCTCGTAACCCGGCTGCTGCGTAATCGTCATCCGCATCGTCCACGGCCGTGTGAACGTCTGCGGATCGTTGACGGTGATCTCGTAGTCGATCATCTGCGGGTCGACGCGCGTGAATCGCTCGGTGAGGTGCAGTGCGGTGCTGTGCACGGCGCCGCCGACGGCGGTCCGGTCGGTGAAGTTCGACGACTCGACCACGAGTGTGTCGCCGTCAAAGTGACCGCGGGCATCACCCATGAACAGCTGGACGTTGGCGCCCAGCGGCGGCTTGTTCGTCAACGGGATGACGCGAGTGTCGTGGATCATCTCGTAGGTGATCACGACGGCGTCGGGCGACTGCATGATGCGCACGCCGTTGCCGTACACCGCCGGCATGATCGATCCGATGGCGCCGCGCGTGATGCAGCGGTCATAGAGCGAGAAGTCCTGAATCTTCTCCCACGGTCCGACACCGAACGAGCCTTGACCCTGCCGGGGACGCGCCCGTGCCGCAGCCGTCATCGGCGGCACGCGGCCGTCCGGCGGGTCGATCACCATCGACGTGTAGCTGAACTCGCGCGAGCCTTCCTCGTTGCGGAACGTTCCCGTCCGCGCGTCATCGATGTCACGGGCGGTTTTGCGCTGCTTCGATCTGGCGGCGAATTCCTGATCGGTGAGATAGAGCCGGTTGCCGTACTGGGGCGCCCGCGACATCGGCACACCCTTCATGTCGTCGCTGGTCCAGATGCCTTCGAGGTCCGGATGACCCCACGGCGTCCGCGGCGCCTTCCACTTCGGGTCGACGCGTTTGGCGGCATTGGCGTCGGCCGATCCGGCAGCCTGTGCGGAGGCTGGATTCGCAGTCCACCCGAGCATCACGAGGCTGACTACGATGCCGAACAGAATCCGTGGCATCACACTCTCCATTGCTCCGACTCAAGTCGGACACTACGCTAGGGCCGGCTGAAGCCGGACACGACGTGACGCGAATCTTACTTCTTCAGGTCGCTGACTAGTTGCGTGAGACGCGCCGATTCGGCGAGTGGCATCGGACCTACCTGCGCCCCTAATTCCATGGTCGTGTAACCGGTTGGGTCGAAGGCGGGCCACTGCGGCAGGCCGGCGGCGTTCGGGTCGCCCTTCTTTGCAAAGTTGACGACGTAGGAGGAGACCGTGTCCGCGAGCTTCCTGTCGATGGGCTCCCACGGGCGTTTCAGCTGACTCAGCGTGTGGAAGACATACGGAATCTCGCCGCTGTGGAAGGCGCCGAATTCCGGATGCTCGGGCCACGGAATCGCGCGATCGAAGAAGTAGGTGTAGATCCGCTTGCTCGCGGTCAGCTGATTCGTAGCCCAGAGATGCATGGCCACGCGCGCGCGCTCGCGCGAGGTCGCTTTCTGTTCAGGCGTCGTTCCATTGAGTCCGAGATCATCGGCGACGAAACCGACCATCAACGGGACCTGTTCGGCAGGCGTTGCGTCGGGAATCACCCAGCCATCGTTGACGGGACTGCTTGTCGTCGCCGGGACGCCCGGCCCGTAGAATGCCTTCGCCGGAAGCGCGCGCAGATTTTCGAGCGACGTCGCGCCGAGCGCCTGCGCGAACTTCACGCCGGCCGCTTCACGCTCGCGCAGCGCCGCTCCTGCACCGAGCGCGTTCGGCCCGAACAGCCCTGGACCGCTCTGCGCGATCGCGCGCGCGAAGAGTCCTTTCGCAAGCGGCGAGCGCATCAGATCGACCACGGACATCGCCCCGGCCGACTGGCCAAAGATCGTCACTTGCCCTGGATCCCCGCCAAACGCCGCAATGTTCTTCTGGACCCACCGGAGTGCCGCGATCTGATCGAGCAACCCGTAGTTCCCTGAGACTCCGCGGCCCGACTCGCGGGACAGCTCGGGATGCGCGAGGAAGCCGAGCGGCCCGACGCGATAGTTGGCGCTGACCACCACGACGCCTTTCCTGGCCAGCTCGGCGCCGTCGTACACCGCGACCGACGTCGAGCCTTCCGTGAACCCGCCGCCGTAGATCCAGAACATCACCGGCTGCTTCGCGGACGCGTTCTTCGCCGTCGTCCAGACGTTCAGATACAGGCAGTCTTCGCCAATCTGCCCCTGCGTCATGAACTCCTCGGTCCACGGCAACCGGGAACCAGGCTGGTTCTGCATGCAGCTGGGACCGAACTGCTCGGCTCGCCAGTCGGCGTTGCGATAGACCGCGGGCTGCGGCGGTTTCCAGCGGAGGTTGCCGACAGGCGGCGCCGCGAACGGAACGCCGAGGAATGCCGTGACGCCGCCGGACTTCGTGGCGCCGACGACTGTTCCGGAGTCGGTGCGGACAGTATCCAGGGCCGCCCGGGTTGAGAGGGCGAACACGGTGACAACGAATGCTGCGCACGCGAGTGCCCGCGGCCAGCGTCTGGACGGAGAAGGAAGGATGCGCCCCATGGTGAGTGTTGTTCTACAAGAATACCAGCGAGCCCGCGGCTCTCTTTCGTTACCGGGCGGCCGACGGATCGCCTGTCGGCGGGGGCGCGTGATCTTCGGCTGCCGGCGGGCCCAGCAATTCCGTGAACATCGGTTTCAGCGCATCCGCCCAGATTTGATACCCGACAACGCTGGGATGCAGCTTGTCGCGCATCACGCCGTCAAACTGCCGGCCTTCCGCATCGGCGAGCTTGTCGTTGACGTTCAGGAAGCGGATCGTCTTCTCATCTGCAAATGCGGCAATCTTCGCGTTGATGCGATTGATCGTCGGTATCACCGCCATGTTGTCGTTACGCGGAAAGATCGCGGTGAGGATGATTGTCGCGCGTGGTGCGCGGGCACGCATCTCGTCGAGCACCACCTTGATGCCGCGAGCGACCTCGTCGACACGCGCCGAATCGTCTGCCGGTGGATTCGCGTTGCCGATGTTGTTCGTGCCCGCCAGCAGCACGATAACTTTCGGGTGAACGTTGTCCAGCTCGCCGTTCTGCAGACGCCACAGAATGTTCTGGATCTGGTCAGCGCCCCAGCCAAAGTTCGCCGCATTCCAGCCGAAGAAGTTCTGCTTCCAGTTGGCGAGGAACTCCGGATAGTCGAGCGCGCCCCAGCGGCGGGTAATGGAGTCACCCTCGAAGTAGACGTCGATGCCGCCGCGCCTGGCTTTCTCGACGAGCTGCTCGTGGGCGATCTTCGAGTTCTGATCCGTGCGCGGCGCCGGTCGATCAGCTTGAGCGAACGCCGGCAATGCAGAACGCAGAATGCAGACTGCAGACACAGCCACGACGATTCGCATCTGTGCCACGTTCATTCTGAATTCTGCATCCTGAATTCTGAATTCCCCGTCTCACCGCGTTGCGCTGACCGCTGACTCGCGCTTCAGCATTCGGTCTGCCCATGGGATGAAGTACTTCCAGCTTGGCGCGTCGGTATGGCCACCGTCATGCTGCCGCCAGGCGAGCTGTCCATCGAGCATGCTGACGAGAACCGCCGGCATCTTCTCGGTCTTGTAGTCGTCTGATCGTCCGAGGTCTTTCGCCCCGAGCAGTCGATAGACCGGTTGCGCCGCGATGGCGGCCATGAAGCTGCCCTGATGATCGAGCCACTGCGCGTCGCCGCGCTCTGGAACACCGTGGCTGATGAAGATCGGACGCGGCGCGCACATGGCGATCAGCTCGTGTGCATCCACTGGAATGTCTCCCAGGTTCTTGCTGCCGAAATCCGCTTCTGCCGCGCCGTATTTCATGAAGTTGCCGGCCATCCAGTGGTACTCGCCGGAGGCCGTCAGGTTCTCGACCTGTTCGCCCCAGTTGCGACGGTGCAGCTTGGTGCCGCCTTCGCCAGACGAGGCGATGAGGCCAACGGCAAACCGCGTGTCGTACGCCATCGTGACCAGCGCCGCCTTGCCATAGCGTGAGACGCCTTCGATGCCGACACGCTTCGCGTCAACGGTCTTGTCGGTCTCGAGGTAGTCGAGGCCGCGAGACGCACCCCACGCCCAGGCGCGAAGCGATCCCCAATCGTCCGGCTTGCGCGGCTGTCCTTTGTTGACCAGTCCGATGATTCCCTTGGTGAGTCCAGCGCCGTTGTCGGCCTGGACACTCGTCGGGCTCAGCGAGGCATAGCCCCATCCCGCAGCAATCAACTGATCCGTTGCCGGGGCATCCGCAGGCACGGGCGGAGGTGCGGGTGCGGGTCCTGCCGCGCGTGCGCCCGCAGGAGCAGGTCCGCGACCACGCGGCGCCGGACCGCCGAGCGTCACTGGAAGCGTGCCGCCGCCGAACATGATCATCACCGGCACGGGCCCCTTCGCGTTCGCGGGCGTCACCAGCGTCATCTGAATGTCGACGTTCAGCGCAGGGTAGGCGCTGTTATCGACGTGGCCGACGAGCTGTTTGCCGACGACATCATGGCCGCCGATGTTCGCGCGCCCAATCGTGGTGACGGTCCACGTGACCTTTGGCGCGTTGCGCGGGACACGGCCGAGTACCTCGCGATCGAATTCCTCGGCGATCTCAGGACGGCGCTGCTTCCACCAGGCGTCAGCGGTGGCCACCTTGCGGCCGCTCTTGAGCGTCAGCACCTCGGGAAGATTGGGATACGGGTTGGCGGTCGCTTCGTTGTAGTTCGCCTGGTTGGGCGCGCCCGCGTTGCCGCTCGGACCGGGCCGCAGCTTGCGGATCCCGAGTTGCGCCATCATGTTCTGATGGTCGTCAGCGGTGGTCCATTTGCTGGTGTCTACGCTGGCAGCCTGCTGACCGCGCACCGCCCCGACGTGGATCGCGGCGCCGAGGAGCGCAAGGCCGGCAATCCGGGCAAAAGTGGAACTTCGCATCCCGTTCCTCCAGTAGGGTCGAATGGTACACGAGGTCACAGGTGAGGCGGGAGTTGTCGCCGGAGGTTGAAGAGTATCGCGATGAGCGGTGGTGTCGAGACGCGACGCGCTCGGTGACGACCGTCGTCGAAGCCGAACGGTTCATCCACGGAGTTGGCTTCGCTGCTGCCCTGACCGACTCCCGGCGTCCAGGTCCCTCGCTGTACGTGGCCGTCTGCGGCCGTCGCGACGCGGTGCTGCCACGAAACGTGCAGAAGGATCCGGAAGTGTCGCTCGCCTGGACGCTCAAAGATCAGCTCGTCCGGCGCGGCAAGGTCTACTACGCGAAGCTCGCGCGCGGGCGGTCGATGTTCGTGGCTCCGCACATGATTCCTCACTTCCACGCCATCTGGGGGGTGCGGCCCTCGCAGGAGCGGCGGCTGTTGAGTGCCAACGCCCGTAAGGTGCTGAAGGTGCTTCGCGGCGAGTGGGAAATGGCCTCGTCCGACTTGCGCAGCGAATCAGGGCTCAAGGAGCGCGTGATCTTCAACCGCGCGCTCGACGAGCTACAGGCCGCGATGATCGTCGTCCCGAGCGAGGCCGTGTATGTTCCGAAGTTTACGTACTTGTGGACGCTGGCGATCGGACGCTTCCCGGAGCTGCTCGGTCGGCGTGTCGCCCGACAGGACGCCGTGCGCGAGATCGCGCGTTGCTTTCTCGATCACGCCGGGACAACGGTACCCGGCGAGCTGGCGCGCGTGACCGGCCTGTCACGGCCCGAAGCGGGTCGTGGCAACCGCGCTCTCGTCGCAGAAGGCTATGCCACCATGCTCGCGCCGGGAACGTATGAGCTCGCCCCAGCGGGTTCGATGGCCCGAACCGGCCAGCGAAGAGGTCTTGCGCCATCCAGCGGAAGCGAGTAAAAAGCCCGCATGCGACTCTTTCTTTCGATCGTAATGCTCGGCGTGGCTGCGGTTCCCGCGTCCGCGCAGCCGTTTGCAAACGCGAAAGCGTCCTTGGCCAGCTACACGGCGGCCAGCACGCAGCCCAGCAAGACGTGTGAGAGCCTGTCGTCGTTCACGAGCGATGGCGTCACCACGATTCAGGCGCGCGTCGTCGCGGCGACAGCGGACACGCCGCAACACTGCCGCGTCGTTGGCATGATCGCGCCCGAGGTGGCGTTCGAGATCAATCTGCCCGATCGCTGGAACCGCCGCTTCTATATGACCGGCAACGGCGGCCTCGCGGGTGACGCCCTCGATGGTCCAACCAACGCGGATCGCACGGCTGGCCTGAGCAACGGCTTCGTGCACGCGCGCACCAACACCGGCCACGACGCGCGCAAGGAGCCGAGCGGGTCGTTCATTCTCAGCAACCCGCAGAAGGCGATCGACTACGCGTATCGCGCTGTGCACGTCACAGCCGATCTGGCGAAGAAGATTGCGGCGAACTACTACGCACAGCCGGTTCAGTACTCCTACTGGAACTCCTGCTCGAACGGCGGACGCCAGGGGCTGCTGGAAGCGCAGCGCTACCCGGACGACTTCGATGGCATCGTCGCCAACGCTCCGTGGGTCGATCAGACCGGATTTACGGTTGGCGCGATGTGGAATCAGAAGGCGCTGACGACCGCCCCCGTCACGCCGGCGAAGATGGTGCTGGTCGCGCAGAAAGTGATGGAGAAGTGCGACGCGCTCGATGGCCTCAAGGATGGGCTCGTTGACGATCCGCGCGTCTGCCAGTTCGACGCGGCGAAGGATGTTCCGGTCTGCGCCGCAGGCGCCGACACGGCCGACTGTTTAACAGCCGCGCAGGCCGCAGCCATCAACGCCGTCTATCGTGGACCCAGCAGCAAAGGGAAGTCGTTCATGTCGGGTTATATGCCCGGCAGCGAAGCGGTGAATGCGGCCGCGGGCGGCCCTGCGCAGAGCGGATGGGTCGGATCGATCGTGCCCGCGCAGCCGGGCGCGAAGCCGGCGGATTTCAACCTGGCCGAAGGGGTCATGCGCTATCTGATTCTCGACCCACCCAGGGCCGAATACGATGCGATGACGTTCGACTACGATCGCGACACGCCGCTCGTAGCGCGCTGGAGCAAGCTCGCTGACGCCAAAGACGCGGATCTCTCGAAGTTCCGCAAGAGCGGCGGCAAGCTGATCATGACCTACGGGTGGGCGGATCAGATTCTTCAGCCGATGATGGGCGTCAAGTACTACGAAGCCGTCACCGCCAAGCACGGCAAGAGCACGGCCGACTTCGCCCGCCTGTTCATGGTGCCCGGCATGTCGCACTGCGCCGGCGGCGTCGGGCCCGATCAGAACGACGCAGTCTCAGCAGTGATCGACTGGGTCGAAAAGGGAAAGGCGCCCGATTCGCTGATCGCCAATAAGATCGTGAAAGGCGCCGTGGTTCGGAGTCGTCCGCTGTGCCCGTATCCGCAGGTCGCTCGTTACAAGGGGCAGGGCAGCATCGACGAGGCGTCGAATTTCAGCTGCGTCGCGCCCCCGAAGAAGTAAGGGTCGAATGAAAAAGCTGTTTGCCTTCGTCTTTCTCAGTTTCGCGTTACTCGTCACGCCTGCGTTCGCTCATCACTCGTTTGCGATGTTCGACCACACGCGGTCGGTCACTTTGAAGGGTACCGTCGCGAAGTTCCAGTGGACGAATCCGCATGCGTACATCGAGCTCGACGTCGCCGCGGCGGACGGCAAGGTCAGCCACTTCACGATCGAGTGCACAAGCATCAATATGCTCCAGCGTTCGGGCTGGCGATCGACGTCGATCAAAGCCGGTGACAAAGTGTCGGCCGTCGTTGCGCCGCTGCTTGATGGTCAGCCTGGTGGCCTGCTGTTGGAAGTGACGATGCCGGATGGCAAGGTGCTCGATCCGGGCGTCCCGGGCGCGCAGGGTTACAAGCGGTCGGACAAATGAAGAACAGCCTGCAACTCGCCGGCGTTCTTGCCGTTGTGCTGCTGGTCCAGGTCGCCGTCCGTGTTGGCGCGCAGCAGGGGGATCGCGTCCCCGACATCACTGGATCGTGGGAACGCCTCGGCTTCGGCGCACGTCTGACCGACGCACAGCGGCAGTTCCTGCCGCCGGCGGGAGGCGGTCAGCCGCCACTCAAGCCGGAACCGCGCAAGGAATGGCAGGCGCGCGTGCAGGCCGCGCGTGAGGCCGATGCCAAGGGCCAGCCGCTCGCCACGAACGCGACCGCGTGTCTTCCCGAAGGCATGCCGGCGATGATGGGTGCGACGTTTCCAATCGAGATCCTGCAGAGCAAAGGGCAGGTGACGATCATTGAAGAGGCCTACACGCAGGTCCGGCGCATCCTGCTCGATCGGCCGCAGAAGGCGCTGGCCGACGTCGAGCCCGGTTTCTACGGCAGTTCCGTCGGACGATGGGAAGGCGACACGCTGGTGGTCAACACGATCGGTGTCAAAGAGAGCGTGCGTTTCCAGAACGCGCCGCACTCGCCGGACATGAAAATTACCGAGCGCATGCATCTGGTCGCGCCCGACATCCTGTGGAACGAGATCACCATCGACGATCCGGCGACGCTCGAAAAACCGTGGACGGTGACCTACGCGTACCGCCGGAATCCCAACTACACGCTGCTCGAGTACGTCTGCGAAGACAACCGGGAGTACGCGGACGATCAGGGGCGGCAGAAGATCCGAATCCCTGCGCCGCAGAAGTAAGGAGATGCTGCGCCCGCGCGTCCTCCTGTCGGTGGTGTTGACGGCAGCTCTCTGTGTGCCGGCGGCGGCATTCGCCCAGGCCGTCAGCCCCGCGCCTCCTGCGTCGCAGCCCCAGGTCGCCCCCGCCGCGTTTGACACATCGGAACTGGTCAACGCGGCCCATCAACTGACCGCCGCCGATCTTCCGCGTCTGCAGGCGCGCGCCGAGATGGGAGAAGGCCGCGCGCAAGTCCTGCTCGGTCTCGCCTATGAAATGGGCAGCGCGGACCTGATGCCGCAGCCGTCGCAGGCGCTCTCCTGGTTCCTCAAGGCTGCGGATCAGGGCATCACCTGGTCGGCGATCTGGGCCGCCGACTTCTACTTGAGCGGCAGCCCGGGCATCGAACAGGATTTCGCCAAGGCGCTGAAGCTGTACCGATCCGCTGCCGACAGCGGCGACCCCAAAGCGGCATTCTTCGTCGGGCAGATGTACTTCTACGGAGACGGCGTACCGGCTGATCATCGCGAGGCCGCGGCCTGGTACAAGCGGGCAGCGACCTCCGACGTCCCGGTCGTGCAGCCGATGATTGCGTTGACCGAAGCGCCGTGCGCGTCGGCGTTCTGCGTGGCGTTACGTCAGATCGTCGGTGCCGTCATGACCGACGCGGCAAGCCGCTTCATCGACGGCTGGGACGAAGCGCGGAAGGAGTGGGACTCGACGATCACGCTGCCGGACAGCGAACGCTGCGGCCTGACCAGCTCGGATCGCACCAGCGTCGGAGACGTGCAGAACTATTTCTGTGATTCAGCCCAGGTGGCCGACGCGGCGCGCGGCAAGGCACTCGCGAAGCAGCTCGCGGACGTCGTGCAGAGCGCGCTCCCAGCAGGCTTCTCGCGCAGCGACCGCGACGACGTGCGGCCTGGCCCCTCGACGTTTTTCGCGCTGGAGGACTTTCCCCACGTCCGCGTGACGTTCAACGTCACTCCGGGATCAGCGCAGAACCGCGTGACGCTGCTGGTTGGACCTTAACCCTACGGCCGCAGTTCGCATTTCCCGGTTCTCCGGAAGTGTGAACTGTTCTTAGGGCACTTTCAGCTGTACGTTGCCGCCGTCCCACCCAACGACCACGTGCGTGGTGCCGAGCTGGGGCACCTCTCGCACACGGAGATAGTAGAGACCGGGAGTCGCGGCCGGAATGTCGAACGTTCCGTTTTTTGTGGTGGCGGTCAGCATCCCGATAATGGGCCCGCGCAGTTCAACGGTGGCCGGTCCTGACAGACCGGTGATGGTGCCGCGGATTCGCGGCAGGTCGCGGGGTGCGGTGACGGTGACAACCACGCCCGACACATCCGCGTCGCTGATGGTGAGGCCATTGGCCACGTCGCGTCCGCCGACGCGCACAGACGTCATCGCATAGCCGCTCGGCATGCCGCCGAAATCGAAACGGTGACGCGCCGAGTGCGCGCGCACCGAGAACGTGCCATCTGGATTGATCGGAATCGGCACGTAACTCTTGTCCGTCACCATCGCGAGCAGCCCGACCGGGATCGGTCCGCTCGTGGTGACGACCCGCCCGCTCACGGTATAGGTCTTCGGCCGCTGGATCTCGAGCGCCGTGATGTCCGCTTCCTTGACGTCCACGGTCAGCGAACCGAAGCCTGGCGGGGTCGGGAAGACGCTGACGAGATACCGACCCGGCGGGACGCGGCCAAACGCGAACTCTCCCTTCGCACCGATCGGGATTTCCGCGACTTCGGCGAGTGTGACGCCAGACATCACTGCGATTTCGTCCGAGCCCGCTGTCGGCGGTGGCGTCACGCGGCCGCTCACGCGACCGCCGAGCGGCGTCACCAGTTTGATGTCCACCGTCGCCGGCTCACCAGCGGTGACGGTCACCACCGACGCGCGAAGCGCGTCGATCTGTCCGGGGTAGTAGGTGGCCAGCCCGACCAGGCCGGCAGCAATCAGATAGCGGCCCGGGGGCACATTGACGAGACGATAGCGTCCCTGGTCGTCGGTCTGCGTGACGCGCACCGGCGGCGGCGCGACGTAGTACTGAATGCCGTCGTCAGGCCGAATGCCACTGACGGGCGGCGGCGCAGGAATCGCGGCGACCCGAACCGCAGACGCCGGCTGGCCGTCGCGCGTTTGAATCTGACCGGTCACCGCGCCTTGCGCAGCACCGCCGCGCCCGGCGGGCGCGCCCTGAAGCAACAGAACGAGTGCAAAGATCAATGCATTCACGACGGCAAAATAATACCCCGCGGACACATCACGAGCGCACCCGTGCATAATTGATCGCACTCCTCGTGAGTTCCGACTCGTCGTCTCCAACCCCGCTGAACGGCACCGGTACCCTCAGCGCCCGTGCTGCCGCCTTCCCGCTGACACGCACGCAGCTCGTAGCTCTCACACTGACGGCGATTGTCGCGGTCGCGGTGACCTTCCGCACGAGCGGCCTCGCCACCTACGGCCTCAGCGATGACGAGGTCACCAAACTCCGCGCGACGGAGGCGTACTCGCGAGGCGATTTCACGGTGAACGCCGAGCACCCGATGCTGATGAAGCTGACGGTGTGGGCGAGCATCAGCGTGGCCGACCGATGGAACCGGCTGGCATCCGTGCGGTATCAGATTCCGATCGAAGCCGCCGTCCGGATGCCGAACGTCGTGGCCGGCGCCGCCAGCGTGCTGGTGGCATACGGCCTGGCGCATGCCTACTTTGGAACGCCGACGGCGCTGGTGGCGGCGCTGCTGCTGGCACTCGATCCCAACGTTACCGCGATCAACCGTCACGGCAAGGAGGACACCTTTGTCGTCTTCTTCTTTCTGCTGGCGGTGTGGCTCTACGAGCGGGGCAAACAGGTCGGCGCGCGGGATACGGTGGCCGCGCAGGCATGGTACCTGGGCAGCGCCGCGGCATTCGGCGTGATGATGGCGTCGAAGTATCTGCCCCACCTGTATGGCCTGTATGCGCTGACCAACGTCGTCACGCTGCGCGCCGCCGGGCCGAACAGCCCGAGCAAACGACGCTTTTTTCTGACGATGGGTGTGGCGTTCGCGATGGCGAACTTCGCCGTGTTCCTGCCGGCGACGTGGGCGCACATGCTCGCCTACCTCCAGGGCAACGGCTTGCCGCATCACGGCTGGCCCTACGCGCACCGGCTGTGGGTGACTGATGTGCCGATCTCGCCACTGGGGATCCCGCCGACGTTCTACGTGATGTTTCTGCTGACACGCATTCCGCTCGTGACGCTGGCCGGCGCCATCGTCGGCGGGTGCGTGGCGTGGACGCGTCGGCGTGAACGCGGATACGTCTTCCTGCGCGTGTTCTTCGTTTTCCAGCTGGTCGGTTACTCGATCATGGCGGCGAAGTTCCTCCGCTACAGTCTGCCGATTCTCGTCATCGTCGATCTCATGGCAGCCGTCGGCCTGGTCTTCGCGATCAACTGGCTGATGGAGCGGATGAAGGCCGACGCGCGCGCCGTCTTCGTGGCCGTCGCCTACGGAGCGCTGGCGGTTGTGCTCTTTGCCGGCGAGGTCCATGCCTCGCCGGTGTTTTCAATGCACCGCGCGGCGCTGGCGCGAATGCTTGATACCGACGGTCAGCGCTTTCCGGAGGCGGCATACGACTTCGGCGTTCGCGAGGCCGTGTCACGCATCGTGACGGACGCTGCATGGGGTGCGGCGGTCGTGACCGATGTGCCACAGGTCGTCCGTTTCTATCTCGACCGAAGCCGCCGCACGGACGTGCGCATCGAGACGTTTTCAGCGAGCGGCCTAGCCAGCCTCGCGGCTGAGCAATGGGTGCTCGTGCAGGATGCTCACGTGTATTTCGAAACTCAGGAGCCGATCGCGATGCTGCGAATGCGACACAAACCGGTCGCCGAGTACCGCATCAACGACGTGACAGTGCTTCAGTTGTTTCGCATTCCACGAGGTCATCTCTAGCTGGCACTCGACTCGCATGGGGTTGGTCCTCATCAAGGAGGCGACGTGCAGAAAACTGACAAACCGATCCCGATCGGAACGAGTCCGTCCAATTCAGGCGCGGGCTATGCGGAATGGCTGGCGCTTGGCGCGGTGGCCGCCGGCTCGGTTGGCGCCATCGTCGGAATGGCCGCAACTCGACGGAGAACGTCGACGAGTGAGAGTCCAGTGAAGGAAGGGCTCGATCCGGAATCGGTGACCGCCCCTCACGGTGACAAGCTGAGGGGCGCGGTCATCTAGGACCCAGCCTTTACGATTGGGTCCAGGGTATTCGCCGACAGCGGGTGATAGAGCGGTCGCGCGCGACCGTAGATACGCCGCGCTTCTGCCTTGCCCCAATCCGTTTTCATCAGATCTTCGTACAGCGGGCGCAGGAACTTCCTGCGTCCCTGCGTGGTGAGGAAGCGCTCGAGAGCCGGCAGCGCCGGCGTGAAGTGATTGCGGATCGCAACCCGCAGCCACGCGAACAGGACTTCGGAGTTACGGCGTTCGCTGAACCCGAATGTGCGGTCGAGATCCGTCAACTGGGCTGGCGCCAGCTTCTCTGGCAGGGCCGAGATGAAGTGCTGCCACTCCTGTGTGCTCCAACCGGAGGAACTCCTGATCGACGCGGCCGTGGCGCCACCCGCAAACGCGTTCGCGTCCTGGTCAACGCGATCGAGCACATCTGACCTCGGGACGATCGCATTGGCCGGCATCCCGGGCGAATAGAGCCATTCCTGCACTTTCAGTTGATCCTCGAGCTGCGTCTCACCTTTCAGCAGGTGCTCACGCATGTCGGCCACGAACTGTGCCGTGGTGATCGAATGGAACGCGTGCCGGTCGAAATACCCCCGCAGGAAGGCGTCGAACTGGCTGCGTCCGACCGTCGCCTCGATCGTGCGCAGGAAGGTGGCTCCCTTCTCGTAGGCAATATCGCTGACCGCATCATCCGGATCCCGGCCGGCGAGGTCCATGTGCAGCATCGTGTCCTTGTTTGTGGGACCGAGCTTGGCGATCTCTTCATCGAGCGATCGACGATCGAGGACCTGCAGCATCAGTGCGCGGTCGGTGCCGTAGAGCACCTCCATCAACCGGTTTTCCACGTACGTCGTGAACCCCTCGTTTAACCAGAAGTCGCTCCACGTGGCGTTGGTCACCAGGTTGCCCGACCAGGAGTGGGC
>DASROF010000146.1:0-16116 GCA_035647075.1 Vicinamibacterales bacterium | reverse complement strand
GGTTCTGACGTCGTTCGCGAGCGCATCCTGGAGCGCTGCGGCGCATAGGGTAGTACTGGTGGAGTTTCGCGGTGGCTTCTGCCCCGACAGACTCCCAGTCACGTCATCTACCTGTGGACGGCGACGGCGCGCGACTCGCGGGTCTTCTGAGCGCCGGCGTCGAGACGCGAGCGATTATCGTTCGGCCGTTTGCGTGGCCGGCGCCGCCGCCTGAGGCCGCGAGGCGACATAGGCGGCGATCGAGACGAAGTCCTCGGCCGTCAGCTTCTCCACGACCGGTTTCATGAGCTCCGACCAGCTGCCCTTTCGTGCACCGGTCTGCATGTCGTGCATCTGCCGCACCAGGTAGCTCGGTGAACGGCCCCCGATGCCTGGCACCGGCCCCATCCCCTGCAGGTTCGCGCCATGACAGGTGGCACACGCGATCGTCTTGCCATTGCCGCCGGTCGTCGCGAGCGCCTGCCCGCGCTTGATGCTGCCCATCGGCGCATACGCGACGAATCCTGATCGCGGATCGCGCAACACTTCGGTGCGCTCCGTGTCCTCTGGCGCTTCGATGATCCGGTTGCCGAGTGGCTCGGTCTCGTTTCCTTCGAGCCTGAGGAACATGCCGCCCTGAATCCGGGTCTTGGGAACGGTGCTGACCTCGACGACGCGGATCCACTGTGTCCACGGCATCGCGTTGAAATACGTGGCAGCCTGCAGGATCTCCTCGTCGGTCATCGCTTTCGCGAACGAGATCATCCGATTGGTATTGGCCTTCCTCGGGTCGGAACTCTTCCGCGCATCGTTCTTGAAGTCCATCATCGTCTTGACGAAGTACTCGACCGGGAATCCGGCAACGGGCGCGTTCTCCGGACGTCCCTTGCCGTTCGGCATGTGGCACAGGCTGCAGGCGGCGACGTTCTGCGCCTGTTTCCCCTTGGCCACGATCTCGGGCATCTGCGGGTGATCGCCTGGATACCAGTCCGCCGGTCCATATTGGTTGGCGATCTGCGCACGGGTGAACTGCTGCGTCGCCCCGGGCAGGCTGTGGAGAGTCGCGTCGGCTGCGGGTGCGGCGCCTGCGGCGCGACCCCCTCCGGTGGCAGGCGCGGGGGCCGCGGCGGGTGCGGCTCCGGGTGGTGGCGGAGGCATGGTCACGCCGTAGGCCCACGACGGAAAGTCTGCGACCGCCTGGAGTCCCGCCCCGGCAAACGCACACGCGAACGCCACAATCACAACGCCAGGTAACTGTCGCATCCGGTTCTCCTTCGGTCGCACGGACGTGATCACCACGTCAGGCTGCGGATTATACGATTCAAATCCGCTGTCCGGGGGCGCCCGGATCCCGGAGGATGTCGTCCCGTTATGCGAATCCCACGCGTCGATTGAGAGCGATGACGGGAATCGGCCGGGGATTGCGCAAGGTGGAATAGGCGCCTCCTCGGTTCCCGCTGGCTACGGCAGCCAACTCAGGTGTATATAGTCGCTGCAAGCTCATCCATGGAGTGACGGCATGTTTCGCATCTCGATCCTGAAACGCTTGACCCCGCTTGTGTTAGCGGGCGTTTTCGTCACCGCGTCGCAATCGGTCACGGCGCAGGGTGTCCTCGATCGACTGAAGCGGGCCGCCGAGGAGGCTGCGAAAAAGGCCGAAGACTCAAGGAAGGCGGCCGACGCAAAAAAGGCGGCTGAAGAAGCGGCCAGGCGCGAGAAGGAAAAGACGACACCGGCCACCCCGGGCGGCGGCAATCCGAACGCGAATTCGCCAAATGCCGCGACGCCGGCCCGGCCTGGCGGCGGCGCCGCTCCATCGAATGTGCCGGGATCATCCGCGAAGGTCGAAGAGCTGTCACTCGCGTCCGGGCAGAAGCTGGATTTCGTCGTCAGTCCGAAGGGCGGACACGCAGCGGCGGTCGTGCTGCGTGGGAGCCGTACCGTGGTAGTGCATGACGGCGTGGACGGACCTCGATTTGACGCGATTTCCGGTGAGAGCGCCGGGCTCGTCTTCAGCCCCGACGGATCACGCCTGGCGTACATCGGGCGACAGGGCGCCGAGTTCGTGTTCATGGCGGATGGCAAGGAGCTGCTCCGCGTCCCGGCCGTCCGGCATCCGCGCCTCGGCTCGACTTCTTTGGAGTCGATCCCTCAATTCACGGACAACAGCCGGCATGTCTATTTCCCGCTCTACACCGAGCCGGTGCCGGGGATTACGAACGGTTACATCCAGTTGGTCTTCGACGGCGTGCCCGGGCCACAGAGTTTCACCAACATAGCCCCGATCTTCACCGCGGGCGGCGATCATCATGTGTACCTCGCGGAGAACCCGCAAAAGAGAGGAACCTTTACGCTCGTCGTCGACGGCAAGCCGTCGCCGTTTCCCGGTGGTGAACCACAGATGACGGCCGACGGTCTCCACGTGTTCACCAAACGTCAACTGCCGACCGCTACTCCGACGACCGAAGTGTTCCTAGACGGCAAGCCGATCATGCGGGCGCAGAGCGCGCAGATTTACACGACACCCGTTGGCTCAGGTTTCATGACCGTCGTGACCCAGGGCACGCCGGGAACCGGTATTCATTTCCTGACGATGGGCGCACAGCGCATTCCGGGCACCGACTGTCCATGGAATCCCGGATACTCGAACGTCGGGTTCTCGGCCGACGGCAAGCACTGGGTCGCCGCGTGTCAGGCATCATCCAGCTCGTTCTGGATCGTCGCGGATGGTAAGAAGGGGCAGGACTACCAGGGGATCGTGGCTGCAGGGTTCACCGCCGATGGCCGGTTCGTCTACGGCGCGAACATGCGCAACCAGACGTTTCTGGTCGTCGGCGATCAGGAATCCGAAGGCTATGGCTCGATGCTTACCCCGATTGACACGAGCGCCCCCGGCTACAAGCCGCTCTTGATCAATACGCCGCTGCCGCCTCCCGCTGCCCTGGTCGGAAACCACATCGCGTTTACCGCACTGACCAACGGAACGATGCAAACGGTTGGTGTTGACGGCAAATTGCTGCAACGCGAAGGCGCGAGCCCGGTGACGTTCAGTTCGGATGGAACCCATTTCGGGTTCACGTTCGGTCGTCAGGGGCGGACCGTGAACGTCGACGGCAAGGACCTGCCCGGGACTGTGGTGCGGTTTCAGCAGCCCGGCGTTGGGCGCTATCGTCCGCGGGCGGAGTTCGTGTTCAGTACCGACGGGAAACACGTAGCGTATTTCGACCAGCAGCCCGGCAACGCCTCCGGGGTCTACGTCGATGGCAGACTCGCGATGGTGTTTCCCGGGACAAACCCGCAGAACCTGACATTCACGCCCGACGGTCGACACTTAATCTGGATGGCGAACATCGCTTCGTCGCAAACGGTCTACGTGGATGGTCGTCCATCTGCCCAATTCGATGGCAATTACACACTGCAGGCTGCCGCCGGCACGTGGGAAATGGGGGCAGATGGGACGTTGACGGTTGTTGCGCAGGCTGGTGACGCAATCAAGCGGTTCCGGATCACGCCCGGATCGGATACGAGTGTGGACACGATCGGCAAGTAGCGCCCATGGCTGGCCGATGATGACCTTGTCGGCGGCAAGGTCGTTCACAGCGACGGCTAGCGACGATCAGCGTGCGCGCCACCCCTGGGGCGGAACCCAATGCCCGGCGTTCGGACCGACTTCGTCGGGTCGGCCCGGAGGCAACACCTTGTCCGCACGCGCGCGGACGTAGAGATACACCTGGCCGATCTGTTTGTCGTCGAGCAGCTTGCTCCATGACTGCATGGCGGTCTTGGGAACGCCGGTGCGGACGACCCGCAGGAACTCCGCGCGCGTGAACTTTTCGTTCGGGTCGGTCAGGTTCGGCGCCACCGTCGTTCCGAGCGCATCGACTCCGTGGCATCGGTAACAGTACACGTGCCACCACTTCCATCCCTGATAGACGTCGCGATACGTGTCGGACCTGTCCGACGTCTCGCCCGTCGCTTTGGCGGAGGTGAGTGGCGCGACGGTCGTCGGGGCTGGCGCCTGGCCTGCAATCGTTGTCGAGGCCGCCAGCAACAGTGCCGCGGCCGATGTCGCAAGGCTAAGCCGAATACCAATCGCTGTCATCGAGGCGTGCCCACGTTCGCCACCAGGGGCACTCCGTATTCCATCAGGATTGCCGTGATCTCGGGCTTTCGCTTTTCCAGGATTTGCTCGACACGCGCGTACAGCGCGTCGTTGCCCTTCTTCACGCCCATCGAGATGTCGAAGGTAAACGGCAGATCGCCCTTGCCTGACGGAATCGGCACCAGCTCCATCGGAATCCGTTGCCGTTTCGCATAGTAGCCCGCCACCGGCCCCCACACGATTGCGAGATCGACGCGCCCGGCGGCGACGGCGTCGATGATCGCGCTCGGCGGGTTGGTCTCCGAATAGAACGTGTTGAAGCCGACCACATTCTCGACGACCCCGCGCTTCGACAGCTCGTGCACCGGCGGTGGGTTCGTGTAATCGTCGCCGAGCAGGTGCACACCGATCTTCAGTTTCTTGAGCCGTGGATCGTCGAGCGACGCGATCGTCCATCCCTTGTGTTTCGGATAGACGAAGACGTAGGTCGATCGGTAATACGGCTTCGTCGTTCGAACGAGGTCGTAGTGCGCGGGGACGCCGATGACGACATCACAACGCCCCGCTTCAAGCGTCGCGTTCATCGTGTTGCGGATGAACCCCCGCCGCTGTCCCCACCAGATGTAGGTCGGCGTCGTCCCGAAGTCCTTCGCGATCAATGACGCAATGCGGTTCTCGAACCCGTCGAGCCGATCGTTCGAGAACGGCATGTTCTGCGGATCCGAGCACACACGGAAGCGCGGACCTTCCTGCGCGACGGCGGCCGCTGACCAGACGAGGCACGCGATCGTCGCCGCGCAGAGAGCCGACTTCACACGATCACGGCAGGCTGAACACGGTCAGCACGCCGCCCTGGTTGCTGAAGTTCGCCAGGTCCTTGAACGCGCCGATCGCGCCGAGTCCGGCCGTCGGATCCTCGAGGCTCATATCAGCGGCGACGCCGATCCCCGACCATCCGCCAATCCCTGAGAGCACCGCGACGTATTGACGGCCGTCAGGCCCCGCGTACGTCATCGGGTTGCCGATGATGCCCGACGGTGTCTTGAACTTCCACAGCACGTCGCCGGTCTTCGCATCCACCGCCTTCAGCCACCCTTCCATCGTGCCGTAGAAGACGACGTCGCCGGCGGTCGAGAGCGCCCCGCCCCACGCCGACAGCTGTTCCTTGATGCCCCACACCTTCTTGCCGTTGACCGGATCCCACGCCATGAACTCGCCGCGGTGGCCGCCCGGGCCCGCTTTGCTGACGACGATCGCCCCGACGTAGGGCTGGCCGGCCTGATACTTCACTTCGACGCCCTCGTAGTCCATGCACAGGTTGTTCGACGGGACGTAGAAGTACCCGGTCTTCGGCGAGAACGAGACCGGCTGCTGGTTCTTGCCGCCCATGGCCGAGGGACAGATGTCCTTCGTGTTCTTGGTTGCGGATGTGCGCTTCTCGGGATCCTCGATTGGCTTGCCGGTCTTGAGGTCGATCCCCTTGGCCCAGTTGACGGGCACGAATGCATCGCCGCGGAGCAGTTCGCCCGTCTTGCGGTCGAGGACGTATGCGAACCCGTTGCGATCGAAGTTGACGAGCACCTTGCGCATCTGCCCGTTCATGTTCAGATCGACAAGCACGTTCTCGTTGATGCCGTCGTAGTCCCACGCGTCGTGCGGGGTCTTCTGATACGCCCACGCCGCCTTGCCCGTGTCCGGGTCGCGGGCAAAGATCGTCATCGAGTACTTGTTGTCGCCAGGCCGCTGATCGGGATTCCACGAGCCGGGGTTTCCCGTGCCGTAATAGAGAAGGTTCAGATCCGGGTCATAGCTGTACCAGCCCCACGTGGTGCCGCCGCCCCGCTTCCACTCTTCGCCTTTCCATGTCTCGACCGAACCCGGGAAGCCGACTTCAGCCTCGGGGCCGGTGCTGTACATGCGCCAGACCTGCCTGCCGGTGTTGACGTCGTTCGCCGTCACGAAGCCGCGGACGCCGAACTCGCCGCCCGAGATGCCGGAGATGACCTTGTCCTTGATGACCAGCGGCGCTGCCGTCACCGTCTGTCCCGTGTGGTAGTCACCCTGTTTGACCTTCCACACTTCCTTGCCGGTGTTGGCGTCGAGGGCGACGGTGGTGGTGTCCAACTGGTTGAGAAAGATCTTGCCGTCCGCGTACGCGACGCCACGGTTCACGGTGTCGCAGCAGGCGATTGGTATGACGTTGGGATCCTGCTTGGGCGTGTACTTCCACTTGATCGGCGCGCCTTCCTTCGTCAGGTCGAGCGCGTAGACGATGTTCGGATAGGGCGTACTCACGTACATCGTGTTGCCGACGACGAGCGGACCGCCCTCGTGGCCGCGGAGGACGCCAGTTGAGAAGGTCCACGAGACCTTCAGGTTCTTGACGTTGCCAGCGTTGATTTCGTCGAGCTGGCTGTACCGGGTCGATGCCGCATCCTTGTTGGGCATCGTCCATTCCTTGTCGGGATTGCTGGCTGAAGACGACGCGCTTGATGTGGTCGAATTCGTCGTGCTCGTGCAACCGAACGTGCTCACCACTCCGAGGAGACCCATGATGCTGAACAACCTGGTCCACGTCTGCATACGAGCTCCTGACTGTTAAACGGCCACCGGCGGGAATTGAAGAGGGGGGAATTATGGCGCCGTGCGCCGCGTTGTCAATGAACATAATGCGCAGGTGGAGGATGCCAGCACCGCGGCGCTTGCCGCGGAGTACTCGCAGAAGGCGGAGGCGTACGCGCGGCTCTGGTCCCCGGTGATCAAACCCATGGCCGCGCCTCTGATTGACGCGCTGCCCCTGGCGTCGGCACGGCGAATCCTCGATGCCGGCAGCGGTACAGGCGCGTTTCTCCCGGATTTTCGTCGCGCGGCGCCCGCGGCCACGGTGATTGCGGTCGATCGTGCGGACGGGATGCTTCGGGCGAGGTCCTTGCCGGAGGTGCCGGCCGCCGTTATGGATGTCCAGGTGCTCGGGCTCGCCTCCGATGCCTTCGACGTCGCCGCCCTGATCTTCAGCGTGTTCCATCTGCCAGATCCACTGAAGGGCCTCGTCGAGTTACGCCGTGTGGTCAAACCCGGGGGCGCGCTGGGCATCGCCACGTGGGGTATGGACCCGGGGCAGCCCGGAATGGCGTTCTGGACGCGCGAGCTCGATCGCGCGGGTGCGCCTCCCGATCCACGAGACCCCAGCGTCAATCAACGGGATCTGATGAACACGCCAGACAGGCTACGGAGGCTCGTCTCGAACGCTGGGTTTCGATCAGTGCGCATCTGGAGCACGTTATGCGCGCATCGGTGGACGGTCGACCGCTTGATGTCGAATCAGACAAGCTGCGGAGCGCCGATGCGTCGCCTCGAGCAGTTGCCGCCCGATGTCCGGATTGCCTGCGAAGCCAACGTGCGCCGCGACCTCGAGACACTCACCGAGGACGAGCTGATCTACCGCCCCGAAGTGTTGTTCTGCGTCGCCGGTTGAGCGCCGCAGGTCGTCGGCGCGCGCCCCCGGCACATAATGCGGAGAGGAGGATTCGATGTCCGTGTCACGTGTGATGGTGTTACTCGGAGCGTTCGCGCTCTTCGCTGGCCGCATGTGGGCGCAGCAACCTGCGTCCCCAACCGGTGCCCCGACCGGCAACCTGGAGCACGGCCGCTATCTCGTGGAGCGTGTGGTGATGTGCTACGAGTGCCACTCGGCGCGCGACGCGTCCGGGAACATCGTGCCGGGAACCCGATTCAAGGGCGGACCGATGCCGATGCGTCCACCATGGGCGAGCGATTGGCCGATGCAGTTCCCGCGCATCGCGGGGCTGGCAGGGTATACGGACGCAGAGGCGATGCGCCTGCTGACGCAGGGCGCCATCAAACGTGACGGCACACAGCTTCGCTATCCGATGCCGCGGTTCCGGATGACGCCGCAGGACGCCGCGGATGTGATCGCCTATCTCAGGACGCAGTAATCAGCGAGTCGGCGCTGGCGCAGATGCCGGCGCCTGCGCGGGACGCGGCTGCGGACGAATCTCCGCGAAGTAGTTCGTCACCCCATCGGGATCGAACAGCCACGTGGTCATCAGCGTGCCCAGCGTTTGTCCCAGCGGCTGCTCAACCGGGATCGCGCGCTCCTGCGCCAGTGCCCAGATCGGATCGACCGGCTTGACGACGTACTGGATGCCGGCGAGCTGGCGATTTGTCGGCTTCGGTCCCTGGGTGGCCCACAGACTGACTGTGGTTGAGCCGTGTCGGAAGGGATACTTGGTGACGCCGAGAACGCCGTCCTTGACCGGCGGCAGTTCCTCGAGACCGACGAACGTGCGATAAAACGCGCGGCTCTTCTCCAGATCGTTGGCGGCGATCCCGATCTCGAGGCGACCATACGCCTCCTTCGTGGCGTTCGGCGCGATGACGAGCTGGACCCACTCGCCGTCCGGATCGGTGACCAGTGCACTGCGGACGCCGTCGATAACCTTGAAGGCGGGTGCCGGCAATCCATGTGCGGTGAAGCGCTTCGTCAGCGCGTCCTCGTCCGCAAACCACATCGTCCACAAGCGGACGCCCGCTGCGTCGTTGATCGCCCCGCGAGTGAAGTTCGCGTTTGCTCCCGCTCTGGTGAGCTTGAGCTGCGACGGGCCAACCTGATATATCGAAATGCCGCCCACCGCGCGGGAGTCACCGAACCCGAGCACCGGCCCGTAGAACTCCAGCGTCTTTGTACCGTCGCCGCTGAAACGGCGGAACACGTTCATCGACTGCTCGACGAAGTACGGCCTCGCAGTGGTGGCCGTGGCCGGCGCGGGTGACTGGGCCTGTGCGCCTGCCGCGAAGAGCCCGGCGAGCAGCGCGAACGCGAGTGAGGCGGTCATTCGTGTCATGAAATCACCTTGGGCGGGAACTATACCGTAGTGTCCACCTTCAGAGGCCTTGCCGTAGTGTCCGCCTTCAGGCGGACCTTCGACTACGATATCGCCTGAACTGAGGAGCATTCCAATGAAGAGAGCGCCTGGCTGCGGACAGGTCCTGGCAGTGTGCATCGCGATCCTGGGTGCGTTCCCGTCCCTGCCGGCAGCGCAAGGAACCTGCGATCGCGCGTGCCTGATCAGCATCGCGGACGCCTGGTTCGCGGCCATGGTGGCGCACAATCCGTCGAAGGCACCGATCGCGAAGGACGCCCGCTTCACCGAGCAGACTCAGGTCAAAGCGATCGGTGACGGCTTGTGGAAGACGGCATCCGAAGCGCCGACCACGTTCAAGGTCTATGTGGCTGATCCGGTTGTCAGCCAGATCGGTGCCATCGTCACGATGATGGATGCCGGGAAGCCGATTCAACTGGCGCTGCGGCTGAAGGTTCAGAACCGGCAGATCACGGAAGCCGAACATCTGATCTGGACCAACGTCAACGCCAATTCGCTGGCCAATCTGCAGACGCCGCGTCCAGGGCTGCTGGCCGTGGTGCCACCGGCGGAGCGGCTGCCGCGCGAAGTGCTGCTGCTGTATGCGCACGGCTATTACGACGCCCTCGAGCAGAGCGATGGCAAGGCCGTCCCGTTCGCCGACGACTGCGTCCGGCGCGAGGGCGGCATGCATACGGCGGGACCCCGGCCAGCCGCGGCCGGTGCACCGCCCGCGACGGCGCCGTCCGCCGGACAAGGGCCGACCTCAGCGCAAGGCTCCGGCATGGGTAGCATGACGTGCGCGGCGCAGCTCGACACGCGGTTCATGAGCTACATCGAAAGCATCAACCTGCGTCGCGTCTGGATCGCGGACGAAGAGAAGGGGCTGGTCTTCGGCCTCTCGATGTTCCATCACCCGATGAACGAAAAGGTGCTGACGCTGGTCTATCCCGATGGCACCCGTGGCACGCGCGATATGACGACGCAGCGGCCGTTCGACATGGCGGCGGCGCACATTATCAAGGTGCGGGACCGCAAGATTCACGAGATCGAGGCCACTGGAGCCGTGCTGCCGTTCAATTCGAAGAACGGCTGGAGCGATTTCCTCCGCTGACCTGACCCTGGTATAGCGTTGCCGCGTCGCACTGCGCTCGTCGGCGTTCTCATCGCGGTGCTTGCCGCCGTGCACCAGATGGCGCAGGAGAGCGCTCCGCTCAACGACGATTTCTCTCACCTTGCGCTGTCGCGGCAGGTCCTCGGCGGCGACCTGCCGGTCAGGGACTTTGTCGAAAGCGGGATCACGCTGACCTACGGTCTGAGCGCGGCCGCCCAGGTGGCGTTCGGCCACCGGCTGCTGGCCGAGGCGATCATCGTCGGGATCGCGTTCCTCGTCAGTACCTATGCCGTCTTTGCGCTGGTGCGAACGCTCACCGGCTCCACCGTGGCTGCCGCAACGGCGGCGATCATGGTGCTCCTTGCCGGTCCGCGCGGCTACTCCTATCCAAAGATCATTTCCTACGCGGTCGCCGCGGTGCTGTGGTGGCTGTACGTCAGGACGCCGTCGCGGCGCGCCGCGATCGCGCTCGGCGTCTGGACCGCGCTGGCGTTCTCGTGGCGGCCGGATCATGGCGTGTACGTCGCCATCGGTGTGATGCTGGCGATGGTGGCGGCACATGGATTTCGACTGACCACACTCACGCGAGGTGCGGTCAGCGCCGCGACCGCACTCGTACTCGTGCTGCCGTTTCTTCTGTTCGTGCAGCGAACGCACGGTCTGGTGTCGTACGCGCTCGACGGGGTCAGCCAGGCAGAAACGCATCACACAGTCATGGACGCACATCCATGGCCGCGATGGCCGCTCCACCGTCTGGCCGACATCGTGCAGTTCGCACCGGCGCAGGCGTTCGCGCCGATTGTCTCGCTGCGGTGGGCAGAGGGCACGACACCGGCCGCGCGCACGGCCGTCTTCGCGCGCCATCATCTCGCTGCCGTGGCAGAAGAGGATGCGCGCACCACGCGCGTACGCCTCACCGATCCCGGCGCGAAGGCCATCGTGGCGCTGATCAACGATTCCGCCGTCAGTGACACCGCGGGCATCGATCGATCGTCCGCGTCGATTCCGATGTCGGAATGGCCGCCGTGGCGACGGGTGCGGTTCCGCCACGGGTGGCTGCGGCTCCGCGTGTTTGCCGGTCTCGACGATCAGCGCGACGCGGGAGAGGCGGCGGTGACGCTGTTCTATCTGCTGCCGGTCGTCACGTTCCTCGCGATCGCTCCGCTGCGGCGGCACTTCGCGGTGCCGGTGACGTCGGCGGCCATCGTGGCGTTCTGTGCGTTCGCAGCCGTCGTGGACGCTGGCGTGCTGCGCACGCCCTATAGCCTGCGTGCTGCCGACGGCGTCGTCATGCCCGCCATCCTGCTTGGTTTGCTTGTTGGCGTCGCGTTGACCGTGGCGGCTGCTGGTGGCAGACGGCGTCGCGTCGCGTTGCGAAGCGCGGTGGCGGTGCTGATTCTTTTTTCGATGACGGCGATGGCGACGGCCGGTCAATTCGGCGAGCGTCTCGGCTATCTCGCCGGCGACTGGCGATCGGTGGCGCGCCTGCGCGGGGCCTGGTCGGACACGGCGAGGCGTCTCGTCGCATCGCCACCGCTCCGCTATTGGGACGGTGCGGACGGGACGGTAGCGATTCGCTTCGCGAAGTATGCGAACGCGTGCGTGCCACCATCAGATCGGATCGCCGTGCTGTGGTTCGCGCCGGAGATCTATTACTACTCTGATCGACTCATGGCGATCCGGCACCTGGTGTTCGCCCCCGGGCTGGCGTCGCCGATTGAACAGCGGTGGACGGCTGAAAAATTCATCCGCTGGTCGCCGCCGGTCGTGTTCGCCCAGTCGGGCGTCTGGACGTACACGCGAACCGTGTTCCCCGAACTGGTGGCGGACGTGGAACGCGACTACGTGCAGGCCGGCTCGCTGGACGACGACGAGGGATACCTGGTGCTGGTCCGTCGCGATCGAACGGCGACGGGCACGTGGGGCCCGCGGGCGTGGCCCTGTTTTCGCTGAATGTGATATCACTCTCGCCTGGTCCGGCTGAAGCCGGACGCGAGGAATGCACCGGATGTCGCGATTGTCCTGGTCCCGCCGTGAATTCCTTCAGGCTGCCGTGGCCGCGCCCGCGGTGGTCCGGCTTCCGCTCCAGCAGGGAACGATCGCGGATCCCTGGCAGGAGGCGGCGCGGATCGTCGCACGCATCAAGGCGCCGGCGTTTCCGCGTCGTGACGTCGACGCGACGAGATTCAAGACGATCAATGACGCGATCGACGCCTGCAGTGCGGCGGGCGGCGGACGAGTGGTCGTGCCGGCCGGCTCGTTTGCAACCGGGCCGATTCGTCTGAAGAGCCGCGTCAACCTGTACCTGTCCGAAGGCGCGATTCTGAGATTCTCGACGAACCCGAAAGACTATCTCCCACTGGTCTACACGCGCTTCGAGGGGACGGAGCTGATGAACTATTCCCCGTTCATCTACGCGTACGACCAGCAGGACATCGCCATCACTGGCCGCGGGACGCTCGACGGGCAGGCCGACAGCTCGCACTGGTGGGACTGGACCCGCAACGCGGCCGCATCGCGGCGGCGGCTCACCGACCCGGCGACCGCACGGATACCGGTGGCCGAACGCACGTTTGGTGAAGGCGCATATCTGCGCCCCAACTTCATTCAACCGTATCGCTGCCGCAATGTGGTCATCGAGGGCATCACCATCAGAAACTCTCCGATGTGGGAGATGCACCCGGTGCTGTCGACGAATGTGATCGTGCGGGGCGTCAACGTCGACAGTCATGGGCCGAACAACGACGGCTGCAACCCGGAATCGTGCCGCGACGTGCTCATCGAGCGCTGTACGTTCGACACCGGCGACGACTGCATTGCGCTGAAGTCCGGTCGCAATGACGATGGGCGGCGTGTCAACGTGCCGGTCGAGAACATTGTCATTCGCGAATGCACGATGAAGGACGGGCATGGCGGCGTCACGATCGGCAGCGAGATTTCCGGCGGCGCGCGCAATGTGTTTGCCGAGCACTGCCGCATGGACAGCCCGAACCTCAATATCGCGCTGCGTATCAAGACCAATTCCGTTCGAGGCGGTGTCGTCGAGCGCATCTTCATGCGCGACGTGACCATCGGCCAGGTCAGCCAGGCGGTGGTCACCGTGGACTTCCAATACGAAGAAGGGGATACCGGCAAATTTCCGCCGACCGTTCGTGATGTGGACGTACGCAGGGTGACGAGCCAGAAGAGCCGGAATGCCCTGTCGTTACGCGGCTATGCCTATGCGCCGGTGACGAACGTGCACGTGGCGGATTGCCGGTTCGACAACGTCGCGCAGCCGGACGTCCTCGAACACGTCAGGGACCTGACGTTCACCAATGTCGCTGTCAACGGAACGGTTCGGAACGAGACGGTTTCGAAATAGGCCCGAGAAGGCAGGTCAGATCGGCACGTTGCGGGGAGGCGGCATCAGCGAGGCGGAGGACAGGCGAACGGGCTCGAGGCGCGGCGCAAGTAGGTGAATCGCGGCGACGGCGATCACGTAGGCGACCCCGGCGATCGTGAACATGCTCACGTAGCTTCCCTGATTCTCGCGGAACCAGCCCGCACCGAGGTTCATCAGAAAGCCTCCCATCGCGCCCGCGAAGCCGCCGAAACCAACCACTGATCCGACCGCCTGCTTCGGAAACATGTCCGACGCGATCGTAAACATGTTGGCGGAGAAGCCTTGATGGGCGGCAGCCGCCAGTCCCACCAGCCACACCGCCACCCACGCATTTTCGACCCGAGGTGCCATCGCGACCGGCAGGATCAGCAGCGCGCAGATCAGCATTGCGGTCTTGCGCGCCGCGTTTGGCGTCCAGCCGCGCTTCAGAAGATTCGAACTCAGCCAGCCGCCGCCGACCGATCCCACGTCCGCAAGCAGATAGACCGTGACCATTGGCATACCGATGGTTCTCAGATCGAACCCGAAGGTGTCTGCCATGAACAACGGGAACCAGAACAGGTAGAACCACCAGACCGAATCCGTCAGGAACTTGCCGACCGCGAAGGCCCACGCCTGCCGATGCTGAAACAAATCAGCCCAGGAAACGTTGACGGCGGGTTCTGACGGGTCGCTCCCGATGTGCTGCCGTTCTTCCGACCCGAGGCGCGGATGCTCCGCGGGTGGGCGATACAGTGGCCACCAGAACAGCGCCCAGACTAGTCCGACGAGGCCCGTCGCGGCGAATGCGACCCGCCAACTCCAGTTGAGCGTCAGCCAGGGCACCACCAGGGGAGCGACGATGATTCCGACGTTGGAGCCGGCGTTGAAGAGGCCGGTGGCGAATGCCCGTTCCCGTTGCGGGAACCACTCGGCGACGGTCTTGATGGCCGCCGGGAAGTTGCCGGATTCTCCGAGACCCAGCGCGAACCGGGCGGCGCCGAATGCGAACGGCGTGGCGACCAGCGCGTGCGCGGCCGCCGCGATCGACCAGACGATCAGATACAGCGCATACCCGATCCGTGTCCCGACGCGATCGATGAGCGGCCCGGCGAACAGAAAACCGATCGCGTAGGCGAGCGTGAACGCCGCGCTGATCCTGCCGTAGTCACCGTCGGTCCAGCCGATCTCCGTGCGCAACGTCGGCGCCAGGATGCCGAGCACCGCGCGGTCAACGTAGTTGATGGTCGTGGCGAAGAAGAGCAGCGCGCAGATGCCCCAGCGCAGACGGCCAATCCGTGCCGGGGGGCTAGTGTGCATTGCGCGCCCACATTCGTCCGGCCGGGAATTCGTAGTCGGCGAGCGACGTCGGTTTCATCTCGATGCTGTAGCCGGGACGAAGGGGCGTCACGTACCTCGCCTGCGTCGTCACACACGGCTCGACGAAGTGCTCATGCAGGTGATCGACGTATTCGCACACCCGGTCGGTCAGCGACCCGCTCACCGCAATGTAATCGAAGATCGAGAGGTGCTGAACGTATTCGCAAAGACCAACGCCACCCGCGTGCGGGCACACGGGCTTCTGGAACTTGTTAGCCATCAGGATCACCGCGAGCGCTTCGTTGACGCCACCCATCCGGCACGAATCGACCTGGACGTAGCGGATCGCATCGGCCTGCAGGAGCTGCTTGAACATCACACGGTTCTGGCACACCTCGCCGGTGGCGACGGCGATCGGTGCGATCGCCGTCGCGATCCGCGCATGTCCCAGCACGTCGTCCGGACTCGTCGGCTCCTCGATCCACCAGGGATCGAATCGCGCCAGCGCCGTCATCTGCGTGATCGCCTCGTCCACGTCCCAGCACTGGTTGGCGTCCATCATCAGCTTGCGATCGGGACCGATTTCCTCCCGCATGATCGCCGCGCGCCGCATGTTGTCGTGAAGGTTGAGACCGACCTTCATCTTGAAGGCGTTCCACCCCTGATCGATGGCTTCCCGGCACAGGCGCCGGACTTTCTCGTCCGGATATCCCAGCCATCCCGTTGACGTCGTGTAGGCGGGATATCCCTCCGCCCGCATCTCGGCTTCGCGGGCGGCGAGCCCGGCACGGCGTGCGTGCAGCATTGCCACGGCTTCTTGAGGTGTCAGCACGTCGGTGATGTATGAAAAGTCGATGGTGGAGACCAGCTGCTCGGGAGAGAGATCCACCAGATGTTTCCACATCGGCTTCCCCTCGCGTCTGGCCCAGAGGTCCCACACCGCGTTGAGGAGCGCGCCGGTGGCCATGTGCAGGATCCCCTTTTCCGGCCCGAGCCACCGCAGCTGCTTATCGACGGTCAGATCGCGATAAAGCGATCGCATGTCGGTGACGATGTCGTCCACGCTCCGATCGATCAGGTGGTGCTTCAGCGCGTGAACAGCGGCCACGACGACTTCGTTGCCGCGGCCGTTGGTGAACGTCAGGCCATGACCGGCCAGGCCGGTTCCCGTGTCGAGCACGACATAGGTGGCGGAGTAGTCGCCGAGATTGAGGGCGTCGGATCCGTCCTGTTGCAGCGACGTCGGAAACCGGATATCGCGGACCGAGACGTTTGTAATCTTCAAGCGCTAGCGAAGATCCGGGCGCCCCGGCGGCATGTGCTCGTCCACGGCGAGCGCGTAGAACCCGCTGAC
>DASROF010000145.1:0-6774 GCA_035647075.1 Vicinamibacterales bacterium | reverse complement strand
GCCGGATTCGAGCTGCTCACGGCCTTCCCACTGGCTCGCTCGATGTCCCCGGCCGAAAAGCCTGCGAACGGCCGCGTGCCGCAGACGATTATCGAGACCAGCTCGAAGAGCTGGGCGGAAACGGACCTCGCGCCCAAGGGCCAGGTGGCAATGAACCCGGAGAAGGGCGACAAACCTGGTCCTGTGTCGATCGCCGTCGCCCTGAGTGCGGCGGCACAGAGCGACGCTGCCGCCAAGAAGCCTGACGACGGTGAAAAGCCGGAAACGCGAGTGGTTGCGATCGGCGACTCCGACTTCGCGACGAACGCGGCACTCGGGATCCAGGGTAACCGCGACCTGTTCATGAACATCGTGAACTGGCTGGCCCAGCAGGAGAATCTGATCGCCATCCGGCCGAAGGACGCCGCAGACCGGCGCCTGACGATCACGGCAGATCAAATGAAGATCCTGACCTTGATGGCGATTGTATTCGTTCCCGCCGCCGTGCTCGGCGTGGGGGTGTTTGCGTGGTGGCGGAGACGTGAGCGATGAGGAGTCTCCGGTCCACGCTGGCTCTGATCCTGGTCCTGGGCGCCCTCGTCGGCTACATCTACTATCTGAACAAGGACGAGTCAGCGGGCGCTGAGAAGAAGGAGAAGGCGTTCGCGTCGCTCAAGGCCGAAGACATCGAAGACGTTCAGATCAAGTCGGCGGACGGCCAGACGTCTCACGTTCAGAAAGCTGACGGCACCTGGAGGATCACCGCTCCTGAGGCGGCGCCCGCCGACCAGGGCGAGCTCTCATCGATCACCGGCGGCCTGGCCTCACTGGATATCCAGCGCGTCGTCGATGAGAACGCCGGTGATCTGAAGCAGTACGGCCTGGAGCCGGCCAGGATCGATGTCGAGTTCCGCGCCAAGGGCGATAAGGCGCCGCGTCGGATTCAACTCGGCGAGAAGACGCCCACGGGAGGCGACCTGTACGCCCGCTTCCCCGATCAGAAACGCGTGTTTCTCGTGTCGTCGTTCGTCGACTCGACCTTCAACAAGAACACGTTTGCGCTCCGCGACAAGACCATCATCAAGATCGATCGCGAGAAGGTGGATCACATCGACATCGTCGCCGACAAGCGCTCGGTCACTCTGGCGAAGACTGGCGGCGAGTGGCAGATCGTCGCGCCGATCATGGCCCGCGCCGATTTCGCCGCCGTCGAGGGCGCGCTCGAACGCCTGTCGTCGGCTCAGATGCAGGGCATCGTCCCGGCGGATGCCGCTGACCTGAAGAAGCACAAGCTCGAGCCGCCGGTGGCCTCGTTCACAGCGACCGCGGGCAGTTCGCGCGCGACGCTGCTTTTCGGCGAGACCGAGAATGCGCTGATTTACGCGAAGGACGCCGCCCGGCCGATGGTGTTCACGGTCGCACCCACGCTGTACACCGATCTCGTTCGGGACCTCGCTGAGTTCCGGCGCAAGGATCTGTTCGACGCGCGTTCGTTCACGGCCACCCACGTCGAGTTCAAGCGCGGTGCGGAAACGGTGACGCTGAACAAGACGAAGAACAAGGACGGCTCGGAGGAGTGGAAGAACGGCGACAAGCTGATTCACGCCATGAAGGTCGAGGAACTGCTGTCCAAAGTCTCCGGCCTCCGCGCCGAGTCGTTCGAGACCGCAATGAATCCGGCGCTGAAGAATCCGACGCTGGTCGTGACGATCCGGTTCGATGAGAACAAAATGGAGCAGGTCACGTTCGCACGTTCCGGCGCCGACGTGGTGGCAGCTCGCGCGGGTGAGCCTGGGACTGGAAAAGTTCAGGCCAGCGCCTTCGACGACGTGTTCAAGGGCATTGACGAGATGAAGTGAGCGCAATGCAGAATCCAGAATGCAGAATGCAGACGACGTAGTGTCCGGCTTCAACCGGACCCTGACGGTGTTTGCAGTTTGCCTTTTGCATTTCGCATTACTGAGCTGCAGCAAGGCCTCCCCTGCCACCACTCCGCGAGCTTCCTCACGCACGGCTCTCGATCAGCTGCGTCGCGACATCACGCAAGCCACGCAATCGCCGGGCGTCCAGCGCGGGGTCTGGGGCATCGTGGTGCAGTCACTCGATCGCAACGAGCGGCTGTTCGACCTGCAGTCGGGAACACTCCTGGTTCCGGCGTCCGTAGCGAAGCTCGCGGTCGTCGCCACGGCTGCGGACGCCGTCGGCTGGGACTATCAATTCGAGACCACCATCAGGGCCACCGGACCGATCCGTGACGGCGTGCTGGCCGGCGATTTGATTGTGTCCGGGTCGGGCGATCCGACGATCGGCGGGCGCGCCGGGGAAGATCTCTCGAACTGGATTGCCGCGCTGCAAGCCGCCGGTATCCGTCGCATCGACGGGCGCATCATCGGCGATGACGACGCGATCGAAGAGCCACGGCCACAATTGGCATGGGCCTGGGACGATCTCGGATACGCAAGCGGGGTGTTGTTCGGCGCCCTCAATTACGCCGAGAACCGGATGACCGTCATCGTTACACCGGGCCCGGCGGCAGGAACGCCGGCCTCACTCAACGTCGACCCACAGGCGGCACCGCGGCCGCTGGCGAACACTGTCGTCACGGGTGCCACCGGAACCACACAGCTCCTCTGGCCGGAACAGCGGCCCGGCGATCCGTTTCTGACCATCGCAGGTGCCATCCCAGCCAGCGCGGCACCAGCGCGGCTGGCAGTGGCGGTTGGCAACCCGACGATCTGGTTCGCGAACGTCCTCCGCAGCCGGCTGCTGGCCCAGGGCATCGAGGTCAGCGGCGGCGCGTGGGACATAGATGACGTCAGGCCGGCGCCGGATCGCACGCACGCGCAGCTGATCTTCACCCACCGCTCGAAGCCGCTTCGAGACATCGTCCAGCCGCTGCTCAAGGAGAGCATCAACCTTTACGCTGAGTCGGTCATGCGTTTGAATGCGGCGCGCGCACAGCTGCCAACGAACGACGCCGCACTGGAAGCCTTCGGCAAGCGTCTCGCCGCGTGGGGGATACCGGTGGATTCGCAGCGGCAGGTCGATGGGTCCGGTCTCTCGCGTCGGAGCACGATCTCCGCAGAAACCGTGCTGGCCGTCCTGCAGCGCATGTACGACGCGTCTGGCGCATCGCCATTCGTTTCAGCGCTTCCTGTCGCTGGAGTCGATGGCACGCTCAGCGATCGAATGAAAAACACCCCGGCCGCCGGCAACGTGCGGGCAAAGACGGGAACGATGTCGAATATTCGGTCGCTTGCCGGCTACGTGAAGACGCGCGACGGAGAAACGCTGGCGTTCGTCGTGATGGTGAACAACTTCGAGGGGACGGGCGCCGCGGCGAACGCGGCTCTCGACAGCATCGCCGTCGCACTCGCGTCATTCAGCCGCAATCAGGCGCGTCCGTCAGCCGGCAGCTCGAAATAGAAGATGGCGCCGCCGGCGGGCGCCGGACGGTAGGCGACCTTGCCTCCCAGCGACTCGATGATTCCGTAACTGATCGACAGGCCGAGCCCCGTTCCCTGCCCTACCGGCTTCGTCGTGAAGAACGGCTCGAACAGCCGTGGCTCGTCTTCGGGCTTGACGCCGGGCCCGGTGTCCTCGACCTCCAGCACGACACGCGAGTCGCGGTCGTGTGTACGGATCGTCACTCGCGCTGGAATGCGACCGCTGGCCAGAATCGCCTGCTCCGCGTTGATGACAAAGTTGAGAACGACCTGCTGCAGCTCCGTCAGGACGGCCAGCACCGGCTGCCTGGAGTTGTTTTCGATGTGAAGCTCGATCTGTTCCGACTCGAGCCGGCGCTGCCGCAATTCCGCGACGGCCGCGATCACCGCGCTGAGCTGAATCAAAGCCGCCGGACCGGGCTGTTGGCGGGCGAACAGCGCGAGGTTGCGGATGATGGCGTTCGCACGGGCGCTTTCCCGCAAGATGATGTCCAGATCGTTCTGCGCCGATTCCGGAAGGTTCCGTTGCAGGCGCAGCAGCTCGGCGAATCCACTGATCGACTGAAGCGGATTGTTGATTTCGTGAGCGACCCCGGACACCAGCTGGCCGACCGCCGCGAGCCGCTCCTGTCGGATCACCTGCCCCTGCAGCGATTCGAGCTCTTCACGCATTCGGCGTTCCTCCGCCATCTGGGTGTCGAGCTGTTCGCGCGTCGCGTTGAATCGCCGGAGCATCGCCTCGAACGCGGTCTGCAGCTCGGCGAACTCGAGCGAGAACATCCGCCGGCGGTGGATGGGACCAAAGTCGCCGGACGCGATCCGCTGTGCAGTGGCGTCCAGATATCCGACTGCCTCGACCATGCGTTTCGAAAGAATCAACGCGATCAACAGCCAGCTCGATACGGCACCAAACAGAATGACGAGGCTGCGCGACCACAACGAGGTTGCGCGAGCGAAGGCGATCGACATCGGCAGGCCCACGGAGACGATCCACGGGCCGACATTGGCTTCCGACTCGGCGTAAACCCGCTCGATGCCGTCGATCCCGACCGCACGATGCGGCGCTGTTGGTCCGCGCCGCGGCGCTCCGGGATCGATCGACCCGACAAAGCGATTCGCGTCGACGCTGCGCGCCAGGATGCGTCCGTCCATTGCGGTCACGGTCACCACCGACCCCTTGGCCAGCGAAACAGAGTCGAACGCACCGTGCAGCGACTGAAGGTTCACGAACATCCCCAGTGCCCCGACCGTCCGCTTCTGCTCGTCCCGGATCGGATAGCCAAGAATGACGTATTGCAGGCGACGTCCGGACACCATTGGAATAAGCGTGCGGTCCTTTCCCGCAAGCGCAGTGGCGGCCCATCTGCCGGCGTCGGCCTCCAGTTCGCCAGCGTCGAAGGCGGTGATCTCCTGACCGACCGCGGACGCAAGTTCAAGCCGCAACACTGCCGAGCGTGGGGACATCGCGCGCTCAAACAATCCGCGAGTCGCGCTGGCATCGAGCGCCACTACGGCGGGAACCTGCGAAAACTGCCGGCCCAGCGTGTCGAGCTCGCCCAGGTCACGGTCCACAAAGGCGGCGACGGATCGCGCCATCGTCTGCGCCTGATCAGCAAGTTCGTGGCTCCGCTCCTGGAGCGACAGCCAGCCGGACCAGGTCACGGCCGCGAACAGCGGGATAAGCAGCGCGAGAATCGCGAGAAAGAGCTGGCGGCGGAGCGGAAGCTCTGAGAAGCGTCCCATCGCTAACGGGATGTTAGCAGCGTCGGAATCAGGTCTTGCGCGTTACCGTCGAGGATGACACCGGGTCGATGACGCCCGCTTCCGCAAAACCAGCGGCCCTGAGGACGCAACTGTCACATCGCCCGCATGCCCTTCCGTCGGAGCGGGGATCGTAACAGCTGTGCGTCAGGCCGTAGTCGAGGTCCAGCTCGATTCCGCGTCTGATGATCTGCGCCTTCGTCAGATGCTGCAGCGGGGCGTGGATCCGAAACCGTTCGCCCTGCACTCCTCTCGCGGTTGCCAGCGACGCAAGTGCCTCGAATGCGGCGACATATTCCGGTCGGCAGTCCGGATAGCCCGAATAGTCCAGCGCATTCACGCCAATGACGATGTCGTGCGCGCCGAGCACTTCCGCCCAGCCGAGAGCCAGCGACAGAAAGACGGTGTTGCGGGCAGGGACGTACGTCGAGGGAATGTCGGTGGCGTCGATGCGCCGGTCCTTCGGAACCGGAGCGTCGGACGTCAGCGACGAACCGCCGAAGGCGGACAGATCGACGTCGAGCTCGATATGTCTGTCAACGCCCAGAGCAGCCGCCACCGCTCGTGCCGACTCGATCTCGCGGACGTGGCGCTGACCATACTTGACCGTGAGCGCGTGGAGTCGGAATCCCTCGTCCTTCGCGATCGCCCCGGCCGTGTACGAGTCGAGCCCACCGCTCAAGAGCAGGACGGCCGACCTGGCGATCAACGATCCGCTGCTAGACGCCACGCATCTCGGCCGGCCAGATGTATTTGTGCAACTGCAGTTGCACGCGGACCGGCAACGAATCGGCCAGCACCCACTCGGAGAGCGTGCGCGGGTTGAGCACGCCGTGGACGGGTGACATGTGGATTGCCGCAGCGCGCGACGCGAGCGCGTGTCGTGCGATCGTCTCGCGGGCGTATTCGTAATCAGCGCGATCCTGAACGACGAACTTCACCTCGTCGCGAGGGCGCAGCCGTGCGAGATTGTCCCAGTCCATCCGAGCCGCCTCGCCGCTTCCCGGACATTTGATGTCGAGAATGGTGATGACGGGATCGGGCACGCGTTCGGTGCTCCGGTGACCTCCTGTTTCAAGGAGCACGGTCTTTCCTCTCGCGACCAGCTCGTGCATCAACGGATACACATCCTCCTGCAGGAGCGGCTCTCCGCCGGTCACCTCGACCAGCGAGCAGTCGTAGCGCTCGACCTCAGCCACGACATCGTCGATGGCTCGCTTTCGGCCTTCATGAAACGCGTACGGCGTGTCGCACCACGAACAGCGCAGGTCGCAGCCGGTGAGGCGGACAAAGACGCACGGTTTCCCGGCGTAAGTCGACTCCCCCTGAATCGAATAGAAAATCTCGTTGATGGTCAACACGCGTCCCTATTTTATCGCGTCCGGCCCGCCGCTCCGGGTTTGGCTAGAATCAGGTGGTGAGCAACCTCCGAATCGGCACCTCTGGATGGAACTATCCGTCCGGAAACGGGACGTGGGCGGGGATTTTCTATCCGCCGAAACGGGGCCGCGTGAAGGGTTTTGACGAGCTGGCATATTACGCCGAGCACTTCGACACCGTCGAGATCAACACGACCTTCTACGGGCAG
>DASROF010000144.1:0-12313 GCA_035647075.1 Vicinamibacterales bacterium | reverse complement strand
TCCTTCGGTGAGCGGGCTCACGTCGAACCGCCCCCAGCCCCGGATGCTCGAGGAGCCGCCGAGGAAGAACCGGCGGTAGAACGGCACGTTCGCTTCGTCATCGCCGGCGGGCACGATCGAGCCGGCGCGCAGCCGGGTGGCAAGCGTCACCCTCCGCCCGAACGTCGCGAAGTGCCGCGCCTCTGCCGACGCCGACCAGAAGTTGTAGTTGCCCCACAGCCACTTGCCCGCCTGTTCGATGTGACCGGACAGCAAGTACCCCTGCGTGGAATTCAGCAGGTTATTCGTGGTGTTCCGCGAGATGTCGAACACGAGCGCCGACAGCGTGCCGCGCGACTGGCCGGTCGTGGGATCGAGGCCGAGCGCAATGAGGTCGTCGCGAATCGTGAAGTCGCGCAGCGCCTCCGGATCGATGGTGCTGTGCTGGAATTCGTTGGCCAGGCCGATCGTCCAGAAATTCTGGAGGTTTGATTGATGGCGAAGCAGAAATCGGCCCCCGACCTGCCTCGTCGAATACACCGGCTCGGCCGCCTGCCACGACTGGCCATCGAAGTCGAGCGACAAATGGCGTGACAGGAAGAACGGCTCGCGATAGTCGACGCGAACGCCGCGATCCAGCGACGACCACTTGGCCTCGATGCCCGCCTGCTGCGCCCCGCCGAAGACGTTGCGGTGCTCCCAGCGAATCCGCGCGCGGGCGCGTTCTTCCGTCCCGTAGCCGATGCCCGTGGTGATCTTCCGGTGCTGTCCCTCGGCCACGGTGACGCGGACCGGCACTTCCTCGTTCATCAGCACCGGCTCTTCCAGCGGCTCGACATTCGCGAACTCGAACAGCTCGAGCCCATACAGCTTGCGCTGGCTCTCGCGCATCTCACGCCGCGTATAGCGATCACCAGGCTCGAAGGTCAGTTGACGACGGATGACGTGCTCGCTGACCGACGCCTGGCCGCGGATGTCGATTTCGCCGAAGTGCGCCAGCACGCCCGGCACGGCGTCGACAATGAGACGACGACTCCTTTGGGGCGCGGCCTCTTCGTCGCGCAGCGTGACCTCCGCATAGGGATACCCATCGTCTCGAAGCGTGTTGAGCGCGCGTTCACGTGAGGCGATCGCGAGCTGGCGGTCGAGCGGTCGTCCGGGCAGCAGCGGGAGCGACTCGCGCAACGCACGCTGGCGGTCGGGCGGGATGACGTCGAAGCCGCGCAGCTCAATCGATTCGACGACGATCGGCTCGCCTTCGTTGATGTCGAGACTGATATCGACCTTGTCCTGCGCGTCGTTCAACTTGACATCGAAGGAACGCACGCGCGCGTCCGGAAACCCGCGGTCCCGGTAGAAGGCCTCGATTCGTTGGAGATCGGCGTCGAACGCGCGGCGATCGAAGTAGCGTTTGCGGCCCCACGGAATCCAGGAGCCCTTCTTCGTCTGCAGCGCGTTGGCCAAGGCGGCCTTATCGACCTGCTTGACGCCGTTGAAGGTGAGACCTGAAATCTGGATGTCACCTTCTCGGCAGCCAACGACACAGATCAGAGCAACGACGACCACAACCGGGAATGTCGCGCGGCAGGCGGCCATGGCTGAGTCCTGGTGCTAGACGTCCCGTGTCGTCGTGGTTGTCACACGCGGTGAGGACGCCACGGCGAGCATGATTCCAAATCCGACGGCGACAATGGCGCCGATACCCAGCCAGATCGGCGGGATGTCGTCGAGGACACCGGCCTGCCACAGGGCGAGACCCGCGCCGACGAGAAGGACGAAATAACCGACGAGGTAGAGCTTCAGGTACTTCATGCGCAATGCAGAAGCAGGAAGAGTGCCTGAACAGGATGGCCTAAGGGCCAAGGCCCAAGGCCTAAGCGAGCCGACGGGGTACGTAAAAAAGGCCTAAGGCGCCTGCGCGCCTTAGGCCTTGACCAGCACTTAGGCCCTGGGCCTTAAGCCCTTGGCCCTTCCTACTGCATGATGATCGCGAGGTGCGCGCGCCGGTTGCGTGCGCGGCCCGCCGCGGTCTCATTCGTGTCGATTGGACGATCCTCGCCGTAGCTGACCGTCCGCAGACGTGACGCCGCAATGCCGCGCATCACGAGGTAGTCGCGCGCCGAATTCGCGCGGCGATCGCCCAGTGCCAGGTTGTACTGCTGCGTGCCGACGGAATCCGCGTGACCTTCGATGGTCACCTGGATGTTCGGGTTCGCCTGCAGCTTGGCCACGGCCTCATCCAGCAGCTTCAACGCTTCCGGACGCAGACTGTAGCGATCGAAGTCGAAGTGCACGTCCTCGAACTCAATCACCGTCCGCGGCCGAACGAGCAGCGTTGCCGATGCGTTCGCGTCGTTCTTGGCGTTGTCGGTGGCGGTCACGGTCACGGTGACCGGGCCTTCCGTCTGCGGCGCCGTGAACGTCGTGTTCGGCGAGTCCGCCGGGCTGACGCTTCCCGCGCCTGCCGTCCAGCGGTACGTCAGCGGCCCACCTTCCGGATCCGTTCCCTGCGCGGTGCACCGCGACGTCTGCCCGGGTTCCAGCAGGGTCGGGTCGCAGGTGACTCGAAGGGTCGGCGGCCGGTTCGGCGCCGGTGCCGGCGTGGCAACCGTCACCGTGTTGGTGATCGTATTGGTGATGGTCGTCGTTTCCTTGATGCGACGGACGCGCTGACGCGGCGGCGTCACACCCTGATGCCAGCCGAGACGAAGATCGAATCCCCACCCATTCCGATCGAGGTTCCCGCTACCGGTGCCGACGTCGAGGCTGTAGTTGCCGCCGCCGTGTACGAAGAAGCCGTTCTTCGCCTGCCACACAGCCCCGAACTTCAAGTGCGTCGGGTCGTTCGCCGTGCTGTGAATTGGCGCGATGCTGCCATCTTCAGCGACGAACGGCGCACCGATCACGTCAACGTCGTCCCCGACCGCAAATTCGCCGGTGGCTTCGAGGAGGGCACGGAATGCCTTCCGTGACGGGAACGTCGCGCCGAGGCCCCAGCTGATGCCGTCGGACAGATCGAACCGATCCGGGTTGGCCCGGAGCACAGCGCCTGCGGTCCCGGAGATCTCCGTGGTCTTTGAGAACTCGCGACTGGCGACGACTCCGACATTCGTCACCCAGTCGTCGGTCGCCGCATCTTGTGAGCCGATTGGGAACTGCACCGTCACGCGCGGCCCGAAGCTCATCACATCGCCGCGCCCCTGTTGAATCAGACTCCATTTACCGCCGACGATCAGCGGGCCGCCATCGGTCGTCCAGCCACTCCGGACGAATGGAAAGTCGGACGTGACGCCGCCGAACTTCGGATTGTTTGGATCGAATAACGGCCGCAGGTCGCGGTCGTAGCGTACCCAATGCCACGATCCAAACAGCTCGAAGCGGTTGCCGATGCCATAGGCGCCAGTGACGCCAATCTGACTGACATCGGTCAAACCCTGTGCGGTCGCGGAGTTCGCGCGAAATAGGCTGGCCGACCATTTCTTGGCCGGCAGCGTTTCAGCGGTTGGTACGTACCACAGGCCCGTGTCGCCATTGATCGTCGGTAAGGCGGGACGCGGATTGGCGTCGCCTTCGAGAACGATTTCATCCGACGTAACGACAGGGCCTGATGTGGTGGTGGTTGTAGTGCTTTTGCCGCCGCCTTGCTGTGCCTGCGCCGCGGCTGGCATCACCGCAAGCGCGCTCACCAGGAACGCAGAAGACAAAATACGCACGAACACTAGTCGCCTCTCTTTTCCGGCTCGACGTCGAAACAACGGGCCGGCTATTAGTCTACCCGTCCCGGCTCCATTCCGGATGACGGAGCCACGCCTACCGTACTCACATCGGCCGGATTCGGCGTCGACACCAGTCGGCCGCGACCGCCGCGACTGATCTGCCCGCCCTTGCGTCCTGCGGCACGCGCCTCGTCGGCAGTCCATTCGTGAGCGGTGCCCTTCTCGTGCGCAGCGCGTCCACCCTTGCTGGCAATTTCCCGCTGCTTCTCCGCTGACATCGATGCAAAGCCACGGCGCTCTTTTCGAATTCCGTCCACAGCACTCCTCCTCGTCAACGCCGTGACCCAACACGGCCCTACTCGTTCGATCAAGAACCCGTGCGCCTGTGCACGGGATGGCGAGGCTGAGGCTACAAGGCGTATGCCACCGCGGCATTACTTGCACACAATAAAACCCTTTTGATTTCAATGGTTTGGCGGTTCGTGCCGGAAATGCACGTTGGCCGTCTGAAGCGTATCGCTACAGATGAGGTATCAATTGCGTAGCGATTCAAAACTCACATCGAGAGTTAACATGGCAGATATGGCTGACGACTGCGCTCCTTCTCCTACGCAAGCACCGGCGGCAAATAAAAGCGGACGAACGGTGAAGTGCGTGAAATTCGGCAAGGAGCTTCCGGGACTCGACACCCAACCCTGGCCGGGGGAGCTGGGGCAGCGGGTGTTTGAGAACGTGTCGGCGCAGGCCTGGAAACTGTGGGAGGACCGTCAGAAGATGATCCTCAACGAGTACCGCCTGATGCCGTGGCAGAAAGAAGCCCAGGTACTCGTCGCCAAGCAGATGGAAGATTTCTTCTTCGGCGAAGGGGCTGCGCTTCCTCCGGGATACGTGCCACAGCAGGCGAAGTAGTCGTCGTGTCCGGCTGCAGCCGGATCGGCTATTCGCCGGACCTGGCCAGCGGCACCTCTCTCACAATCAGGAATCGCAATTGCGCATGGGCCTCGCGCACGGCCCGCTCCGCAGCAGAGGGCGTGTCGCCGTGCGCGAAGATGAACCCCAGATAGCTGCGTCCTTCGGGCAGCGGGATCAATAGGGAGTCCGGCTTTACGGTAATCCGCACCTCATCGACACCGGTCACCGCTTGGGCCGCCGCGACGCCCTGCACATCGCGATAGACGCCACGCGCGGGAATCGGAATCATCATCACCGCCGACGCGCGTGATTCGCGCTGATATCGACTGACGTCCTCTCCAAGGGCGTGTCGCAGCAGCACTTCTTCGAGCGATGCCGCCGTCCCTGGGTGGCCGTGTCGTTCGAGTCTCAACGACTTCGCACAGAGTCCGCCGATCGGACGCGCCGCCACCTCGAGAACGTAGACGCCATCCTGGTTGACCCGGCATTCGGCGTGAACCGGCCCATGGTGAAGACCCAGTGCCCGGGCGGCCCGGGAAACGGCGGCGATGATCCGATCCTGAACGGATGCGGGCTGCCGTGAGGGCGTGACGTAAATCGTTTCTTCGAAAAACGGACCGTCCAGCGGATCCGGTTTGTCGAAGATCGCAAACGGTTGAAAATTCTCTCGCGTAAGCACGCCTTCGACGGCGAATTCGAGGCCGGGAACGAACGACTCGACCAGCGCGGCGTCATGTGCCGCATCCCGTTCCAGGCGTATGTCCGGAGCGGTCATCAACGCGCGGAGCCGCTCGAAGGCCGCCACGAACTCCGTCGGATCATTCACGCGCATCACGCCGCGACTGCCGGACAACGCCAGCGGCTTGAGCACCGCAGGATAGATGGTCTGCCCCGCGAGCAGCGCGGAGTTGTCGCTGAGCGAGAACACCTGATAGGCCGGCGTTAACAGGCCCGCGCTCCTGAACGCATCGCGTGCCTGAAGCTTGTTCCGGCTCCTCGCCGCTGCGCCTGGCGGATTCCCGGGCAGGCCGAGCGCCTCGTTGACGCGCGCGGCCAGTAACGTTGGTTGGTCGCCGACCGCCAGCGCGGCGTCCGGCTTCTGAGTCACGCAGGCGGCGATCGCGACGCTCATCAACCCCTCGTTGTCGAGAAACCGCACCGGGATCGCGCGATCGGCCCACGGGTCACCGAGCTGATCGCACCGATCGGTGGCCAGCATCAGCTCCGCGCCGACCGCCTGAGCGGCTTCGCCAAATGAACGGATTTGATATCCGGTCGTCGTTGCGAGAAGCAGAACCCGTTTCACACGTAGCTGGCGATATCCGGGCCTGGCTCGGCGCAGCAGTACCAGGCCTCCGTCATGTGCGGTGCCGCCGGAACGCGTGCGCGCGGCGAGGCGGCCCTGGACGACGCGTGAGCGGCTGCGCGAGCGGCCGCATCGATGGCATCAAAGATCTCATGGCGAGGGGCCTCTCGCATCGACGAGACAAGGTGCATCACCTGCACCTGCAATGTATCGACAGAGGCGTCCGCGTGGCGCCACGGATAGGTCAGCGATTCCGGGTCGAAGGAGGCGATGCGACCGCGAATCTCGTCGAGTTCCAGTAACGCCGAGTCAGCGGTCACGAGGAGACGAATGCCAAGCTGAATGGGCGCGACGTCTTCTTCGAGTTCCAGCGCCCTGAGCTGGTCGAGCAGGTCGACGTACCCCGGACCCGTTGTCCACGGCGTGAACGGAACAAATGTGGGCGACAGGCGCACGCCGGCGGTGCGACAGATCTCTACCGCCCGCACGAAGTCCTCGCGTGTGTGCCCCTTACGCAGCGCCTGCAGTACCACAGGGTCTATCGATTCCACGGCGCTCGTCACAAACAGACAGCCCGTGTCGTGCAGCAGCGGAAGCATGTCCGCATGCTTCAGGAGATGCTCGATCTTGATCGTGACGTCGTAGCCGACCCCCGGATGTTCAGCCGCCAGGCGCTCAACAACCCGCCGCGCATGCGATGGCCCGTTGAAGAAATCCGGATCACTGAACGACAGGTGCTGCGCGCCTGCGGTGATCTGCATGCGAACGTCCTCGAGCACCACGTCTACCGGAATCGCACGAAAGGCGCCACGGTACACCGGCACGATCGGGCAGTGCCGGCACAGATGCTTGCAGCCACGTGTCGATTCAGTCGAACCCACGACGCGCCGCGAGCCATCGGGCATCTGCAACGCGGCATATCGCTGCAGCGGCAACAGCGTCGATCGGTCTGGCTGAATAAACTGCAGCTTCGGGATTCGCTCCCTTTGGGAGTCGGCAGTTGGAAGTTGGAAGTCGGTCGTCGGTGGTTGGGACGTCGCGATCCTTACCAACTCCTCCTCCGCCTCGGGCCCCACCACGTGCGACACGCCGCGCTCACGCAGCCACGCCGCGTTGAGCGGCGCGTAGAGTCCGTACGCGATCAGCGTCGCGTCTGGATTGACGACACGAATGCGCTCGATCGCTGCCGCGGCGAGCCGCGTGGCCGTATGCATCGGCAGATATAGCGCCACGGCGTCGGCCCTCCGGATCGCATCATCCGAGAGCGGTTCGCGTGACGTGTCGACGCAGTCAACCTCGACACCGGCACGGCGCAGCCAGGCAGCTGGCGACGCGAGCCCGAACGGTTGCCGGCCGAGGTCATAGGTCGAGACGAGAAGAACCCGCACGGCTTTTCATTGTTCCACGTTATCCTTCAGGCAGCGGGGGCTCCGAAGATCCCTCGGCTGCCTGACAGTATCTGCTGGCCGCGCTTCGCGCGGCTCAGGAGGACGCGTGAACCCACCGACAGCAACGGCCGCCGCGCGAGCAATGAACGCTCCGGCGGCGAGCGCGGATACCAGCTTCTTCGGCCACCCGCGCGGCCTCTCCACCCTCTTCTTCAGCGAGATGTGGGAGCGCTTCAGTTACTACGGGATGCGCGGCTTCCTCATCCTCTATATGACGGCGGCCGTCACAGCCGGCGGCATGGGCCTCGATACCGCCACGGCCGCGGCGGTCTACGGCACCTACACATCGCTCGTGTATCTGATGAGCATCCCCGGTGGCTGGCTGGCCGATCGCGTGCTGGGCCAGCGCAAGGCGGTGCTGTACGGCGGCATCCTGATCGCCGCCGGCCACTTCACGTTGGCGATCCCGCTCGCGTGGTCGTTCTACGCCGGGCTTGTGCTCATCGTGCTCGGCACCGGCCTTCTGAAGCCAAACATCAGCGTCATCGTCGGACAGATGTACGGACCGAACGACGTCCGCCGCGACGCCGGATTCTCGATCTTCTACATGGGGATCAACCTCGGTGCCTTCATGGGACCGCTGCTCACCGGGTTTCTGGCGCAGGATCCGCGTTTCCGCTCCCTCATCGCAGGATGGGGCATGGATCCGAACTCCGCGTGGCACTGGGCGTTCGGCGCAGCAGGCGTCGGCATGACGCTCGGACTCATCCAGTATGTGGTGATGGGCTCGGCAATGGGATCGGCCGGAATGAAACCAGGCGGCGCGACCACGCCGCAGCTGGCGGAGAAGTACAAGCGGCAGGCGGTTCGTTACGCGGGGGGCGCGACTGCGCTGGTGGTCGCCGTGGCACTGCTCGCTCTGGCCGGCGTGATCGCGATTTCTCCGACCACCGTCCGCGACGTCACCGGCTATTCGCTCCTCATCATCACAGTGATCTTCTTCGCCACGCTGTTCCTCGATCGGAGCTGGACACCACAGGAGCGTGGCCGCCTGTGGGTCATCTTCGTGTTCTTCGTCTGTGCGGCGATCTTCTGGTCGGTGTTCGAGCAGGCCGGCTCGACGCTGAACCTCTTCGCCGATCGCAGCACCCGCAACTCGATGCTGGGGTTCGACTTCCCGAGCAGCTGGTTCCAGTCGGTGAACGCGTTGTTCATCATCATCTTCGCGCCGATGTTCGCGTGGCTGTGGCTGAAGCTCGGCCCGAAGCAGCCGTCGGCGCCGGTGAAGTTCTCGATCGGGCTCATCGGCGTAGGCCTCGGCTTCCTGATCCTCGTTCCGGCCGCCCAGGCTGCGGACGCCGGCGGCGTCCTCGTCAGTCCGATGTGGCTGGTGATGGTGTATCTCGTGCACACCTTCGCCGAGCTGTGTCTGAGCCCGGTCGGCCTCAGCTCCATGACAAAGCTGGCGCCGCCGCGCGTCGTCGGCTCGATGATGGGGGTGTGGTTTCTCGGCGCATCGGCCGGTAACTTCATGGCCGGCCAGATGGCATCGTTTTATGAAGCGATGCCGCTCGATCGCCTCTTCATGACCGTCAGCATCCTGCCGATCGTCGCCGGCATCGTCATGCTCGCCCTGTCCTCACGGATCAAGCGATTGATGGGAGGCGTGAGCTGACCCTCGAGAAATACAAAGCCAAGCGCAACTTCTCCGAGTCGCCCGAGCCCGCCGGCGATTCGCAACACAAGTCCCCGGCCGGACGCACGCCGAGATTCTTCTGCGTACAGAAACACCTCGCCAGCCACCTGCATTACGACTTCCGCCTGGAACACAACGGCGTACTGTTGTCGTGGGCGGTGCCGAAGGGGCCGTCGCTCGACCCCAAAACCAAAAGGCTCGCGATGCACGTTGAGGATCACCCGATCGAATACGGCAACTTCGAGGGCGTGATTCCGTCCGGTTACGGCGCCGGAATCGTGATGCTCTGGGACCGCGGCACGTGGACGCCGGAAGTGGACGATGTCGATGCGGCGCTGAAGAAGGGCGACCTGAAGCTCACGCTCGACGGTTTCAAGCTGAAAGGATCGTGGGTGCTCGTCCGTACGAAGGGCGGCTGGGCCGGCAGCGGCGGCAGCGATCGCTCATGGCTGTTGATCAAGCACCGCGACGACTGGGCGGGAGACGTGGACATCGCCGCGTTCGCGCCCCTGAGCGTCAAGAGCCAGGGTGACTTCGCCGACATCCTCGCGCAGGACAACCCCGCGATCTGGATCTCCCATCGCCCTGCCGAAGGCGGCGAGACCGGCGCGATGTTCAAGAAGATCATCGAACGTGCGCTGGCACTGAGAGAGGAGCACGCGACGCCCCCACAAGCCAGTCCGGCCGGACGCGCAACGAAGCGGACGGCGACCCGGAGCGTGAAGAAGAAAGCGGCGGCGAAGAAGACGCCGGCCGCTAGGAAGACAGCGACGCGGAAGCGGGCGCGGTAACGTTCCGCTCCTGCAGAAGCCGCTGGCTCAACACCGTCCACACCGCAAATGCCAGCCGCCGCCGGTCGTGACGGGCGATCTCCGTGCACCAGAACGCGCCGTGCACCAGTTCGATGGCCGGATCCAGATACCCCAGCGGCAACGGCTCCTTGTGCTCGGCAGCGTAGCGTGTCACCGCTTCCTCCGACGGTCGCCCATCGTTCGCAATGACGACGTCGACCTGACGGCCGATGGCGTCGGCCACCCACTGCGCGGCGTCCGCAGCCGTAAAGCCAAACATTCCGCGCCCCTCGGTGAGGAGATTGGCAATCAGGATGATCGGACCACGCACTTCCGCCAGCGCCTCTCTGACACCGCGCACGAGCAACGGCGGCATCAGGCTGGTAAAGAAGCTGCCGGGTCCGATCAGCACGGCGTCGAAACCGCGGATCGCTTCGGCGACCGCCGGATGGATCGACACGTTCGGCTCCAGCCACAGCTTGCGTACCTGATCGCCACGCGACTGCCGCGCATCGACCTCCGCCTCGCCGCGCGAGATGCTGCCGTCGCCATACTCCGCCACCAATGATCCCGGCTCGACGCTGACCGGCCAGACACGGCCGCGGCAGCCGAGCAGGCTGCGAAGCGCGTCCACGGCTGCGAGGAAGTCGCCGCTGTACTGTTCCATCATCGACAGCAGCAGGTTGCCACCCGTGTGCCCGGCCAGACGGTCGTGCTGCTCCATCGTCGGCAGCCTGGCGAGGAGCACGCGGCGCGCTTCCCCTTCGTTGCGCGCCAGCGCGAGCGCGCACTTGAGCACATCGCCGGGCGGCAGCACGCCAAGCTCGTCCCGGAGTTGACCCGAGCTTCCGCCGCTGTCGAACATCGTGACGACGGCGTTGAGATGCAGCCACGGATTCGCTTTGAGACCACCGAGCAGGCTCGGCAGTCCGGTCCCGCCGCCGACGCACCCGATGTTCAGCTCGCGCAAATGCATTGCGACCATTGTACCAACCACTACAATGAACCGATGGCACCGATGTGGGGCGGGGCCCGCGAGCGCTCATGACGACCCGAGCGGACCTGCCGGCGTGGCAGTCAGCGGCAAACGGACTCGTCAACGATCTCCGCGGCGTCTTCGGAGATCGGCTTCGGTCGGTCGTCGCCTACGGTCCACACATCGAAGGGCACGCGGCGGCGCCACTCATGTGCCTGGCGCTCGTCAGCAGCCTCGGCGTTCCCGACCTCGAGTCGTGCGCGCGGCACGCGGCGCGGTGGCACCGGAACCGGATCGCCACCCCCCTCGTCATGTCAGATACGGAGTTCCGAACGTCGCTCGACGCGTTTCCGTTGGAGTACGGAGAGATCATCCGCTCCCACCAGCGAGTCCATGGAAGCGACCCGTTCGACGGCGTCGCCATCTCCCAGGCCGATCTGCGGCGCGCCTGCGAGACTCAGATCAAGAGTCACCTCGTTCATCTACGCGAAGGCTTCATTGAAAGCGGCGGTAACCCCTCCGCGATCGCGTCGCTTGTCGCCGATTCGGCTGCGGGCTTCACCGCACTGCTCCGCCACGTCGCGTGGCTGAGCGGAGCGACGATCAAGAATCGCCTCGAGGCGACACGCGAGGGCGCGCGCGCCGCCGGGATTTCCAACGGCGTGGTTGCCGAACTGCTGACGCTCGAGCAGCAACAGACGATGCGCACCAGCGATCCCGCCCGGCTGTTCCCCGAATACATCGCCGCCGTCGAGCAACTGGCACGCACCGTGGACGCCTGGCGCGTCTAGTCTTGGGCACAACGCGCACAACGTCTTTGGCCACAAAGAACACAGCGTCTTTAGCCAGAAGGAACACCAAGCTCACAAAGTTTGTGATTCTTGGTGTTGTTTGTGCCCTCTGTAGCTTCACCTTCGTGCCCTTCGTAGCGGCGCAGCCGCCGACGCCGGAGCTCACACAGCCAGTCAACGACTTCGCGAAGGTCATCGATCCGGACAGCGCGGCGAAGATGGACGAACTGATCCGCTCGCTGCAGAAAGCCAGCGGCGACGTCGTCGTTGTGGCAACGATCGACACGTTCCAACCCTACGGTGACATTCGCGAGTACGCGGTGAAGATGTTCGAGAACCGGGGTCGCGGCATCGGGCAGAAGGGCAAGGACAACGGACTGTTGGTCCTCCTGGCCGTCAAGGATCGTCAGGTACGCGTGGAGGTCGGCTACGACCTCGAGGAGTTCATCACCGACGGTTACGCCGGTGAGTTGAGCCGCAAGGTGATGGTGCCGGAGTTCCGCACCGGGTCGTACGGCGCCGGGCTCCTGGCCGGCGTCACCCAGATTGCATCGCGGATCGCCCAGCGACGGAACGTCACCCTCGAAGGCGTCCCGCCGCCGAGCGAGGACACCTCCGGGGATGAGGTCGGGTTCGGCGGCGCAGGATTCATTGCGTTCGTCGTGATCCTGCTCCTGCTGAACCTCCTCGGGCGCTCACGCCGCCGTGGGTTCTGGGGCGGCTCCGGGGGTGGATGGAACAGCGGTGTGGGTCCATTC
>DASROF010000143.1:0-11164 GCA_035647075.1 Vicinamibacterales bacterium | reverse complement strand
GCGGCAACCGTCATTAACTTCGGCCGAAGTCGCAACGTGGATCCCCGAATAACAGCATCAATGTAGGACTCGGCCGGGGCCTTGTGTTCGAGAGCTTCGCGAATGAAGATCACCATGATGATGCCGGTCTGCACGGCCACGGCGAAGACCGAGATGTAGCCGATGATCACGGCGGTAGTCATGGCATAGCCGAGCGCCCACTGCAGCAGCACACCGCCCGCCATGGCGAAGGGCACAGACATGGCCACGAGAATGGCTTCGCTCACCGACTTGAAGGCCATCACCAGCAGCCCGAAGATGATGATCAGAGTCAGCGGGACGATGAAGTTCAGGCGCGCGCTCGCTGCCGTGGTGTATTCATACAGGCCGGTCCATTCGAGCGCGTAGCCGGTCGGCAGGGCGATGCCTTTCAACGCCTGCTGGGCGCGTTCGACATAGTCCGTCGCCGTGACACCCTGGATGTCGACGTAGATATAGCCGGACAGGGCGCCGTTGTCGTTGCGAATCATCTCCGGCAGCTTGCGCACGGAGACGTTGCCAAGCTCGCTGAGCGGGACCGGCCCGTTGGCACCGACCACCGGCGTGTTGCGCACTTTCTCCAGCGTGTCGAGGTACTCCGCCGAATACTGGATCGCCAGCGGCACCACGATGCCGTCGGTCTGCTTGATACCAAGCAGGTTGTCGCCGCCGATGCCATAACGCACGGCGAGCATCGCCTCGTCGGCGGTGATTCCGTGTTCACCCAGTCGCGCGAGCTGGAACTGGACGTCGGTGTAATAGCCCTCCGAGATGCGCTCGGCCAGCACGTACTTCGTGCCCGGCACCTCGCGCAACGCCTGTTCGAGCTGCTTCGAGATCTTCTCGATCTCGGCGACATCGGTGCCCTTCACCTTGATCCCCACCGGCGTCTGGATGCCGGTCGTCTGCATCATCACGCGGGCGCGAATCGGCTGCACCCAGGTATTGACGTAGCCGACAATCTGCATCGCCTTGTCCATCTCCGCGACCAGCGAGTCTTTCGTGGTCCCCGGACGCCAGGCGGCCTTTGGCTTCAGGGTGATCGTCGTCTCGATCATGGACACCGGCGCCGGATCGGTAGAGGTGTCCGCTCGTCCGAGCTTGGCGAAGACGCGGTCGACTTCCGGGATCGCCTTCAGCTTGCGGTCCATCTGCTGCACGATCCAGCCGGCTTCGCGCGTCGGCAGACCGGGGAGCGTCGTCGGCATGTACAAGACCGCGCCTTCATCCACATCGGGCAGGAAGTCGCGCTGGAAGTTTCGCAGCATCAGCGCCGCGACGACGACGACGAGGGCGCCGGCGGCCGTGAACGCGTAGCGATGCTGGATCGTCCAGCGCAGGATCGCTGCGTACACCCGCACCGGTCGGGTGCCCTGAATCGAGTGTGGCTCGCCCGCGTCGCGTTTCATCAGCGCCCACACGACGACGATGGCGGACAGGAACGCGATCAGCTCGTAGACCTCGACGCGGAACTCCAGGTCAACTGCACGGGCGACCGCGGCGCCGGCGATCACAATGCCCGCCACGATGATTCCGGCAAGGGCGAACCGATGGTTCGACAGGCGCTGCACTCTTTCAAGGCCGAGTCGGCGCACTGACGAGGTGACGCGCGCCGCCAGCGCGTCCCGCTCGAAGACCCACACCATGATGATCGGCAGGAGCATGATCGTCAGGATGGTTGACAGCGCCACCGCGAAGGTCTTGCTGTAGGCGAGTGGATCGAAGAGTCGTGCTTCGCGCGCCTCGAGGAAGAACACTGGAATGAATGACGCGACGATGATGACAAGCGAGTAGAGCAGCGGACGGGCGACGCGGGCGATCGAATGCAGGATGATCGGCCGCCGCGCACGACCGCGGACAAGTGGCTGCAGCGCCAGCTCCGACACGCAGTTCTCCACGATGACGATCGTCGCGTCCTCGATCGCGCCGATGGCGATGCAGAGACCCGCCAGCGAAAAGAGGTTGATCGTCTGGCCGAAACCGGCCAGCGGCAGCACGGTGAAGAGCGTGCTCAGCAGCAGAATCGCAATCGGACCAACCGCGGACCGGAAATTCCCCAGGAACAGGACCGTGACCAGGATGAGCACGACCAGCTCGGACAGCAGCGTCCCGATGAACTGCTTGAGCGTTGCCCAGATCCACGCCGCGCGATCGTAGGTGGTGACGATCTCCACTCCCTTTGGCAGCGACGACCGGAGCATCTCCAGCCGCTGGTTGAGCGTGCGCGTGATGGCGAGGACGTTCTGATCCTGCTCCATGACGACAATGCCGCCGACGACTTCGCCGGCGCCATCGAGGTCTGCCGTACTGCGGCGCAAGTCGTATCCAACTTGCACGTAGCCGACGTCCTTCAAGGCGATCGGCCGGCCCTCACGGTCGCGCCCCAGAATCAGATGTTCGAGCTGCTCGATGTCGCCGCTGTCGAGCACGGCGCGGAGTTGGTACTCGCGATTGGTCACCTCGATCGTGCGCCCGCCGACCTCCTGATAGGCCGTGCCAAGCGCATCGACCACATTGCGCAGCGACAGGCCGAAACTGGCCAGCAGCGGCGGGAACAGCTTCACCTGATACTGCTTTTCCAGACCGCCGACAGACGCCACTTCCGCGATACCCGACACCGCCTGCAGCGCCGGTTTGACCTGGCTCTCGTTCAGCAGCCGCAATTCACGCAGATCACGCACGCCTTCGCGGTCCACGAGCGCGTACTGATAGACCCAGCCCATGCTGCTGGCATTGGGTCCCAGCGACACGAGCGCATCCGCGGGCAGCTGTGGTCGCAGCGCGTTGACACGGGTGTTGACCAGATCACGGACCCGGGCGCGATTGGCGCCGCTTTCGAGGATGACATAGATGAACGAATACCCCATGTGCGAGGTACCGCGGATCGACTGCACGCCGGGCGCGCCGACGAGGGCGCGAATGATCGGCTCGTTGACGTTCGACTCGAGCAGTTGCGGACTTCGCGGCCACTTCACGTAGACGACCACTTGCGGATCGGAGATGTCTGGAATGGCGTCGAGTGGAGCACGGGTGAGCATGAATGCGCTGGCCGCGACGGCCGCTGCCACCAGTGCCCAGATGACCGTTTTGAAGCGGAGAACAAATCCGAGCAGCCGGACGATCATTGACTCTGAGCCCCTCCCTTCAGCTTGTATTCAGAATCGATGAAGAAGCTGCCGAAGGTGACCACCTTGTCACCGTCCTTGACCCCGCCGGTAATCTGCGTATAGAGCTCGCCTTGCAGCCCGGCCGTGATCGTCTGCGGCTCGTAGTGGCCCTCGTCGCGCTGAACGTAGACGATGCGCGCGTGGCCTTCCTCGATGATGGCTTCATTGGGGACCGATAGATGGTCGCCGCGGTCGGTGATGATTTCCGCGACGTAGCGCCGCGCGCCGTCGCGTCCCGGACCGTTCAGCGTGATTCGCACGGTCGCCGAGCCGCCCGCGGCCGGCGTGACACGCGTGACGAACGCCTGAAACATCGAGGAGCGCGATTCGACAGGGAACGTCCGCACGCGCTGACCAACTTTCACGAACGGTGCGTCGCTTGCCGGCACAGTCGTATCGAGCGTCCGCGAATCCGTACCGACGAGGGCCGCCGTCCGGACCCAGACCTGAATCGGGCGCGTCGTCACTGGCGTGACGGTGAGTGTGAGATCGACTGCCTGATCTTTGGTGATCGGCGTGCGTTTATCAGGACTGAGCCGAATGCGGTCGCGAATACCCTGGGCGGTCGCGCCGGTCGCTAAGAGGAGGGTCAGAAGAACGATGGCGGCGCGTCGGGTTCCCTGCATGTTCAACGGCACTCGTGAAGGAGTGCCCTACGGCGAGCTGCTGCGGAAAATTCCGCAGCAGCCCTGCGTCACTCCGATCTCAGTGACAGTAATTATCCTTGCTGTCCATGATGTGCGTACCCCACGGATACAGCCCGACGTTCTTGACGCGCTCGATCGAGTTGTCCTTCGAGTCGATGATGACCACTTCGTGGTTCGTCGATTCGGCAAGGTAGATCTTGCGATCCTCCGTGTCCGTCGTTGCCGTTTCGAGCTGGATGTTCGTGCCGACCTTGATCCGTCCGGCTGATTTCAGGCTCGACATGTCGTAGACGTAGACCATGCCGCTGGTCGAGCTGATGACATACGCCTTGCCGCCCGCGTAGTTGACGCCAGTCATGTTCGGGCCGGCCTCGAGCGTCGCCTCGACGCAGTTGCACTTGGTCCCGATGATCGAGATCGTCTGATCGCCGTTGTTGGGGGTGATGCCGTACTTGCCGTCGTGGCTCATGTAGATGCGCCACGGATCCTTGCCGACGCGGATCGTCTTGATCACCTTGTCTTCGCGCGTGTCGATGACGCCGACAATACCCAGGTCGCCGTCTGCGGCGTAGAGATACTTGCCGTCGACCGACGGGGCCGCGATGTTGATGCCCTTGATCTCGCCAAGGTACTTGGACGGATCGAGCTTGGCGACCGACGGCACGCTGCCGACCTGAATCTTCTTCAGCAGCTCATGCCGGCGCACGTCGACGACGCCGACCCAGTGCGCACCGTAGTTGCCGACGTAGGCCTTCGAGCCGTCAGGCGTGAAGGTGACGTTCAGCGGCTCCACGAAACCGGGGATCGTCTTGACCTTGCTCAGCGACTGCATGTCGATGACCGAGATCGAGTCGCCCTCGGGGTTGCCCTGGTAGTACCAGCGGCTGTCTGGAGAGAACGCCAGGTGCTCCGGTGCGATGTCAACCGGGATCACCTTCACCAGCTGCAGCGTCTTGGTGTCGATGATGAACGCCTTGTTGGCCCGGGTACCACCCGTGACCACGTAACGGCCATCGGGCGACATCATCACCATGTGCGGGTTGACGTTGTTCCCCAGGAAGACGTTCTTGATGATCTTGTGGGTGGCGATATCCATGAACCCGATGTCGTTCGAATCGCGGTTCACGATCATCACCACCTTGGTGGGGTCCGGAACCAGGACGCCCTGTGCGTCGAGGGTAGTGCCGCGGCCGGTGAGGCCTGCGGCGGCAAGTGCAAGCGTGCCGATGAGGATGCGACGTGCGCTGTTGAACATGACGAATGCCCCCTGACGATTAGAACGCGGCCTGTATCTTGATGCCCGGCAGCAGGTAGCCGTATTTCTCGCCGCCCACCGGTGTCTCGAGCGCATGGATCACGTTGAAAGTCATACGCAGCCGATCAGTGAGGAGCAGGTTGTAGTACCCCTCCACCAGCTTCTCACGCTGACCGTCGAAAAGCTTGGTCTCGGCGTAGCCGACGCCCCAGGTGTCCTGGGGATTGAAGACGTGGCGGTTTTGCACGCCCACGCCGGCGCTCCAGTAATGATCGCGCTGGTCGAATTCGAAACCTTGCGTGCCGTAGCGTCCGAACAGCCCGAAGGCGTTGGTGAGCTTCTGATCGATGCTGACGCCGACCGCCTTCTCCAGGATCTGTTCCGAGGCGTTGTTCGTCCGGAACCACAGCCGGTAGCTTCCCTCTGGCAGAGAAAACGGCGTGAAGGTGTAACCGACCTCGCTCAACGTGAACAGCGACTCGGAGAGGTTGGTCGCGTTGTCGTTGCTCTGCTGCAGGCCGAACTTGGCTCGGAAGCCGTTCTTCGGATCGAACTCGGCGGCAACGCCGGTGCCGTTGCTCTCCAGTCCGAGCATCTGGTTGTTGACCAGCGCGTCGGCGAGGAACTGGGTGCTCTCGTCGTTCGCAAACGCGTTGTTGTCGAAGTAGTTGGTGAGGTCGAGACGCCCGGTCGTGAGCGCGAGACGGTTGCTGAATAGTTCCGTCCGCAGCCAGACCTCGCGCAGGTTCAGCTGGTTTTGCGCGACCAGGCGTGCCGTGTAGCCGTTCAGCAGCGTCAGGGTGTCGATCTCGGCGTTCGGCGCCGTTCCGGACAGCGCGACGATGTCAGCAAAGAAGATGGTGTTCTGGGCGATGCCGGCGGTGAAGAACAGGTCAGCGGAAGCCAGCCCGTACGCGTGCCGGTTGATCGGCGCAACCTCGTCGTTCCCTTTGGTTCGCTGCGCGTACTGCGTCATGACGGCGGCGTCAACGCCGATCTTGACGTTGTGCTCTTCGGCCGCGGCGATCGCCTCTTCAACCTTCTCGTTGATCGTTTGTCGGCGGTAGACGCGCTCGCGACGATAGGTGATGGCTTTCTTCGCGCCCGGCACCGGTTCGTCGTGCTCGTTGCCGTTCTGGTCAACGAACACCTCGACCCGCTTCACACGAGTCTCCGGCTCCGACAGCACGGCACTCGATTCGAGATCAGTGACGCGTTGTCTGAGCTCGGCCAACTCCTCGAGCAGCACCTGGCGTTCTGTATCGGCGGCCTGTTGCGCAGAGGCGGCGTCAAGGGTGATGTCGAGGGTGACGTTCTGATCAGCCGTCACCTGTACACCCTGGCGGCGGAACGCCGTCAGGCCGGCCGACACCACGGTGATGTTATAGCCGCCAACCGGCAGTGCACCGAACGAGTAATTGCCCTGGGCGTCGGTCGTCGCTTCGAATTTTGCGCCGTTCGTCGCGCTCACTGCGGTCACGATCGTATCTGGGACCCCTGCCTTGTTGGCGTTGCGCACCGTGCCGCGAATGCCGCCGCGCATATCCATGCCCGGCATATTCGGCATCGGCGCCTGTGCCGGCGCCTGCTGTGCGAGTGCCGCGACCGCGGATCCGAGAACCATCAACCCGACGGCGGCGACGCGCGCCAGCCGGTACCTCTGCAAACTCATGCAACGCCCTCCTACGGGCGCCGCATCTGCATAGCGCGCCCACATCCCGCGATTCTAGGAGTCGCGGTGGGGCGCCGCATCTGAAGAGTTCCTGAAACTTTCGTCAGGAAAGCAGCACGAGAACGGCATCGCGAGGCACGCCCCTGATCACCGTGCCGGCGGGCAGCCGCAATCGCGTGCGGAGGAGGAACGGGTGGGCGTAGCGAGGGTCATAGCCGTGCAACCAGAGGAGCGGTTCGACGTGGCCCTCCGGCAGCACCGCGACCACCTGAAACGACTGTCCCGGCTGGACCTGCTCCGGGAACAGGCCGTCAAGGAGCACGCTTCGATCGAGCGTGATCGTGCCGCTGACTCGAATGCCGCCACTGGTGGGAGCCTCAGGCACCGGTTTGAATTCAAACGGCTTCGGGAGCATGCCCGGGTTGTTGCCGCGCCTGATACCGCCATCCACCCATTTCGTAACCAGCTCGATCTGCTCCTGCGACAGGCTCTGATCGTTGCGGAAATTGCCAAATCCTTTGACCGCGCCCCAGGGCGGCATCGTTCGCGCGAGCACTGAGGCTTTGATGGCCGTGGCGTGCGGCTGCACGTCCTTGTACGTCAGAAGGGGAAACGCTGAGCCATCGGGCCGATGACATGAGGCACATTTGTCGAGCACGAGCCGCGAGATCTCCCGGTTCCAGGTGATCGCGTTGCCGCTGCCGTGTGCCGAGAGCACGGCCCCACCGTACGCCAACGACGCGGCGACGAGCAGCACATGCCTCATCTGGCCACAGCGTAGCAGCACGAGGTCGCGCAGAGCGAATGCGGTTGGTGATACAAAGGAAGAAAGAAATGGTGGCGCGCACGCTGGCGCTCGTTGCGGTGTTCGGCTGGTCGGCGATGGCACGATCGGATCCGACGCTCGTCATCGAGCCCGTGTCTGCCGCGCCAATCGTGAACAGCAACGTCCCTGCTGATCCGACGCAACAGGCGGTCTACATCTGTCCGATGGATCCGGATGTGCGCTCGGATCGCGCAGGCAAATGCCGCCGCTGCGGCATGACGCTGATCACGGGTGTTCCGGAGCCGACGGAATTTCACGTTGACGTCACGTCGATCCCTGCATCGCCAGAGCCCGGTCGTCCAGCGGTGCTGCAGTATGCGGTGCACGATCCCTGGAAGAACAGGCCGGTAGCCTCATTCAACATCGTCCACGAGAAACTGTTTCACACGTTCGTGGTCAGCCAGGATCTCGAGTTCTTCGTCCACGGCCATCCGTCGCTCATCGCCAACGGCCTATTCCAGTTTCCGCTGACCTTTCCCAAGCCCGGCGTCTACCGCGTGCTCGGTGACTTCTATCCGCTTGGCAGTCTCCCGCAGCTCGCAAGCGAGACCGTCATTGTGCCGGGCGAGCCGCCTGCGCCAGTAACGCTGGGCCGCGACTATTCGCCCAAGGACGGATCGAACGTTCACGTGTCGATGGAGACGATTCCGGATCAGCCCACGGCTACCAACCGCACCCAGCTGCGCTTCGTCGTCAACGGGGCACATCCGCTCGAGAAGTACCTCGGTGCCTGGGGTCATATGTTGGTGGCCAGCAACGATCTGATCGACATGATGCACGAGCACCCGTTCCTGGCCGACGGCGGTCCACAGGTCGAGTACGAAGTGGTCTTTCCGCGCGCTGGTGCGTACCGCATCTGGGTGCAGTTTCAGAGTGCCGGTGTGGTGAACACCGTCCGATTCGACATACCCGTCGCCCCAGCCCCGGAAGATCCGCCCGACTAGCTCCGCCGTAGGGGCCTTACAGCCGCGCTCCAAGCGGTACAGATCATGAAGCTCTCCGCCTTCGGTGCGCGTGCACCAACTGGAGAGTTTCATGAAGGTCAGCCGAATTGTCATCGTCGCGGCGTTGGCGGCGTCGTGTAGCCGCGGAACGCCGTCGGACCGCTCGGAGAAGCCAAACCACGAGGCCCCGCCTGTCGCCACGTCTGGTCAAACCGCGGAGCCGCAAGTGCCGGCATCACCGTCCGAGCAGCCGCGCGAGCCCAGGAAAGTGGTGGAAACCGCCCCCGTGGCCGACCACGCCAAGGCCACCGGCGTGAATCCGAATGCAGCGGTCCTCGCCGACTTCAAATCGCGTGTCGATGCGTATATGAAGCTGCGCAAGAGCGCAGTGAAAGACGCGCCCGCACTGAAGGAGACGAAGGACCCGGCGAAGATCAAGGCGGCCCAGGACGGGATGTCCACGCAGATTCGCGCCGCGCGTGTCAATGCGAAACACGGCGACGTGTTTACACCCGAGATCATCACGACCTTCAGGCGCCTGCTCAATCCCGAATTGAAGGGCGACGATGGGCACGACGCGAAGGAAATCATCAAAGACGACGCGCCGACGAATATCACGTTCAAGGTGAACGCGAAGTACCCGGAGGGCGCGCCGGTCCCGACGGTGCCGGCCAACCTGCTGGTCAATCTGCCGACGCTGCCGGAGCCGCTGCAATTCCGGATCATCGACAAGCATCTGATCCTGCTGGATGAGGATGCCGACGTCATCGTCGACTATGCGCTGAACATCATCAGGTAGGCGGAGGAAATGCCATGCGACGACTGCTCTTCATTGCCGTACTGATTGCCACGCTGCCGCTGCCGATCGCAGGACAGGAACTCCGTCTGCCGAATAAGCCCGGGTCGGTCAAATTCGCGGTGATCGGCGACACCGGCACCGGCGACAAGCATCAGGTCGCCATTGCGAACGAGCTGGCGTCGTGGCGCACCCGGTATGCCTTCGACTTCGTCGTGATGATGGGGGACAACCTCTATGGCGGCGAGAATCCGAAGGACTTTGACAAGAAGTTCGGGGCTCCCTACAAGCCGATTCTGGACGCCGGCGTGAAGTTCTACGCCGCCCTCGGCAACCACGACGACGCGGCGCTGCAGAGGAACTACAAGCCGTTCAACATGAATGGCGAGCGCTTCTACAGTTTCAAGCCGCAGAGTGGCGTGCGGTTCTTCGCGCTCGACAGCAACTACGTGGACAAGGCACAGCTCGATTGGCTCGAGAAGGAGCTGACGGCAAGCGGCTCGGAGTGGAAGATCATGTACTTCCATCACCCGCTGTATTCCTCAGGTGAGACACACGGATCCGCCGAACTTCAGCGCGGATTGCTGGAGCCGGTGTTCCTCAAGCACGGCGTCAACGTCGTGCTCTCGGGACATGAACACTTCTACGAGCGGATCAAGCCGCAGAAGGGGATCGCCTATTTCATCATCGGATCGTCGGCGAAGCTGCGCACGGGCGACCTGTCGAAAAGCGACCTCACGGCGTACGGAAACGATCAGGAATACGCGTTCATGCTGATGGAGATCGTCGGAGACGAGCTGTATTTCCAGGCGATCAACCAGAGCGGCAAGACCATCGACACGGGCAGTATCAAGCGCGTTGGCAAGGTCGAGCAGACGCCCGGCCGCAGCACACAGCCAGTCGTGCCGCAAGCCAAGCCGTCGCCGGCTCAGCCGGGACCGAGGCAGAGTAAGTAGAACAACGCCCAACGCCCAACTCCCAAAAGGCTTGTTTGGCACTTGGGAATTGGAAGTTGGGAGTTAGAATCCGGGCCATGCGCAGGCTCTTGATTGCCGCCATGGCCCTCCTGCTTCTCGCCTCGTGTTCGCGCGAGCAGCAGCCCGCAGAATCCACGATTCCCGCACCCGCACCGGCGCCTGCCCCTCCAGCCGCAGGACGTCTGTTCGTCACCAACGAGCAGGGGGGCGATATCTCTGTCGTGGATGTAGCTGCGGCGAAGGTCATCGCGACCATCCCGGTCGGCAAGCGGCCGCGCGGCATTCGCCTGAGCCCGGACGGGTCGACGCTGTTTGTTGCGCTGAGCGGCTCGCCGGCCGCAGGGCCGGGCGTTGATGAAAGCAAGCTGCCTCCGCCAGACAAGAAAGCCGATGGCGTCGGAGTCGTCAGCGTCAGCGAGCAGAAGCTGATCCGCGTGATTCGTGCTGGTTCTGACCCGGAGCAGACAGCGATCAGCAAGGACGGAACACGGCTGTTCGTCGCGAACGAGGACACGGGCGAGTTGACGGTCGTCAGCGTTGATGACGGGCACGTGCTGGCCACGTTCAAGGTCGGTGAAGAGCCTGAGGGGGTCGAGCTCAGACCCGATGGGAAAGTGGTGTACGTCACCTCCGAAGAAGACGCCCAGGTCACCGCCATTGACGCGGTTGGTCTGAAGCCGATCAAGACCTTCAAGGTGGGTAAGCGGCCGCGCTCAACGGCGTTCCTTCCCGACAGTACGCGCGCCTACGTGACTGCGGAAAACGGCTCGAGCGTGTCGGTGGTGGACGCCATGAAGCACACGGTCCTCAGCACCATCATGCTGACCGGCGACATGGTGAAGCCGATGGGGTCAGTCGTGGC
>DASROF010000142.1:0-2790 GCA_035647075.1 Vicinamibacterales bacterium | reverse complement strand
GGCCGGTGCACCCGCAGGAGGTGCAGGCGCCGAAGCGGGATCCAGGGTCCATTTGCCAGAGAAATCAGGCTTGGCCTGCGCGGCCAGGCTCGCTGCTGTGCCGAACATCAGCACGACAGCCACGACAAGGAAATTCCGTCGCATCATTTACTACCCCTCTTTTTGATGATCGCTACGGCGGTCACCGCCGTGCCTTGCGAGGCCGGATCATAACCCCACACAGGCACGGCAAACATTAAGAAAACATTAAGAAATTGACGGCTCTCTCCGTCCAGACCGCGGAAACCCAGCCATAACCGAATCTGTTACTCTGATCCCCAATGGTCCGCTGGCTCCGGATGCGGTCCCGACCCATCGCGGTCGCGCTGCTCTGGTCGCTTACTGCTCTGGCCGCTCTGTCAGCCATCCCACATCAGGTCGAGTGTGGCGACGAGGATGGCCTGGTGGCCGTCCACGACGCCGGCGGGCACGCCATCGGCGCCGTTCGCACGACCGACGATCCGATCCACTGCGTCCTCTGTCACTGGATTCGCGCGTTCAGCGCGGACGGCATTCGCGCCCCGCGCATGGCCGTCATCACCAAAGGCTCGTTCGCACCTTCCGCGATCCCGGTCGAGGTCCCACGCGCCGTCGCGCGGCTGAACCTCTCACCCCGCGCACCTCCCGTCTAGCCGCTGCCGGCGTCCGCGTTTCGCGGACATTCACATCAACTGAATAGCGGAGGTGAAATGACGGGAGTACGACTCGTTCGTGCCGTCGCCATTTGTGCATTGCTCCTCGTCGCGCCGTCGTCAGCATTTGCGCAGGGGACCGACGTGCAGGCGTTGCGGCAGGAGATCGAGCAGCTGCGAAAGGAACTGCAGGCGATCCAGCAGCAGTACGGCGAGCGGTTGACAGTGCTGGAGACAAAGCTTGGGGCCGCACAAGGTGCTGCGGCGGCACCTGTCGCTGCGCAGAGCGATCCGGGCCCAACGGCGCAGGTGCCGCCTGGCTCTGGAGGCGCCGGCGGGCCCGCGGGCGCGCTCCCGGTGTATGGTGCCGGCGCAGCCGCGTCGAAGATCTTCAACCCCGACATTGCGGTGATCGGCAACTTCCTCGGCGCCGCCGGACGCAATACGGTCAATCCCCCGCCGACGCTCAAGATGCAGGAGTCCGAACTCTCGCTGCAGGCGATCGTCGATCCCTACGCGCGCGCCGACTTCTTTATCTCATTCGGCGAGACGGGCGTGGACCTGGAAGAGGGCTTCATCACGTTCCCGACGCTCCCGGGCGGGCTCCTCGTGAAGGTCGGCAAGCAACGGGCTTCGTTTGGCAAGGTCAACACCTTCCACAGCCATCAGATCCCGTGGACCGATCGGCCTCTGGTCACCGACAACCTCGTTGACGGTGATGAAGGGATCACCGACGCCGGCTTCTCGGTGGCGCGGTTGATTTCCAATCCCTGGTTCTTCCTGGAGGCGACCGGCCAGGTCTTCCGCGGCGATTCGGGTGACGTGTTTCACTCGAGCAAACGCGGCGATCTCAGCTACGTGGGGCGGTTGCGCGGCTATCAGGACATTTCCGAAAGTACCAACGTCGATGTCGGTGCGTCGTTCGCCCACGGCCACAACGATTCCGGCCTCCTCGACGGCATCGACGTCGATCGATTTACGACGCGACTCTTCGGCGTGGACGGAACCATCCGGTGGAAACCGCTGCGCCGATCGATCTACCGCTCGTTCCTCGGACGGACGGAACTGGTGTGGAGCCGACGAGAGCAGCCACTCTCGATTGCAAACGCGTTTGGCTACTACTTCTCAGGCGACTACCAGCTGGCGCGCCGCTGGTTTGCGGGCGCACGTTACGACCGGTCGGGGCACGCTGATGATGCGGCGCTCCGTGATACCGGCCAGTCGGCGCTGCTGACGTACTGGCCGAGCGAGTTCAGCCAGGTCCGCGGCCAGTACCGGCGGACGAAATACGCGACTGGCGATCTCGCGAACGAGTTCCTGTTTCAGTTCCAGTTTTCGATCGGCGCGCACGGTGCGCACCAGTTCTAGAGGCGTGTATTTATGAGAGTCATATCGAGTGTCGTCGTTGCGTTGGCGTTGGCGCTGTCGGCTGGTGGGGCGGCAGCTCAGGACAAGCTGAATGTCGTTGCGACGACGGAGGATCTCGCCGCGATTGCGCGTGAAGTCGGCGGCGACAAGATCACCGTGGAATCGATTGCACGCGGCTATCAGGATCCGCACTTCGTCGAAGCCAAGCCGAGCTTCATCCTGAAGCTGCAGAAGGCCGACCTGCTGATTGCGGTCGGCAAGGAGTTGGAAATCGGGTGGCTGCCTCCGCTCATCACGCAGAGCCGCAACCGGAAGATCCAGGTTGGCGCCGAGGGGTACCTCGACGCGTCCGCGAAGGCGCGCATTCTCGACATCCCGACGGGCCAGGTCACGCGCGCAGAGGGGGACGTCCATCCGCAGGGCAATCCGCATTACTGGCTCGATCCGGAGAACGGCAAGATCGTCGCCCGATCGATCGCGGACAAACTCTCGCAGCTTCGTCCGACCGATCGCGCCTACTTCGACCAGCGCAGTAACGATTTCACGGCGCGCGTCAGCGAGGCCGAAAAGCGGTGGCTGGCGGCGATGGCGCCGTACAAGGGGACGAAGGTCGTCACCTACCATCGCTCATTCCCCAATTTCGCGGACCGGTTCGGTCTCGACGTCATCGGCTACGTCGAGCCCCGGCCGGGGATCCCGCCCACGCCGCAGCACACGCTCGATCTCATGACGGAGATGAAGCGGCAGAACG
>DASROF010000141.1:0-4953 GCA_035647075.1 Vicinamibacterales bacterium | reverse complement strand
GTCGTCGACGAATCGGCGTCCGCGCCGGCGCCGGCACCACCACCGCCATCCGGCAACGGCTCTGGCGACACGGCGACGAAGAGCACCGCGGCTGCCCCGGCTGCACCCGAGCCCGCGTCACCACCGCCAGCCCTGAAAGCCGCGCCGACCGCGGCGGCTCCGGCTGCCCTCCCGAAAGCGATGCCTTCCGTACCACCGCCGCGACCATCCGGCGATCGCAGTGAGCGACGCGAGCGGATGTCCAAGCGGCGCGAGACGATTGCCAGGCGGCTCGTTGAAGCGCAGCACAACGCGGCGATGCTCACGACCTTCAACGAGGTGGACATGACGGCGGTGATGAGCCTCCGCGAGCGCCGAAAAGAGGCGTTCAAGAAGGAGTTCGGCGTCAGCCTCGGCATCGCCTCGTTCTTCGTGAAGGCGAGCGTTGCCGCGCTGCGGGTTTTTCCGCAGCTCAACGCGGAGATCCAGGGTAACGAAATCGTCTACAAGAACTATTTCGACATCGGCATGGCCGTCGGCGCCGAAGGCGGCCTGGTCGTACCGGTGATCCGCGATGCCGACCGCACGTCGTTTGCTCAGCTCGAGCTGGCGATTCGGGATTTTGCACAGCGCGCCGCCGACGGCGCCCTCACGCTCGAGGATCTCAAGGGCGGCACGTTTACCATTACTAATGGTGGCGTCTTCGGTTCACTGCTGAGCACGCCGATCCTCAATCCACCGCAGGTTGGGATCCTCGGTCTTCACAAGATCCAGGATCGCGTCGTTCCGGTGAACGGAGAGCCCACGATCCGGCCGATGATGTATGTCGCGCTCTCCTACGACCATCGGATCGTGGACGGACGCGAGGCGGTTCAGTTCCTTGTCAAGATCAAGGAGTTCGTCGAAGACCCCGGGCGCTTATTGCTGGAAAGTTGATTCATGTTCACACGAGTTTTTGCGACGGGACTATTACTCATTGCTCTGACCTCGGGCGCAGGCGCGCAGGTATCGCCGTATACGCCGCCGTCCGACCTGGCCGCGCCGCCGGCGGATGCCGCCAAAGCCGCCTCCGGCCTGATCTCGCGCGTGCTGACGCCGGGCACCGGTACGCAGAAGCCAGCGCCCGCAGACATCGTCACGGTGCATTACACCGGCTGGGTGGCAAGCGATGGTCGAATGTTCGACAGCTCGATCGCTCGCGGCACACCGTCGACCTTTCCACTGAACAAGTCGCTCCCCGGCTGGCGCGAGTGCGTTCAGTTGATGACCGTCGGCGAGAAGCGCCGTTGCTGGGTCCCCGAGATGCTCGCCTACAAGGGTCAGGCCGGCAAGCCTACTGGCACCGTCGTGTTCGATATCGAGCTGCTCGAGGCGAGACCGAGTCCGACGGTGGCCCCTTCCGACGTCAAAGGTCCGCCTGATGACGCGAAGAAGACATCAACGGGCCTTGCCTATAAGGTGCTTCGTCCCGGCACGGGCGCGCGGAATCCTGCCGCCTGGTCGCGAGTGATCGTGCATTACACCGGCTGGACGACGGACGGAAAGATGTTCGACAGCTCTGTGCTGCGCGGACAACCGATTACGATGGATCTCAACAGCGTGATCCCCGGCTGGACCGAGGGCGTGGCACTGATGGTGGAAGGGGAGCGAACACGCTTCTGGATTCCGGAGAATCTCGCCTACAAGGGCGAAACCGGTCAGCCGAAAGGAATGCTCGTCTTCGACATCGAGCTCGTCAAGATCCAATAGGTCCGCCTGAAGCCGGACCTACTCCTCCGACATATACGGATACGTGTACTCGCGCGGGGACGAGAAGGTTTCCTTCATCGTCCGCGCGCTGACCCACCGCAAGAGATTCATCTTCGATCCCGCCTTGTCGTTCGTGCCGGACGCTCGGGCGCCGCCGAATGGCTGCTGTCCGACCACTGCGCCGGTCGGCTTGTCGTTGATGTAGAAGTTGCCGGCAGCGTTCCGCAGCGCCCGCGTGGCCTCACGAATCGCGCTGCGGTCACGCGCAAAGACGGCCCCGGTGAGAGCATACGGCGACGTTTGATCGATCACCGCGAGCGTCTCGGTCCATCTGGCGTCGTCATAGACATAGACCGTGACGACAGGACCGAAGATCTCCTCGCACATCAGCCGATAGTCCGCCTTCGGCGCCTGGACCAGTGTCGGCGAGACAAAGTAGCCGACTTCGTCAGACGCGGTTCCACCTTCGATGATCGTGGCATTCTTCCGCGCGTCTTCCAGGTAGCCGGATATTTTGTCGAACGACTTGCGGTCGATCACCGCGCCCATGAAGGTCCGGAAGTCCGCGACGTCCCCGACCTTGATCTCGCGCATCATCGACACGACGCGATCCGTGACGTCCGGCCACAGCGATTTCGGCACGTAGATGCGGCTCGCTGCTGAACACTTCTGTCCCTGATACTCGAAACCGCCGCGGACAATCGCGACGGAGAATTCCTGCACGTCAGCAGACGGGTGCGCGACGATGAAGTCCTTGCCGCCCGTCTCGCCGACGAGACGCGGATAGCTCTTGTAGCGGGCGATGTTCTGGCCGACCTTGGTCCACATCGACTGGAACACGCCCGTGCTGCCCGTGAAGTGAATCCCCGCCAGGTGTGGCGAATCGAGCAGGACGTTCGAGATCTCGACAGCGTTGCCCGGAATGAAGTTGATGACGCCAGGCGGCATACCTGCGGCTTCGAGCAGTTTCACGATGTAGTAGCCGCTGAGGATCGCGCTCGATGCCGGCTTCCAGATGACGGTGTTGCCCATCAGCGCCGGGGCGGTCGGCAGGTTGCCGCCGATCGAGGTGAAGTTGAACGGCGTCACCGCGTAGACGAAGCCTTCGAGTGGTCGATACTCGAGGGCGTTCCACATCGTGTGGCTGCTGATCGGCTGGTCTTCGTAGATCTGCTGCGCGAAGAACGGATTGAAGCGCCAGAAGTCCACCATCTCCGACGCCGCATCGATCTCCGCCTGAAACACGTTCTTCGACTGCCCGAGCATCGTCGCAGCGTTGATCGTGGCGCGCCAGGTCGTCGTCAGCAGTTCCGCCGCGCGCAGCAGCACCGCCGCACGCTCGTGCCAGGCCCAGCTCGCCCACTCGCGGCTTGCTTCTGCGGCGGCCGCGATCGCCTGCTGGACATGCTCGGCGTCGGCGGCATGCCACTGTCCGAGCACGTGACGGTGGTTGTGCGGCATCACCACCTGCTGAACGCGGCCCGTTCGAATTTCTTTGCCGCCGATGACGATGGGAATGTCGAGCTGCTCGGACGACATGTGAGCCAGTCGATCCTTGAGCTCAGCTCGTTCCGGTGAACCCGGAAGATACGACCGGTTTACGTCGTTAACCGGAGTGGGGACTTTCGGAATGCCGTTGAAAGCCATGATCTACGATAGCAGCAATGCAGAATTCAAAATGCAAATTGCAAACACTGCATAGCCGACAAGCATTCGGCGCTTTGTGCTGACGACGATCGCAGCCAGTATCCGCGCAATCTGATCTCCCTCGCCAATGAGCTCTCGAAGCTGGGCTTCAGGCCCGAATTTCAGTTCGGCGCACAGGCGCAGCCAGTAGACAGCCTCGCGAGATTCCCGCAGCGAGATCTGAACGTCACGGAGGAACTCGCGTTTCGAGGATGCGGCCTTTGCCTCTTCGAGATTCGATCCGACGGAAGTGGCGGATCGGAGAAGCTGATCGACGATCGATCGCAACTTGTACTCGTCAAGCATCAAAACAAGCGCCGCGACGGCACACGCGAACCTGAATGTGCGGTTTCTAATGTCTTGTGAAGAGTCTGGAGGCATGCCGCTCTCGGTGCAGCGACGGCGCCAAAAGGCATAACGCGGAATCGGGCAGGTATCGGGATGGGGCTCTGGTGAGTACGAAGATTTCTCGTACTCAGTTTAGGGTTTGCATTTTGAATTTTGCATTTTGCATTTCGTCTTACGGTCTCGCCGGTTCGATATCCACCGCGATATTTCGCCACTTACCCTGCCTGAACCGCATCACGCTGAGACACATGCGGGTAAAGTGGCCGACGACGATGGCCAGCCAGATATCGGTCGGCTGGAGACCTCGCGTGGCTTGAAAGGCGGAGCAGAGTCCAAGCGGAACGACGACCTGCGAAATGATGGAAATGTAGAGCGGGCTCCGCGTGTCGCCCGTTCCCTGCAGTCCGCCGGTGTAGCTGAGCGCTACCGTAATGAAGAGTCCGGAGACGCTGAGAAACGCCAGCAGCGACCGGCCCAGTGACAGCACGGTCGGATCGCTCATGCCGAAGACGGCGAGGAGATACTGCGGCACCGCGACAAACAGAAGACCGATGGCGGCGGCGACGCCAAGGCCAAACTTCGAGGCGACTTTGACGCCATCGACGGCACGCTCCGCATTGCCCGCGCCAAGGTTCTGGCCGGCGATGGTCGCCGACGCGCCCATCAAGCCCACCGACGTCCAGGTGATCAGCGAAAAGAGCTCGGTGTAGCCGACGGCGAAGGCGGCCTGGGCGGCGGCGCTCTGCTCCAGGGAGCCGATGAACCGCAGCATCAGCACACCGCCGATGTTCATCGCGATGCCTTGAACGCCCGTCGGCAGACCGAACCGGAACAACGAGCGGATGATCGTGAAGTCCGGCTTCAGGCTCATGCCGTGCTCGAAGTGAATCACGGAGTGAGGCCGCGTCAGGCGCCACATTCCGTAGACCGCGACGATCGTGCTGCTGGCGATGGTCCCGTATGCGGCGCCGACCGTCCCGAATGCCGGAATCAGCATGACGTTGAAGATGACCGTCAGCACCGTCATCGTGACGCCAAGCCGCAGCGGCGTCTGCGGATCGCCGGCGGCCCGGAACGCCCCGCTCAGCATGAAGAACATCATCATGCCGAACATGCCGACGAACATGGTGCGCAGGAACGGAAGCGCCTCGCCGCGGACGATGGGTGCCGCGTTGACGAGCGTCAGGAGCA
>DASROF010000140.1:0-2210 GCA_035647075.1 Vicinamibacterales bacterium | reverse complement strand
GGTTGGGTCTCTATCGACGTCGGTGCGAGCCCCGACCCTCACCCCAACCCCTCTGCCGGAGGGAGAGGGGCTCGAGAGCCGGCCAGCCCCATATTGCTCGTCATCCCGGTGAACGCTGGGATCCAGTTCTTCCTGCTTTGGCTCGTCATCCCAGCGAAGGCTGGGATCCAGTTCTTTCTGAATCTGCCGAAGAACTGGATTCCGGCCTTCGCCGGAATGACGATCAAAAGAAGAAGGCAATTCCCGCGTGTGACTCAGCGCAACCCCAGCACCACGATCGTCTTGCCGGCGACGCTGATCATGCCTTGCTCTTCGAGTTGCTTGAGCACGCGGCCGACCATTTCGCGCGAGCAGCCGACGATGCGGCTGATTTCCTGGCGCGAGATGCGGATCTGCATGCCCTTCGGGTGCGACATCGCGTCGGGTTCCGAGGTCAGGTCGATCAGGGTCTTGGCCACGCGGCTGGTCACGTCCATGAACGCCAGGCGGCTGACCTTGCGCGAGGTGTTGAGCAGGCGCTTGGTCAGTTGCGTGCCGATGGCGAACAGGATCTTCGTCATCTCGTCGCGCAGCGGGCCTTCATAGAACTGAAACAATCGCTCGTAGCTGATCTCGGCCAGGTCGCACGAGGTGCGCGTGCGCACCAGCACCTCGCGTTGCGGGGTTTCGACGAACAGGCCCATCTCGCCGATGAATTCGCCCGGATTGATGTAGGCCAGGATCAGTTCGCGGCCTTCCTCGTCCTCCGAGGACACCGTCACCGACCCTTCGATGATGAAGTACAGGATGTTGGCCGAATCGCCCGGACGGATGATCGCCGTCTTGCTCGGGTAGTGGCGCAGATGACACTGGGCGAGAAAACGCTCGAGCGTCGTCCGATCCAGCAATAGCGAGTTCGGAGCTTGGACGCGCGTCACTGCGCGTTGCAACGAGTAGCGTAGATCAGGCACATTCGACCTCATTCAGGGTGGATGTCGGGTCTTTTGCGTGTGGCGACTGTCCATACCGCATCAGCGTGGCTGCTATCTGCGGTCCCCTGGGTCCGCCCACACTGACCGCATCTTAGACGAATTTTCGGCAAATTTGCGCTGGGTCACGGATTTCTCTGGTTGGGTCGATTTTTTCCCGATTCGTCCCGCGGTGCCTCCCGGGGCCAATCGCGCCTCGCCGGACATGCTGAACGGCGCGTTTTTCCGGTTTTCCCCCGGCCCAAACTGGTCCATAATTCGCGCCCCGAGCAGCACCCGCTGCAAGCGAGGTAACTGCGATGGTCAAGCCGCTTCCGCGCCTGAAGCTTCAGGGTTTCAACAACCTGACGAAGGCGCTCAGTTTCAACATCTACGACATCTGCTATGCCGTGACGGCGGAGCAGCGCGACCGCTACATCGAGTACATCGACGAGCAGTACGATTCCGACCGCCTGACCAAGATCCTGACCGACGTGGCCGACATCATCGGCGCGAACATCCTGAACATCGCGCGCCAGGACTACGACCCGCAGGGCGCCTCCGTGACGATCCTGATCTCCGAGCACCCGATCGTCGAGAAGATTGGCCGCGACGTGATCTCCGAGACCGTCGTCGCGCACATGGACAAGAGCCACATCACGGTGCACACCTACCCGGAGACGCACCCGCACAACGGCATCGCCACGTTCCGCGCCGACATCGACGTGGCCACCTGCGGCGTGATTTCACCGCTGAAGGCGTTGAACTACCTGATCGACAGCTTCGAGTCCGACATCGTCGTCATGGACTACCGCGTGCGCGGCTTCACGCGCGACGTCAAGGGCAAGAAGCACTACATGGATCACCGCATCAATTCGATCCAGGAATACCTGGCCAAGCACATCCGCCAGAAGTACGAGATGTTCGACGTCAACGTGTATCAGGAAAACATGTTCCACACGAAGATGCACGTCAAGGAGTTCGACCTCGAGACGTACCTGTTCGAGTCGCACGTCGACGATCTGTCGTTCAAGGACCGCCAGCGCATCGAGACCGTGCTCAAGCGCGAGATCGAGGAATTGTTCCACGGCCGCAACCTGACATGACCGCGCGCCGGGCGCGGCCGTTGCTGCTGCGCCTGGCGCATGCTCTTGCCTTGCTGCTGGTTGCCGCCGGCACGCCGGCACTCGCCGCGATCGAAGCGATCGACGGCCTCGGTGCACTCGACTTTCCGACCTCGACGAAGTCCGCGGCCGCGCAGAC
>DASROF010000139.1:0-10408 GCA_035647075.1 Vicinamibacterales bacterium | reverse complement strand
GGTCAGACGACGCGTGTACGATCCGTTCGAGGAGTTCCTGGGCCGGGGAGGCGCCTACGAACAGCGGGCCGTCGAGAGCAGCCTCGGCTCCGGCGTCATCGTGAGCCGCGATGGTTACATCCTGACGAACAACCACGTCGTGACCGGCGACACGCAGGCGGCGCTGCGCGACATCGATATCACGGTGACGTTGTCGGACAAGCAGGAACTGCCGGCTCGCGTCATCGGCATCGACCCTGGAACCGACCTGGCACTGCTGAAGGTAGACGGCAGGAGCCTGCCGATGATGCCATGGGGCGATTCGGATCGGCTGAAGGTCGCCGAGTGGGTGCTGGCGATTGGCAACCCGTACCAGCTCAGTGAAAGCGTGACGCTTGGCATCGTCTCGGCCGTGAACCGGACCGATGTCGGCATCAACGACTTCGAGAACTTCATTCAGACTGACGCTGCGATCAACCCGGGCAACTCCGGCGGCGCCCTCATCAACGCCCGCGGAGAACTGGTCGGCATCAATACCGTCATCTTCTCGCGCAGCGGCGGCTACCAGGGAATCGGGTTCGCGGTCTCGAGCAACCTCGCGCAGCGCATCTTCAACGAGCTGCGACAATTCCGCGAGGTCCGGCGCGGATCGATCGGCAACGTGCACCTGCTACCGCTGACCACTGGGTATGCCGAGCGATTCGGTGCTCCCGATACGCGCGGTGCGCTGGTGTACGAGATGTACCGCGATTCGCCGTCAGTGTTCGAGCTGGGCGACATCATCCTGGCGTTCAACGGAACCACCGTGCAGGATCCCGGTCATCTTGACCGCCTGATGTCGGACGCGCCGATCGGCAGCACCGCCACGCTCCGCATTCTGCGCGACGGCAAGCGCCTGGATATCCGCGTGCCCATTCAAAAGCGTGCCGCCTCGTAATCGCTGATGCCGGCCAACTGGCCCGATCTGGCGCTGGCAATCGCGCTGGCGCTTGTCGCGGCGTACATCCTCACCAATCTCGCCGCGCGTGCGGTGCGCTCGATGCTTCACGCCATCGTGCCGGACGATCGTGAAGGGCGCTTCATCCAGGGTCCTGGCCGCGCCATCCACGTGTTCCTGTTTCTGATCATCGCGACGGGGCTCTCGTTCCCGGCTCTCTCGCTCGCCGGCTACAAGACCAGCTTCGCCCGCGACCGCGACGAGCTGATCCGCTGGCTGCTGGACAGCGGCGAGCGGATCGCAATCATCGCCGTGCTCGCCTATCTGACCATCCGGATCGGCGCGACCGCCGCCCGCCGCTTCGAGCGGGAGATGAGCAGCGGCACCGGGCTCGAGGTCATCGAACGGACCAAGCGCGCGCAGACCCTCGCGCGATTGATGCAGCGGACGCTGACGGTGGTCGTCACTGTCATCGCCGGTCTGATGATCCTCCGGGAGTTCGACTACGACATCGGGCCGGCCATCACGGGCTTCGGCGTGGTCGGCGTGGCCCTCGGCTTCGGCGCGCAGACGCTGATCCGCGACCTGATCGCCGGCTTCTTCATGATTGCCGAGGACCAGGTTCGCGTCGGCGACAGCGCCGTCGTCAACGGTCAGGGCGGCCTCGTCGAAGAGGTCAACCTGCGGACAATCGTGCTGCGCGACGAACAGGGCACGGTGCATGTGTTCGCGAATGGTGAGGTCAAGACGCTCGCGAACATGTCGAAGGACTTCGCGTACTACGTGATTTCTGTCGGGGTCGCCTACGAAGACGATCCGGATCGCGTGGTCCAGGCGCTCAATGACGCTGGTGCGTCGTTGCTGGACGATGCGGCGTTCAAGCCGCACATCCTGGCACCGCTCGATGTCTACGGCATCGATGCGTTCGAAACCGACCGGCTCGTCGTGAAGGGGCGAATCAAGACCGTACCGCAGAAGCAGTGGTTCGTTGGCCGTGAACTGCGGAAGCGGATTGCAAAACTGCTGCGGGAACGAGGGATTCACGCGCCGATGCGGCAGGTGACATTCGTCGAGACGATCGAGCAGAAGAAGCCGGCGGACCGGTAGCGCCGACGTTAACGTCGGCCCCTGCGATCTCTAGACCCCGTGTCCGTAGCCCGCCTCATTCGAGGCATGCACGGGCGCCGCGGGCGTGTCGAACGGATCCACATCCACCACCGTCGTGACGTGGACGCTGCGAGTGCTGGCGATCACCGTGCGCACGTCGTTGTCCGTGAGCGTCTTGCGATCGTCGGCAATCGCCATCAGCGCGCGGTAGATCTCGATCAGCTCGTCTCCCTGAATCTCGAACCCGAGGTCGGCACAGCGCTTCTGCACGGCGTGACGGCCTGAGTGCTTGCCGAGGACGAGTGGATTCCACGGTGCGCCCACATCCTCCGCACGCATGATTTCGTAGGTCCGGCGGTCTTTGAGGATGCCGTCCTGGTGAATGCCCGCCTCATGCGCGAAGGCATTCCGCCCGACGATCGCCTTGTTGACCTGCACGCCCTGGCCGGTCAGCTGGGTCAGCATGTCGCTCGACGGGTACAGCTGCCTCGTGTCGATGCTGGTGACGTGCGGCAGACGATCACTGCGCACATGCAGCGCCATCACGATCTCCTCGAGTGCGGCGTTACCGGCGCGCTCGCCGATGCCGTTGATGGTGCACTCCACCTGACGGGCGCCGCCCTCGATCGCCGCGAGTGTGTTCGCGACCGCCAGGCCGAGATCGTCGTGGCAGTGCGCGCTGAAGATCACGCGATCGGAGTGCGGCACGCGCTCGCGAATCGTGCGGAAGAACGCGCGCGTTTCGTCCGGTGTCGAATAGCCGACGGTATCCGGCAGGTTGATCGTGGTCGCGCCGACCTTGATCACCGCTTCGACGACGCGGCAGAGAAAATCGAGATCGCTGCGCGTGGCGTCCTCGGCCGAGAACTCGACATCGCCGCTGTGATGCCGCGCGTAGCGAACCGACTCGACCGCCGCCTCGAGACACTGCTCGCGCGTCATGCGCAGCTTCGCCTGCAGATGCAGATCAGACGTCGCAATGAAGGTGTGGATGCGCCCCTGCGCCGCCGGCTGAATGGCCCAGGCCGCCTTCTCGAGATCTTTACGGTGACAGCGCGCCAGGCACGCAATGACGGGACGACGAATCTCGGTGGCAACGCGCCGAACCGCCTCGGCGTCAGCGGGGGACGCGATCGGGAACCCCGCCTCGATGATGTCCACGCCAAGCAGATCGAGTTGACGCGCCAGCAGGAGCTTTTCGGACACCCGGAGCGAGAATCCGGGCGACTGCTCGCCGTCACGCAACGTCGTGTCAAAAATTCGAACCTGCTCGGCCATGTGAAGTCCTCCCACTCGCCGGCGCCCTGCCCCCAAACACGGTTGTAGGGCATCAGCCCGGACTGGATCAGGGCTTATTACCTTCCAGTAGACGTGACCTGGAAAGATTTGTCAAAATGATAATCATTCTGGTTGAATCATAATTACTTATGGAGTTAAGCGAATTACGGGTATTTCTGACCGTTGCCTCCGAACGGAGCTTCTCCAAGGCCGCGATGAAGCTGCATCGGACGCAGCCGGCCATCAGTCAGGCCGTCCGGCGGCTCGAGGAAAGCGTCGGCGAACGCCTGTTTGACCGGGCCACCAAGGACGCGACGCTGACAGAGGCCGGGCGCCTGCTCCGCGACTACGCGGACCGCCTCCTGCGCCTCTCGGAGGAAGCCGAAGAGGCCGTCAAGGACCTTCGCGACCTGCGGCGCGGGCGCGTGCTCATCGGGTGCAACGAGGCGTCTGTCCACGCCGTGCTTCCGCTAATCGAACGCTTCCGTAGCGGTCACCCGCTCGTCCACTGCGACGTGCGGCGGATTCCCGCACGCCAGCTGGGCGCCGAAGTCGCCCAGGGCACGCTCGATTTCGGGGTGCTGACGTTTCAACCCGCCGAAACGCAGCTCGGTTCGATTGTCCTCGGACAGGACGAGCTGGTCATGCTTGTCCACCCGTCGCATCCGCTGGCCAATAGCCGCGAGGTGACGCTCTCTGAATGCGCGCGGCAGACCGTCATTGCGCACAACGATCCGTCGCACGTCCGCGACCGCGTTCTGCGGCTCTTCGAACAGCATCACATTCCGGCGAACATCCTCGTATCGCTGCCAAGCCTCGAAGGCATCAAGCGCGCCGTCGCGATGCAGATGGGTGTTGCGCTCCTGCCGCGGCGGTGCGCGGAATCGGAAATCGTCCGCGGTGAGCTCATGGCACTGGCCATGCCGGAAGTACGGCTGCACCGCCAGGTCCGCCTGGTGTTCCGCAGGGCCGGCGAGAGATCGCACGCGGCGATGGCGTTCCTGGCGTCAGTCGAGGAAAGAAAGAAGGGCCGCGGACACGAGGACCACGAAGAACACAAACCGAAGAAGGTTTCCTGATCGTGGAGGTCCGGCTGAAGCCGGACACTACGAGAGCCCGCTAGAATCCCGCGACGTACGGAAGGCGTGCGGAGGCTGCGTCAACCTGTTCGTAGTGATCCAGCAGCATCCCCGTGGTGTCCCACGCGCCGGAGGTGAACGCATCGCGCACGTTGGGCGGCAGCGAGACCTGGCATCGGAAACCCTCCGTCTCGCACGTGCCGGCGACGAGATCGAGCGTGAGCTGAGCGGTTGGCCGCTTCTCGATCAGATCCATCAGCGCGCGGACGTCCGCAGACGAGGCGGTCACGCACGGCATTCCAATCATCACGGAGTTACCGAAGAAGATCTCGGCAAACGATTCGCCGATGACCGCATCGATCCCCCAGCGATGAAGACCCTGCGGGGCATGCTCGCGGGACGACCCGCAGCCGAAGTTCGAGTTCACCACCAGAATCCTGGCGCCCTGATAGTGCGCGACGTCGAACGGATGGCGATTGTGCGGACGAACAGCGGCTTTGCGGTCGTCTTCGAAGACGTGCTTCTCGAGCCCGTCGAAGCTGACGCCGACGAGGAAGCGCGCGGGCATGATCCGGTCGGTGTCGATGTCGTCGCCACGCAGCGGTAGCGCACGGCCCTGGACTCCCGTGATTGCAGGCATCAGCTCACGTACTCCCGAACGTCTACCACCTTGCCCTCGATCGCGGCGGCGGCCACCATGGCCGGACTCATCAGCAGCGTGCGCCCGGTGGGACTTCCCTGCCGCCCCTTGAAGTTCCTGTTCGATGAAGCAGCACAGACCTGATTGCCTTCGAGCTTGTCCGGGTTCATGCCCAGGCACATGGAGCAGCCGACCCCACGCCATTCGAAACCAGCTGCACGGAATACGTCGGCCAGCCCTTCGCGCTCCGCGGCCCGGCTGACGGCAACGGAACCGGGGACCACCAGCGCCTTCACTCCCGGTGCCACGTGACGACCTTTGACGATGCGCGCGGCCTCGCGGAGGTCGGATAAGCGGGCGTTCGTGCAGGAGCCGATGAACGCGACATCGACTTTCATGCCGGCGATCGGCCGGCCGGGCTCGAGCCCCATGTAATCAAGGGCGTCGGAGATCGCCTGCGGTTCAGCTGACTCGTCCGGCGCCGGCACCCGCTCGTCGATCGCAATCGACTGCCCGGGATTCACGCCCCACGTTACGACCGGCTTGAGCTCCTCCGCCCGAATCACCACGTCATCATCGAACGTCGCGTCCGCGTCGGAGGCGATGGAGCGCCACCACTGCCTGGCGCGGCCGAACGCGTCACCCTGCGGGCTGAACGGACGGCCCTCGAGGTATTCAAACGTCGTCTCGTCCGGGTTGACGTAACCGACGCGCGCTCCTCCCTCGATCGACATGTTGCACATCGTCATCCGCTCGTCCATCGTCATGTGATCGACGGTGTCGCCGGCGTATTCATAGGCGTAACCGGTGCCGCCGCGGACGCCGAGGCGCTGGATGATTTCGAGGATCACGTCCTTCGCATAGACGCCTGGATGCAGGTTGCCGGTGACGCGAATGCGCCTGACCTTCAGCGGCTCAATCGCGAGACACTGCGAGGCGAGCACGTCGCGAACCTGCGAGGTGCCGATGCCGAATGCCACGGAGCCGAAGGCACCGTGCGTGGATGTGTGGCTGTCGCCGCAGGCGATCGTCATACCCGGCTGCGTGAGTCCCAGCTCCGGCCCGATGACGTGGACGATGCCCTGACGGTCGTCGTCGAGTCCTGCGAGCCGTACTCCGAAGTCGCGACAGTTGCGCTCGAGCGAGGCGATCATGTCCTCTGCGATGACGTCGAGGAATGGACGCTTGCGCTCCAGAGTGGGGACGATGTGATCAACCGTCGCAAACGTGCGATCCGGACGAGCGACCTTCCAGCCGCGCTCTCGCAACGCGTCAAATGCCTGCGGACTGGTCACCTCGTGGACCAGGTGCAACCCGATGAAGAGCTGCGTCTGGCCAGTCGGCAACTGCCGAACGGTGTGGAGATCCCACACTTTCTGGAGGAGCGTTTTACCCATGGAATCCTGTGTGTCGCCGAGTCTTCGATCGTAACACGTGGAAAATCTGGACTTTCTCGGCCCGCGCCACTAGACTCCCGCCCGCCACGACGGACGTCGCACTCCGAGAAAGGACACTCATGCCGCAGCAGCTTTCACGCTCGACCTTCGCCCATCTGGTCACGCTCGTTGGCGGAATCGCTCTCATCGCCGGATTCGTGATCACCCCCGCGACCATTCGAGCCGCCGGGCCTGGCGACTGCCCAAATGACTCAAAACTCCTCAATGGCGGTCCGACCCTGGTGTTTGGCGACGGCGCTGGCACGTGGTGGGGACTGATTCAGGACGGGTTCAAGGCGGCCGGACTCGACACCGTGCAGGAGCAAATCGATTACCTGAATGGGATCTTCGGCACCAACTACAGCGATCTCAATTCTCTGAAGGAGCTCAATCTTCGACAGGTCAGCGCCTGGGACGAGAACGGCAACGGATACGTCTGTGCGTTTGACCTTCGTGGCAGGCGAGCGAACTTGCGCGACCCGTACAGCCAATACACGTTCCTGGGCATCGCCGACGACAAGGTTGTTAAGAAGTAAGCCGACGCGTTGGCACCGCTGAAGGGTGCCCTACGAGTTAGCGGCTGACCGCCGGATGGCCTGTGATCCAGCAGCGCCAGGGCTTCTCGACCCCGACGGTGATGCCGATGCGCGGTCCCCACGACACGTCCGCTGGCGCGTGGCCGCGATCTTCAATGACGAGCGGGCTCGAGACGAGGTCGTTCAGGTTCTCAGTGAGCGTGATGCCGAGCGCGCGCGTGAGGTTGCCTGGTCCGCGACACAGGCCTGAGCTGTCGATGTGCCGGCCGTCGGGAGCACGGCGCTTCTCCATCAGCCGAATCCCATCGACCGGCGCAAGCGCGCGAATCAGCACGGCAGCGGGATGCCCGTCGGCTTCGGTCACCGCGTTCACGAGGTAGTGAATACCGTAGTTCAGATAAACGTACGCGAAGCCCGGTGGGCCGTAAAGCGGCGCATTCCGTCGCGTGGGTCCCGGCGCCGCGTGACAGGCCGGGTCGTCTTCGCCGATGTACGCCTCGGTCTCGACGATCATTCCGGCCGCGTCGCCGGCGGGAGTGCGATGGACAAGCACCTTGCCGAGCAGTTCCTTCGCCACCGTCAGAGTCGGTCGGTTATAGAAGTCGCGGGGCAGAATCCTGACCTTCTGAACCCCCTGAACCTTCTGAACCCTTTGAACCCTAGCGAGCGGCATAGGCATTCGATCGCCCGTCTGCCAGCACCTGCCGCAGCGCGCGCCCGGTATGCGACTCCTCGACCTGCGCGACCTGTTCCGGCGTGCCGACAGCGATCACCTCGCCGCCGCCCTCGCCGCCCTCCGGCCCGAGATCGATCACATAGTCCGCGGTCTTAATGACGTCGAGGTTGTGCTCGATGACGACCAGCGTGTGTCCGGCCTCGACGAGCTTCTTGAACGCAGTGAGCAGCTTGGCGATATCGTCGAAGTGCAGGCCGGTGGTGGGCTCATCGAGGATATACAGCAGCCGTTCGCCGCTGACGGACGCGAGATGCGCGGCGATCTTGATGCGCTGCGCCTCGCCACCGGACAGCGTGGTGGCCGGTTGACCGAGCCGCAGATACCCCAATCCGATCTCGTCGAGCACCTGCAGACGGCGCAACACCTTTGGTGACGTGCTGAAGAACGTCAGCGCCTCGCGCACGGTCATCCCGAGCACCTGATGGATGTTCTTGCCGCGATACTTCACGTCGAGCACCTGCGGCTTGAAGCGCATGCCGTCGCACTGGTCGCACGGCACGAAGACATCCGCGAGGAACTGCATCTCGACGCGCACTTCGCCCTCACCCTGGCACGCCTCGCAGCGTCCGCCGGGCACGTTGAACGAAAAATGGCTCGCGGAGAGGCCGCGTGATTTGGCGTCCCGCGTCAGCGAGAAGATCTCTCGAATCGGATCGAACGCCTTCAAATACGTGACTGGATTCGAGCGCGGCGTGCGGCCGATCGGCGTCTGATCGACAAGGATGACGTCGCTGATGTATTCGAGCCCCTCGAGCCCGCGGAAGCTGCCGACGCGTCGATCCCAGTCGCCCTTCGCGCGCTTGATGGCCGCGTAGAGGACGTCATGCACCAGCGTCGACTTGCCAGACCCGCTCACGCCGGTCACGCACGTCAGTGTGTTGAGCGGAATGGCGATATCGACGTCCTTCAGGTTGTGTTCAGTCGCGCCGCTGAGCTTCAGCTTCTGCGTCAGGCCACGACGACGCGGTGACGGTACCGGAATGACCAGCTCGTGCCGCAGGTACTTCGCGGTCAGTGATCGCGTCTCCTGTAGCAGGCCCGGCAGGTCCCCGGAGTAAACGACGCGTCCACCCTGCTCGCCGGCGCCGAGACCGATGTCCACAATGTGATCGGCCACGCGGATCATCTCCTCATCGTGTTCGACGACCAGGACGGTGTTTCCCTGTTGTCGGAGCTTCTGCAGGATATCGATCAGCCGCTGGTTATCGCGGGAGTGCAGGCCGATGGACGGCTCGTCGAGGACGTAGAGCGTGCCGACAAGCGCCGATCCAAGCGACGTCGCAAGGTTGATTCGTTGCGACTCGCCACCCGACAACGTGGACGACAGGCGGTCGAGCGTCAGGTAGTCGAGGCCGACGTCGCTCAGGAACGAGAGCCGCCGTTCGATTTCCCGCAGCACCTTGTCTGCGACCGCCGTCTCTTTTTCGGAGAGCGTCAGCTCCCGGAAGAACTGCTGCGCCTGACGAACGGTGAGCGCCGACACGGCGTCAATCGTCCGATCGCCGACACGAACATCGCGCGCTTCACGGCGCAGCCGTGCGCCGCTGCAGTCCGGACATGCGAGGTATCCGCGGTAGCGGCTCAGAAACACACGGATGTGGACCTTGTATTTCTTGCGCTCGAGCCACCGGAAGAATCCGCGCACGCCGTCATAATCGGCGTTTCCTTCGATGACAAAATGGCGCTCCTCGTCCGTCAGGTCCGTCCACGGCACGTCGAGACGCACGGCACCTTTACGCGCAGCACGCTTCAGTTCTGCGAGCTGCGCACGATAGTGCGGCTTGCTCCACGGTTCGATCGCACCCTCGTTGATCGATTTCGACGGGTCCGGGACGACGAGCCCCATGTCGAGCTCGATCACGTTCCCGAACCCGTGGCAGGTCGGACAGGCACCGAAGGGATTGTTGAACGAGAACAGGCGCGGCTGCGGCGTCTCGTAGGCGATGCCGCACGTCCGGCATTCGAACCGCTCCGAGAAGTCGAAGCGCTCGCCAGTGTCGGCATTGACCGCGAACGCCGCTCCACCACCCTCGCGATAGGACGTCTCAATCGAGTCGGTCAGACGACTGCGCAGGTCGCCTTCGATGCGAAGCCGATCGACGACCACTTCGAGATGCGTGCGCGACTTGAGCGCCGCGGCGTCGACCTCCTCGAACGCGACGGCGCGGCCTGGTTCGTGGTGTCCGGCTTCAGCCGAACCGCCGATCAGCAATCGCCCGAAACCGCGTCGCCGCAGCGTTTCGAGCGTTTCGGCGGCCGGATCAAACGTGCGGGCCGCGCCGGCTGAGTCCACTTCGTCCTGCGACTCGCCGTCCTCGGCAACGAAACCGCGCCGTGCATCCGCCACGACCGGGATCTCGAATCCGATCAGCAATCGGGCGCCGGCCAGTTCGCCCAGCCGTCGGGCCACCACCTCCGCCGTTTCACGAACGACTTCCTGTCCGCATTGGCGGCAGAAAGTGCGCCCGACGCGGGCAAACAGCAGCCGCATGTAGTCGTGGATCTCGGTGGTCGTCCCGACCGTCGAGCGCGGGTTCCTGATGCTGTTCTTCTGGCGGATGGCGATGGCGGGCGCGATGCCGTCGATGCGGTCGACGTCGGGCTTCTCCATGCGCTCGAGGAACTGTCGAGCATAGGCGGAGAGCGACTCGACGTAGCGCCGCTGTCCCTCGGCGTAGAT
>DASROF010000138.1:0-4058 GCA_035647075.1 Vicinamibacterales bacterium | reverse complement strand
CGTCTACCTGATGGGCAACTCGTCGGGCGGGAGCGCCGTGTGGAACCTCGGCGCGAAGAACCCGGAACTCTGGACCGCCATCTCTCCCAGCGCGGCTCCGCTCGAGGACGCGAACTTCCCCTACGAGAAGCTCAAGACCGTCCCGGTCCTCGTCGTGCACGGAGACATGGACACGACGATGGTGTTCGATGGGAGCAAGGTGATGGTCGACCACGCCAAGGCAAAGGGCGTGAACGCGACGTGGTTGCCGGTTGTCGGCGGCATGCACACCGACGCCTGGGCACAGCCGGAGATCCTCAAGCAGACGTTCGACTTCTTCGATAAGAACGCGACGAAGAAGAAATAGCCCGTCAGCGCTTCATATCACCTTCGATCCGTTTGCGAATCGCGTCGGCCGAGGCATTTCGCGGCGTCGTGATCGCAGCGGCGTCTCCCCCCAGGCGCTCCGACATCATGAGCGTGAGCAGCGCTTCCATGACGTTGCCGGTCATCGGCGAGCCGCCATCCTTGCCGCCCTGGCCGGCGATGAGGATCTTCGGGACCACGTCCACCTGCGACACCTGGATCGCCTCGGCGAAGCGGTTCAGTACCTGCTGCGTCAACTGCAGGCGCGGGCCGCCGTAGGCGCGGACCTGCTCCTCGATGGCCATCGCCTGTGCGATGCCGACGCGCGCGGTCCGCTCGGCATCGGCGCCGGCAATGGCCTGGATGCGCTTGGCCTCGCCTTCGCCGAGGATGCGAATCTTCTCGGCCTCGGCGGTCGCCAGCGTCTGGATGCGCGAGGCTTCCTGTCGCGAGCGCTCGTACTCCGCTTTGCCCTGGTTGGTCTGGATGCTGATCGACAGCTCGGACTCGGTGATGAACGTCTGCTGTTTGGCGCGCGACTCAGCTTCGCGCAGCTCCTTCTCCTTCATCGCCGCCTTTTCCTGGCGCGTGTAGGTCTCCACCTGTTCCTCAGCAATCTGGCGTGACCGCAGCTGCGTGAGGATTGTTTCGATCTGACTTCCGGGCACTCCTGCCGTCGGGGTGCCAATCAGCACCTCCTGCAGCTCGAGGTTGTACTCGGAGAACTTGGCCTTCATCTGTTCGCCGGAGATCTGCTGAATGGCGCTGCGGTCCTGAATCAGCTGAATCAACGTACGTGTCTGTCCGATGTTCTTGAAGTACGCCGAGACCATCGGATCGAGTGTCTGCTCGACCAGCCGTTTGATGTCGCCGAAGCGCTGGATCACCAGCGGCGCTTTGCGGTAATCGATGTGCACGACCACCGACAGTGGCAGTGACGGCTCGAACGCATCCTTGGTGATGAGCTGCACTTCCGACAGGTTCTCGTCGTAGCGGTGCGAGCCGGTCTCCGACTTGTTCCACTTCAGGATGAAGTTGGTCGTCGGCACGATCGTCACCTTGCCTGCGTAGGTGTTGAACGCGTACTTGCCCGGCAGGAGTGGCTCGTTCCACACGCCGCGCGAGTGCCGTGCCACCAGTTCGCCATGCTTGTACTGGTCGCCCGTCAGATCGATGCCTGCCTCACCCGTGTACGACACCACGACACCGACATTGCCGACGTCGATGACCGTCTTCGGAATCATCTCAACGGTCGCGAACAACCGATTGATGTAGTACGTGCCTTCCACGAGCGTCTGCAGCTGGCGGCCGCGGAGACCGCCCGCCTGCAGGAACTTTTCCGGGTCCTGAAAATTGTTGTGATAGAGCGCCGGCACCGCGGCATCGTCGCCCCTCGTCGGCGCGATGATCTGCCCGTCCGGGAGCGAGGGGCCGTCATGCACCGTGACGATGCCGATGACGTCGACAGCGTCCTTGATCACGACCGGCTCGAATCCGTCCCGCTCAGAGATGACCATCGCCATCCGCTTGAACGTGTCCGCCTCCGTGGCGTCAAGCGCCAGGAAATGGACGCGCTCGTTCGTGACCACGACGAACTGCGCGGTGTTGAGGGCATAGGTACCCTCACGCAGGATCTTACGCTGCGGTCCGCGCTGACCGCCGGCGCGCAGGAAGGCCGCTACGTCTTGAAAATCATCGGCCGTGACGTTGCTCGCCAGCGTCTGCGTCGGCGGCAGTGGCTGCCCGTCGCGTGCGAAGACGTAGCCGACCTTACCCTGCGGGATCGTGACCAGCGGCATCTTGTGCAGGCGATACTGGAACGGCATCAGCACGTGCCAGCCACCTCGCAGCAAGGCGGGCTGAAAGCCGGCCTCGCCGTTCAAGGCGATGAGGCCGCTCGTCACGGATCCAGACGGGCTCCACAGTTTTTCGACGATGCCGACGCGATCGTTCGGGATGTACCGGAACGTGAGCAGCAGGACTGCTGCAACGAACATCGCGAATACGATCCAGAGTACGAGAGACAGGGACACCACGGCAGGGAATGCCGACATGACGGGCCTCCAATCACGCCGACGGGGTTAGCTGACGGGCTCGAGGTTGGAAGTCCTCTACGGCCTGACGACCGATGCGCCCCTAATAACCTGGGTCCCCCGCGACGCCGCGTGCGGCGTCTTAGGCGTTCGATGGATCATACGCGGCGTCCGAACTTATTGTTCGTGCCAGCCGGAAGTATTTGAAACCATTGGAGTTTTGAGCGCCTGCCAGACCTTGCGTCCGTTCCGCGTGAGCCAAAGACAGGACGGTTGGCACATAGATGAGTGAGACCTTGAAATGAGACTCCAAACCCTGCTCGCGTTCAGCGTTGTCCTCGTCCTGCCGGCTCTCGTGTCGGCTCAGGATCGCGGTTGGGTTGCAGACGTCAGCGTTGGGTGGACTGGCCTGGTGGACGATGCGACCAAGAACTATCTGTCGGTGGGAGGTACAGTCCGCCGGCATTTGAGCCCGCGAATCAGCATTGGTCCGGAGTTCGTGATCATGTCGAATTCCGACACGCTGCGCGATCGCAACATCATGCTCACCGCCAACCTCGTGTTCGATGCGGCTCCTGGCGCCCGCGTATCGCCGTTCGCGATCGGCGGCGTTGGACTGTTCTGGGGGCGGGAACAGCTCGCTGGCGGGCCGTATTGGAGCAGCGACCCGGCATTCACTGCCGGCGGCGGTTTCCGCGCGAATATGACCGAATCAGTCTCGCTGGGTGTTGAGTATCGAATCGGCTGGGAACTTCACCAGCGCGTGGCCGGACTTGCCAGCGTGCGTTGGTGAACGCGCGGTTGCGGTCGAAGAAGACCTGTCAGCGCCCGGCCAGACCCTCCGTCAGTTCGATTCGGGTGCCGACAGGATCGACGATGAAGGCGAGCTTCAGCCCGAGCTGAGCGACGTCGCGGTACGGCACTTCGAAGGTGACGCCGTCTGCTGCCAGCTTCTTGCAGAACGCCTCGAGCCCCTTGATCTCGAAGCCGATGTGATCGATTGCGCGGCCCTTTGTCGGAGCCTGCCGCTCTGTCGCAGAAATGACGTTGATCTCGCCACCGTCGAACACGGCGCTGGGAAAGCCGCGCCGCGTTTCGGCCACACCACCGAATGTCTTCACGTACCAGGCACGCAGCGTCTCGAGATCGTTGGTCGACAGGTGCAGGTGATGCCCGATGATCGCCGCCTTCTGCGACGGCTCCTCGGTGAACTCCACCTTGACCAGATCCGGGAGCATCGTCACCCAGCGCTTCGGATTGGTGATCTCCTGCACCGTTGGCAGCCCCGCGGCCGTGAGCTTGGCTTTCACTTCGTCAACGCTGCGCACCATGAAGCCGAAGTGGTTGACTGTGGATCCCTCCGAACCACCAGCAGGCTCGCCCTTCGTGAGGATCACGAACACTCCGGGAAACTTCAGCAGCTCGAGCGAGCCGGCGTTCGTGACCTGGGCACCAAGCAGCAGCCAAATCTTCTTGTGCTCCTCCGGATTTCGGACGGTCAGATGAACGTGGCCGATCGACACTCCGGTGGCATTCGGCGCGCCCAGCTGCGCAGATAACGGGACCGTTCCAACCGTCAGGATGGCAACGAGAACGGCCCACGCACCTCTTCTCAGCATCGGTGTCTCCTTACTTCAACAACCCTGCAGCTTTGGCCACATATCTCGCGCCGATTTTCGA
>DASROF010000137.1:0-47521 GCA_035647075.1 Vicinamibacterales bacterium | reverse complement strand
GATCCGTCGGGGTTCTGCGCTTCGAGCGACAACCCGTGGGGCACGATGCCGGCCTGCGCGATCGCCACGTTGATACTGCTGTCGGTCGGATAGATCCAGCCGGTCGCGATCAGCACTGCGTCAGGACCGATCGCCCGGGTTTCGACCTCGACGAAGTGATCCTCGGCGATTCCCTGATAGCGGCCGCGCTTGAACGTGGACAGGTACTTCCCGTCGCGAACAGCGACGGTGCCCGTCACGTCGGCGCCGCGGCTGTCCCACGCACGTGTCACCGCGCGAAGGTCCTGCACCGCCTGGACGGTCAGCGCCGGCGGCGAGGCCGCTGAAAAACGCTCATCGACGAACACCTCGGTGCCCTGAGGATAGTCAACGGCCAGGAGAGCAACATGATCAAAGAAGTGTGTCTCCCACAGTTCGGCCGTGATGCGGACGTCGTACATCCCGCCGCGCGGGACCAGTTGCTCCCCACGCAGTTTCACCCAGTCCTCTGTCTGCGTCACGCCCGCAGTGTCCTGAGCGTTGATGCGCAGCCCGAGCGGAGAACGCCAGAGGAAGTCGGTCACGAACACCATGCGCGAGCCATCCCAGGCAAATACCCACGGGCACGACCCTTTCAGCCGCTGCTCGGCCACCATCGAGTCGTCCACGGTGGTGCCGAACTCCGCCTGCGGGATGCCGTTTGGCCAGACAATGCGCGCGACGTCGATGGACGGGTGCGTGCCCAGGCCGATGTGGACCGGTCCCCCGGTCAGCCGCTGCTTCTGAAACAGCAGACCCGCGCGCGCTTCGATGTACCCGCCGACGCCGAACGAATTGATGCGTTGGTCGCCGGCGGTCTGCTGCGCACGCGGGCGAACCTGCTTCCAGTGATAGTCGGCCGTGCCCTTGTTGAGAAGTCTGGCGGCCTGCCGGCGCCCGTCGGCAGCGGTGGCACCATCAGCAGTGCCCGCCGGCAGCAGCGTAAGCAGATCGAGCCTGCCATCCGCATTGAAGTCGACGACGTCGAACACTTCGCCGGCGGGCTGGGCCGCCAGGCTCACCAGCTCGTGCCGCTCATTGGACAGCCAGATTCGTGACTGACCTGCACCAGCGCCGATCAGATCGAGTGCACCGTTGTTGTCCAGATCCGCAGCGATCAGTCTGAAATCAGACGAGCGGACATTGAGTTGGTCCCACGTTGCGATCTCGACACTGCGCCAGTTTCCGTCAAGCCAGGTACGGCGAATGTGTCCGTCGCCGTCGAGCGTGACGATGTCGAAAATGCCATCGGCATCGATATCGGCGACGGTAACGGCGAGGAATGTCGATGCTCGGGGCTCCTGGAGGATGTCGCCCGCAAAGTCACCCGCCTGACGGTTGAAGAACACCTGAAGGCGTTCTCCCGAAGCGGTTCGTTCGATGACCACGGCATCAGCGTCACCATCGTTATCGAGGTCGCCCCACGCCAGGCCCGCGAGCTCGATGTTCGTGAACATCGGTGCGCTCGTCCACGTGCCATTGCCGTTGTTGCGCAGCATCGTCGGGGCGCCGTTGTTCCAGCCGGCGCACACCAGATCCAGGTCGCCGTCCATTTCCACATCGGCTGCCGAAATCTCGCGACAATTCATCGGCAGTGTCGCTCCCCTGCTGAAGGTTCCGTCTTCCTGCTGGAACGCAACCAGCACCGATCCGGTCCCTGCAAGGGCGATGTCGTCGCGAAAATCGTTGTTCAAGTCGGCCACGACGATCGACCTGGCCGTTGGACCCGTGCCGTCGGCTGCTATCGGGAATCGTGCCACCTCTGAGCCGCCGCTAGCAGGACGCACGAGAACCCGATCAAAGGTCTCGTACACATCGGGAATCGGGTTATCACCTTTGGCGACCGTGAAGAGCAGGGACGGGTCGGATGGGGCTGACGTTGAGCCGATCCGTTCGGGATCGAACCGGAGCTGCGCATCGGCGGGTGCCGGCGTCGCCGATGATGTCATCAGCGCGACGAACCGTTCGAACGGCTCCGCGATCAACTCCGTGGGCGTCCGGACGGCGCCGAGGTCCTCACTGAAGGCCGGGACACGTGCCAGCACGTTTCGCAGATAGGCGGTCGCCCGCTGCGCCATCGCGAAATCGTTGATTGCGGCGGCCTGCCGCAGCGCCTCGTACTGCTCCATTGCTTGAGCCGGCCAGTTGGCGGCCATCGGCTGGAGCCTCGCGATCGAATCATCCAGCCGCTGCCGATCGCCCGCCTTGGCGGCGACGCGGGCGCGCTCTGCGAGCACGGCAATGTTGCGCGGCGTCAGCTTCGCCAATTCGTCCAGCAACGTCAGGGCCTGTACGTCGGCGTCCGGTGCAGCCGCGCGCTCGACCTCCTCCGCCAGTGCGAATCGAGGCTGGAGCGCGCTCGGCGAGAGATTCACCGCCCGCTTCAGATACGCCAGGCCTTCATCGAGGCGTCCGCGAGCAATCTCCATGCGCCCGGCCAGCAGCACGACCTCCACGTTCTCTGGCGCGAGCTCGAGCGCCCGGGCGATCGGCTCCGCCGCGGCATCCAGCTCACCGAGCCGTAAGTGCGCGAGCCCGAGGTTCGCCCACGCCGCAGGCTCCCGCGGAACCGTCGTTGTCACGATCGTGAACTCCCGCTTCGCATCGTCCAGCAAGCCGACTTCGAGCGAGGCGACACCCTTGTAGAACGCCTGAGCGGCCTTTTCGTAGGCGTCGGATCCTGGAGCCGGCAATGCGCTGCGCGATCGCACGACGAGAACGGCGACGACAAGAGCGGCGACCGCGACGGCCGCAATCACGAAGAAACGGAGGGTCCGGCTAAAGCCGGACACTACGGGAAGATTATTCGACACCGAGATGCAGTTGCCGTTCGAGTTCCACGAATCGCCGCGCATCGGCGGGTACCGGGCGCAGCAGCGAGACCAGAATCGCCGTAACGAATGACAGCGGGATCGTAATGATGCCTGGATTGCGGAGCGGGAACCACGCGTCGGCGTGTTTCAGCACGTCGATCTGAATCGTCGGCGACAGGTAAATCAGCGCCAGCGTCGAGACCGTCCCGATCAACATGCTTGCCTGCGCGCCGGCCGTGGTCAGCCTGCTCCAGAAAATCGACAGCACGAGCGCCGGGAAGTTGGCGCTCGCCGCAATGGCGAACGCGAGGCCGACCATGTAGGCCACGTTCTGCCCTTTGAATGTGATCCCGAGGATGATCGACAAGGCCGCGAGAACGACCGTCGCCACGCGCGCCACGACGAGCTGCTCGCGCTCTTCGACGTGCGCTCCCCGCACCACGTTGACCCACAGATCGTGCGACAACGTTGCCGCGCCCGACAGCGTCAATCCTGCGACCACCGCGAGGATCGTCGCGAATGCGACCGCCGCGATGAAGCCGAGGAACGGCGTCCCTCCAACCACTTCCGCCAGGAGCGGCGCCGCCATGTTGCCGCCAGCATCGACGGCCATGATCACCTTGCGGCCGACGATGACCATGGCACCGAAGCCCAGGATGAACGTCAGCAGATAAAAGAACCCGATGAAGGCAGTGGCATAGCCGACCGACGTGCGCGCGGTGCGCGCGTCGCGCACGGTGTAGAAGCGCATCAGAATGTGCGGCAGCCCCGCAGTTCCGAGCATCAGCGCAAGGCCGAGCGACATGGCGTCGAGCGGATCCGTGACCAGGCGCCCCGGGCTCAATACCGTATCTCCGTACTGCGCTTGGGCTTCGGCAAACAGCGCGAGCGGATTCATTCCGAATCGGGCGAGCACGAGGATCGCGAGCAGGGTGGCGCCGCCGAGGAGGAGCACGGCCTTGACGATTTGCACCCATGTCGTCGCCATCATCCCGCCGAACAGCACATACGCGAGCATCACGACGCCGACGATCATGACCGCGAACTCGTACTGCAGGCCGAACAGCAGTCTGATCAGATTGCCCGCGCCCACCATCTGCGCGATGAGATAGAAGGTGATGACGGCAAGGGCGCCGACTGACGCCGCTATGCGAATCGGCTTTGCACGCAGCCGCGCCGCGAGGACATCCGCGAAGGTGTACCGGCCAAGATTCCGCAGCGGCTCGGCAATCAGGAACATCACCACGGGCCAGCCGACGAGAAAGCCGATCGAATACAGCAACCCGTCAAAGCCGGACGTCGACACCAGTCCGACGATACCGAGGAAGCTCGCGGCGCTCATGTAGTCGCCCGCGAGCGCGAGCCCGTTCTGAAACGCGGTGACGCTGCGGCCGGCGGTGTAGAACTGATCGGCGGTGCGCGTCTTCCTGGACGCCCACACCGTGATGCCGAGCGACATCACGATGAAAACGATGAAGAAGACGATCGCCGTGACGTTCGGGCCGCCGAGGGATGTCATCTGAGTCCGTCAACGGACGCGTCGTAGTGTGCGTTGGCCCAGGAGATGTAAATCCAGGTCAGCACCCACGCGACGACGATGACGAGCGCCCCAAGCAGCATCCCAAGGCTCAGCCCCGGCACCACCGGTGTGCCGAGCAACGGTTTGTTGAAGGCAACGAGGAGAACGAAGCCGAAGTAGGCGACCATCATCGCCACCGTCAGCGACGCGGCGATGCGCCAGCGGGCGGCGGAGACGGCCTCGAGGGTGGAGTGTGTGGGCATAAAAAAACTCCCAACTTCCAAGCTCCAACTCCCAAAGTACTTGGGAACTGGAGGTTGGTCGTTGGGAGTTGGATTCTATCGTAGGGGCCGACCTGACGGTCGGCCTGCCGATCGCTTTACTTCTTCTCGGTGGCGTCGCGGCCGTCGAGCGGCGCGCCGGTTCCAGACGAGCCGACGAAGAGTTTCTTGCCATCCGGGAAGGTAATGTCACGGCCGTTGGCGCGGTTCGAGCCGTCCTTCGCCTGGAAGCCCTCGACGATGATTTCGGTGCCCTCGGGCAGCGACTGCTTGTTCCAGCCGCGGCGCAGGAGAGCGTTCGGCGCGCCACCTTCGATCATCCAGCGCTCCACCTTGCCGTCCGGCGTCTTGACGTCAATGTGGATCCAGGAATGCGGGTTGATCCACTCCATCTTGACGACAGTGCCCTTCATCTTGACGGGCTTCTTCGCGTCGAATTCTGCCGCGAATGAGTGGTGCGCCATAACCGGGGCGGCCGCAGCAACGAGCAGCGCGACACCAGCAATAACGCTGAAGAATTTCGTACGCATCGGGTTTCTCTCCTACCTAGAAACGTATATGTGACTGCCGTCCCGAACCGTAAACCGAGGCTTGAGGGACAGTATAGCCCTAATCACCCGAAACTACTCGGAACCCTTCTTCTTCAGGTCTCCGTAGAGCAATTCTTCCGAGAATTCCACGCACTTGTATTCCAGGAGCTGGACGTTCGGCTCCAGCCGGCGATACAGCGGCATGCGGATTGTCCACGGCCGCGTGAAGGTCTTCGGATCCTCCATGCGGGCTTCGTAGTTGAGGACGTTGCCACCGGTGCCGGGCATGATCGAGTACCGCTCGGTCACTGTCAGCCCGTCGCCGTGATGGTTGCCGGCTCGGTCGAACCACGAGAGATCGTTGAAACCCTTCGCTTCGATCACCAGGGTGTCGCCTTCCCACTTACCGTTCGACCATCCCATCCAGCTGTCCACCGGCGCCTCGGTGTGATTGCTCATGTGCACGATGCGGTTGGAGCTGGCGTACTCGTAGACGAACAGGATGTCCTTCTGCCCCTGCACGATCTGGAACGGGTACGGCATATAGGTCGCGCGCGGAAGCCCGGGCATGTAGCACTTGGCTTCTGGATCGGTCTTCGGCCACCCCGCCTGATTCTCGGTGCGCTTCTTCAAGCCGGCCGGCGTGTAGGGGATCGTGCCGTTGTTGTCGACGATCACGCTCTGTCCCGCTGGAATCGCGAAGATGGCGCCGATCTGCCAGAACGCCGTGGCCGCGGCCGAGTGATCTTCCAGGTTCCAGTTCGCGGTGTTGATCGCCTGGTAGATGCCATTCATGTTGGGGTGACCTGCGATCCGCTCCCCACCAGGACGCGCAGGCGCCGCCGCAGGGGCCGCTGCGCCACGACCCTGAGCAGGCGCTGCCGCGCCACGGCCCTGGGCCGGTGCGGGTGCCGCCGCGCCGCCGCCCTGACGGCCCTGCTGCGCCGTAAGAGTCAGCGTGATCGCCGCTGCCATCGCCATCGCTACAAACGCGCCTGTAAACCGGTTACGCATGTGCCTAGGTCTCCTCACAACACGAAACTTACGAAGGATAGAAGGGATAGGTGCCCGCTGCTTCTATCAAAGTTGTCGCGGGGGTGTCAAGAAAGCGAGCGAGTCTGCGCCTCGCTCGCTTCAGTGCTTGTTGCCGTCGTGACGGCGTCAAGACGGTGCGATTTTAACAACAAATCTGCCTCTGGCGTTGCCGCTTGCGAGCGTGGCGAACGCATCAGGAAGACCGTCGAGCGTGATCTCCCGCACCATGGCGGAAAGGTCGCGTTTCATGTCTGTCGCAAGCCGACGCCAGACGTCCGTGCGGATGTCCATCGGACAGGTCACCGAGTCGATGCCGATCAGGCTGACGCCGCGCAGGATGAATGGAATCACCGTCAGCGTCAGGTCGATGCCGCCCGTCAGGCCGGTGCTCGCCACGCCGGCCCACGCGGTCGTGCTCTTCACCAGCCAGGAGAGGAGCTGGCCGCCCGCGGCATCAACCGCCGCAGCCCACTGCCCGTGCTCGATCGGCCGGTCGGTGAACTGAATGCTATGACGCGACAGCACATCATGGGCGCCGAGCTTCTGCAGGTACTCACGTTCGCCGTCCTTGCCCGTAATCGCCGTGACCTTATATCCAAGCCCCTCGAGCAGCGAGATCGCGATGCCGCCGACCCCGCCGGTGGCACCGGTCACGGCGACAGGACCGTGACCTGGCCTCAGCCCGTTGTGCTCGAGACGCATGATCGCGAGCGCCGCCGTGAATCCCGCCGTCCCGAGCGCCATCGATTCGAACAGCGTGAGTCCGGCAGGCAGCGGAACGACCCAGTCCCCGGGGACTCGCACGTACTCCGAATATCCCCCGTCGTTGCCGACACCGATCTCGTAGCTCGTGGCGATCACCTGGTCGCCTTCCTTGAATCGTGAGTCCGCGCTCGACACCACAGTGCCGGCCGCGTCGATGCCGCCGATTCGCGGGAAGGTGCGGATGATCCTGGGTGTCGTCGCCGCCAGCGCATCTTTATAGTTCACGCTCGAATACGCAGCCCTGATGACGACATCGCCGGGCGTGAGCTCGTCCAACGTCGTCTCGACGACGCGCCCGGCGATCTGCTCGCTCTCTTTGAAGATTCGGAATGCTCGGAATGGTTTCATGGTCATCGATTCCGGATGTACTGACGATCGATTCGGAATGCTACCGCGCTCAGGCCGATCATCAGCAGACCAAACAGCATCAGCGCAAGTGGCCAGCCGAGCGAATCGGCGAAATGCTCGCCGGTAAACCAGCCGGTGTAGCCAAGGATCGCTGCGGTGGCGACCAGGAGCAGCGTGCGACTCTGCACCGCGGCGCTGAGATAGACAAAGCCGCTGGCGACGACAATGAACACGATCTCGAAGGCCGTGCGTTCCACGAGATCGAAGAGTCCGTAGAGGAAGCCGATCGCACCGAACAAATACCACGACGGCGTAATCACGCTGTGCCGTGTGCGATCGACGCCGATTGCGGCCAGCAACAGGCTGCTGCCGATCGCCAGCGCAGCGATCTCATTGTCCATGTCGAGCAGATCGAACGCGGTGAACCAGAACAGCGCAGCGAAGAAGACGGTCAGGAACAGCAGCATCGACTGCCGGAGGGCCGAGAAGACGACGCCAAACTGAAGGGCCACGATTCCGGCAGTGACGAGAGCCGCCCAGCGGGCATCTCCGCCCGAGCCGAACTCCTTGAACGCGACCAGCAGGCCCGTCGGCTGGAGTACGGCGGCAATCAGGAACAGCGGTGCCACCGCTTTGTCGAACCGCACGTCTCGACTCGAGAGCACCGCGAGTACGCAGGCAGCGATGCCTGGGCCCAGCGTGATGATCACGCGTGCGGCGCTGTTCATTGCGTCCCACTGCAGTGCGATGAAGGCAGCGATACCGGCGAAGACGAATGTCCCGCCGAGATAGCCGAGCGCGCGCACGATCAGCGCACGTGCACGACTCTCGGGCTCCGCTTTCGGCTGATCCGATAGCGCCGCTGCGATCTCTGCGGCGGTCAGCCGATGGTCGCGCGCCAGTGCGACGATCTGCTCCAGCGCGCGGCCCCTCGACTCGCCCGTCACTTGTCGCTCGCTCGGGACAGGGCGCGCTCGTCCATGTCAGCGGTTCCCGCTCATCCAGCCGATCGTGACGATCGTGCCGTAGGAGTCGCGGTACGGGACGGGCAGTTCGAGGTCGATCGTGCGGCCGCCGCGGCCAATGGCCATCCCGCGGCGAAAGCGATGGTTCATGCCGAACAGGTCGTTGACGATGCCGCCGCCACCGCTGCCGGTGTTGAGGCTGACGACTTTGTAGCCGTCAGGCGCTTCGTCCCCCTGGATGATCCGCCGGCCCGCAAGCGCCGCGACGGCCACCGTGCGTAACTCGCCCGCCGGAATGTTCCGCGGGATCTCGACAGGAACCTCCCGGATCTGCAGCGTCGAATGATCGAACAGGAGCAGCGTCCACCGTGGCGGATACACCACGGCAACATTCGGGCTCTCGGGCTTTACGACCGGGCGCACGACCGCTTCGATCTGCCCCTCGCGCACAGCGAACTCCACGCTGACGTCCGGCGGCGGCGACTCATAGCGCTCGACCCGCAGCAGAAGATCGTGCTGCGGAAGAGGCACCGTCCATTTCGGAATAGCGGTCGCCAGCATGAACAATGCGGCGACGATGGCTGGCAGCACAAAGGCGGCGACCAGAACGGCGTTCTCCCGGAGAAACCGGCGCGTGTCGGCCATTGAGCGGTATTATCCTCGCCCACGCAGAGGATCCCGTGAATCTTGTTCCCCCGGTCGTCCAGACAATGATCGACGATGCCAGGCGCGACCCGGACACCTTCTGGGATCGCGCCGCGCGGCAGTTGCACTGGTTCCGCGCATGGGATCGGGTGTTCGACGACGCCGCCGGTCGACCGGTGGCGTCCGATTCGGCGTTTCAACCGGCGTTCCGCTGGTTCGCAGGCGGCCACACGAACCTCTGCTACAACGCGCTCGATCATCACGTTGCGCAGGGCAGAGGCGATCACACTGCGCTGATCTACTTCAACGAGCGCGGCGAGCAGCGGCGCTTCACCTACACCAGTCTCCTGCACGACGTTGAGCGGGTTGCCGCCGCACTCCGCGCGCTTGGCATCGACAAGGGCGACCGCGTCACCGTCTACATGCCGACGAGCCCGGAGGCGATCACGCTGATGCTGGCAATCGTCCGCGTTGGCGCAATTCACTCGGTGGTCTTCGCGGGCTTCGGCGCACGGGCGCTGAGCGATCGGATCGTTGCCAGCGGATCGCGCCTCGTCGTCACCGCGGACGTGACCTACCGAAAGGGCAAGACCGTCGCACTGAAGGCGATCGTCGACGAGGCCGTGCAGCTCGCGCCGAATGCCGTCGAGCACGTCGTCGTGTTGCGCAGAGAAGGTCCGGCTGAAGCCGGGCACGACCGGGAGATTGATTGGAACTCGTTCCTCACCAGGGGCGACGGACACTCCGCTGCGCACGTCGAGATGGAGGCGAACGAGCCGGCCTACATCCTCGCGACCTCAGGCACCACCGCAAAGCCCAAACTTGCCGTGCACACACATGGCGGCTATCAGGTGCACATCGCCAGCATGGGTCGCTGGTGCTTCGGGCTGAAGTCGCCGGATGTGTGGTGGACGACATCCGACATCGGGTGGATCGTCGGTCACAGCTACATGATTTATGCGCCGTTGATTGCCGGCTGCACCACGGTCGCATTCGAAGGTGCACTCGATCACCCGGGGCCGGAGGTCAACTGGCGCACCGCGATCGAAGAGTTCGGCGTCACCGGCATGTTCACCTCCCCCACTGCCGTGCGCATGCTGATGCGATATGGAGAAGACACGCTGACCGCCGTTGACCACTCGCGACTCGAGCGGATCGTGTGCGCGGGCGAGGTGCTGAATCCGCACGCGTGGGACTGGCTGCAGAACCATGTGCTTGGCGGCCGCGTACCGGTGCTCGACCACATGTGGCAGACCGAAACCGGCGGGCCGGCGTTCGGCAATCCGTACGGTGTGGAGCTGATGCCGATCAAGCCGGGCTCAGCGACCATTCCGCTGCCCGGCATCGAAGCGAACGTCGTCACGATGACGGGCGAGCCGTGCGCGCCCGACGAGAAAGGCATCATGGTGCTGACACGCCCGTTTCCTGGCATGACTCCCGCTCTGTGGGGGGAGCGCGAACGGTATCAGCACGACTACTGGCAGAAGATTCCCGGCGTTTACTACTCCGGCGACTCGACCTACATCGACGAGGACGGCTACTTCTGGTTCTGCGGACGCGCCGACGAGGTGATCAAGATCGCCGCCCACCGTATCGGCACGATCGAAGTGGAGAGCGCGTTCATCACCCATCCCGCGGTGGCCGAATGCGGCGTCGTCGGCCGGCCCGACGACACGCGCGGTGAAGTGATCTCGGCGTTCGTCGTCTTGAAGAACGGGTATGCCCCATCTGCAGAACTGCGCGAGGCGCTGCTGCAGACTGTCCGAAAGGAACTTGGTGCCGTTGCCGTGATCGGCGAGCTCAACTTCGTCGCCATGCTGCCAAAGACACGCAGCGGCAAGATCATGCGACGCGTGCTGAAGGCCGTCGTGCTGGATGTTGATCCAGGCGATATCACGACCATCGAAGACGAGGGCTCGGTGGAAGAGGCGAGGCAGGCGTGGGAGGAATTGAAAGGCCTCAGGGCGCAGGCCCAAGGCCCAGGGGCTGGTCAAGGAAAGGACACCTCTTCCCTCGCCCCTTATTCCTGAGCCAGCTCCTAGGCCTTGGGCCCGATTCCTGAGCCCTCTTCTTCCGGCGGGCGCACTCTATGCATCGCCCTCAGCTGAGGAGTGACGATGCTACACAGGCTGAGCCGGATTAATGGATTCCATGTCGGGGCTACGGATGGGCCGCTGGGGCACATTGACGATTTCATCGTCGACGAAAAGACCTGGCAGGTCCGCTACCTGGTGATTGATACGAGCAACTGGCTGGGTGGCAAGTGGGTGGCGGTATCACCGTCCTCCGTGACCCACATTGAGTGGGCCAAACAGACCGTGACGGTGGGACTCACTCGAGATGAGATTCGAACCAGCCCGTCGCTCGAAGAGGCGGACGTGCCGTCGTACGAGCTGACCCCAAGATTCGTAATCCTGTAGGCCTTAGGCCTACTGCTGCGGCGCTCCGCCTCGGCCGGCGCCGCCTCCAGCACCGCGACCACCACCACGACCGCCGCGCCCTCCAGCCGGCGCGGCGACGGGCACCGCTTCACCGCGAGCCGCCGCTTCGGCGCGGCGTTTCTCTTCTGCGCGCGACCCGGAGAGCAGGTTCACCATCGCGTAGTTGCCCTCGTGGCACCCGTATTCGTAGAAGCCGTAATCGTCCTCGCGCGGGATCGGCATCCGCATCGTCCACGGCGCGGTAAAGCTCTTGGGATCGTTGACCGTCATGCGGTAATCGAGCGTGTTGGCATCGGCCAGCGTGAAGCGCTCGATGACGACGCCGACGTCGGAGAGCACCGCGTTCTGAATCAGTGACTGGGAGTTGAGGTTACGCGTCTCGACGACGAGCGTGTCTCCCTCCCAGTGGCCGACGGAATTACCCATCCACGATTTAATGGCGCCGCCGACGTTCTTACGACCATCCGTGGGGATCACGCGGGTCTCGTGAATCATCTCGTTGCTGAACGCGAGCCACCCCGGCCCCTGCACGATGCGGTTGCCGGAGTTGTAGATCTTCGGCGTCAGCGAGCCCTGCAGACCCAGGCTGATGCAGCGGTCGTAGTTGCTGCGGTCGGTCGTCCAGTCGGCCTCGATGCCGTTCAGTTGACGCCGGCGCTCCTGCTGGGCCGCCGCGCGCTCCTGCTGCGCTTTCTGCGCGTCGGCCGTCATCGCCGGCATGCGGCCATCGGGCGGGTCGATCAGGAACGACGCGACGCGGCTGACGTTCTTTGCGCGCTCCAGCCAGTGCGGCGGCGGTGAGACCGCGCCGCCGACGGTGCCGAAGCGCTTCTCGAATTCCTCGGCGCGATCGAGCGTGAACTCATCGCTGTTGTCGTTGGCGAGGTTCTGATCGCGTTGCGCGACGCGCTGCCTGAACTCGTCGTCGTTCAACACTTGTCGCGTGCCGACGGTCTGCGCACGCTGAAACGGAATGCCCTGGAGATCGTTGCCGTTGTAGATCCCCTGCAGGTCCGGCTCGCCCCACGGCGTCTTCGGCACCTTGTAGGTGCCCGACTGCTGCGCGACAACCGAGACCGAAGCGATTGCAGCCACCGCGAGGACGGCCATCAACGTGCGCGTTCTCATCTCATGCTCCTGATAAAGGCCGACCTCAAGGTCGGCCTTCACCCTGATCCCTGATCCCTGCTCCCTGATCCCTGATCCCTGATCCCTTGACCAGCCCTTAGGCCTTAACCCTTCGCCCTTAGGCCTTAACCCTTGGCCCTTAGGCCTGCTTTCTTACGGCAACGCGTAGGTTACTACCGTCCCGCCGGCAACCACCGCCACGAACTGTTTTCCGCTCTTGCCTGTGTAGCTCATCGGATTGGCGTTCGCCGCCGGCGAGTTCCCTTGCGGATTCTGCGGATTCACCGGCGTCTTCGTCACCCACAGCTCCTTGCCGGTCTTCGCGTCGAAGGCACGGAAACGGCCGTCACTCGTCGCGCCAACGAAGACCAGTCCGCCAGCTGTCGCCGTCGGACCAGCGCTCCCTGCGCTGCCTACGAGCTGCTTGCCGGCGGGGAGGTTCTCGTTCAGACCGAGCGGTGTCTCCCAGAGGATCGTTCCGGTGTTTGCGTTCACGGCATAGAGCTTCGACCACGGCGGCCGCACGCACGACATGTTCGGGTTGTTCCCGCCGTTGGGGTTCGGCTTCGGACGGCCGTTTGCGTCTGCGCCATACAACGGCGCGGAGAAGGTGAAGAACGGGCCGAGTCCCAGCGTCAACGATCCATCGGGGGCCACGCCCTGGACGCTTCCGCGATCGTACGGATGCGAGGATCCGGCCGACTCACCTGCGAAGTCCACCCGCTGCGGCTGTCCAGTCTGCGGATTCGGCCTGGCGAGCGGCCGCGGCTGCGTCCAGCCGACGAGCGTCGTGTTCTGCGCGTTCACATAGAACACCCCGTTCACCGGATCCATCGACATCCCGCCCCAGTTCACGCCGCCCGTGCCGCCGGGCGACTGGATCGTCGACCGTGGTGGCGCGTCGAGATCCTTGAACATGAACGGCGTGAACGTCCCGAGATTGATGTAGCCGCCGGCGCGCTTCATCATCGCGCGGCACGCTTCGACATGTTCCGGAGTGGTGTCTTCAGGACGAACGAGATCCGTTTCCTCTTTGAAGCTGACGCGGCTGAGGGGACGCGGCCTCGTCGGGATCGGCTGCGTCGGCGAATACCACTCCGTGGGCACGTCGCCGGCCGGCACGGGAGTCTCTTTCACCTCGATCAGCGGCTTGCCCGTCGTGCGATCGAGCACGTACACGTAGCTGGACTTGCCGACCTGCGCGATCGCCGGGGTGCGTTTGCCGTTCAGATTGAAATCAAACAGCGCTCCCGCCGTCGGCATGTCCGTGTCCCAGATGTCATGGTGAACGGTCTGGAAATGCCACAGATACTTCCCGCTCTGAATGTCGACCGCGACGATCGAATTGCCGTAGGCATTGTTGCCGGGGCGATCGCCGCCGTAGTAGTTCGTCGCCGGACTGCCGATGGGCAGATAGACAATGCCGCGCTCGGCATCGACCGGCGCCATGAACGCCCACATGTTCGCGCCCGAGCGGTTCTGCCAGCCGCTATCGTTGTGCGACTCCGCCAACCCCCACGAGTCGTGGCCCGGCTGTCCTGGCTGCGCGACAGTCCAGAATTCCCACAGCTTCTTCCCGGTGATGATGTCGAACGCACGCGGATTACCGGGCATGTCCTGCGGCACTTCTTGAGTCGCGGCACCGATAATCGCGACGTTGCGGTAGATCGTCGGCGTGCCGCCGTACGACACGATGCCATTCCTCGCAAGTTTTCCTTCAGAGGTCGTGACAACTGAGCCGTCCTCTCCGAAGCCCGCTGACGGCTGACCCGTCGCGGCGTCAACCGCGTACAGACGATTGCCGCCAAGGAACAGAATGCGCGGACCGTGCGTCGCGTCGCCCGGCCAGTAACTCAGGCCGCGCTGCGAGGCAGTGGGACCACCGCCACGTCCTCCTCCCGGAGGACCGCCGCCACCAGGACCACCGCCACCGGGACCACCACCCGCGCGGGCGCCGCCGCGTCCTCCGCCAGCCCCGCCGCCACGACGGCCATCACCCTGCGGCGCTGCTGCCGCTCCGGCAGCGGCCACCGGTGCTGCAGGTGTCGCGCCTGCAGCCGCCGCAGCTTGTTGCTGCGCGTCAGACGGCGGTGCCGCAGCCACCGGCACCGCGGGAGCCGGCAGCGTGAACGCCCACACTTCCTTGCCGGTGTCACCGTCGACCGCAACCACGCGACGCCCGGCGGAGAGGTACATCACGCCGTTGACGACGACGGGCACTGACGATCCACCGGCGCCGGGAAACGTCCACACCTGCTTCAGGTTGGCGACGTTGCTCGCGTTGATCTGCGTCAGCGGCGAGAACCGCGTCGCACCCGAGTCGCGGTTGATGTTCTGCCAGTCGCCCGCGGCGACGGCACCAGGCGTTGTCGCGGCGCGCTGCCCCGCTTGCGCAAACACTGCCGCGGCAATGCCGATGCTGACAACCGTGATGAGTCCTAACCGTTTCATCGAAAAACCTCGCTGATGACCATTCACTGTCGATCTACTTCTTCAATGCCAACGCCATGTATTGCCCCGAAGGCCCGGCGGGCGCACCACCGCGGCCGCCTCCGCGGCCACCACCACCCTGCCGCGCGGCTGCCGCTTCGGGCGGCGCTCCAGCTGCGGGCGCCGCGCCGGCTCCAGCCGCTGCTCCACGTCCTGCGGCTGCGGAACCCGGCCCACCGAATCGCGCCGCGAACTGACCGGTACCCGACGCAACCGGCACCACGATGAACTGGCGCCCGTTAAGCTCGAAGGTCGCCGGCATTCCTTCAGAAGCTGCGGGAAGCTCGATCGACCACACCTCTTTACCATTGTCGCGATCGTAGGCACGGAACCGGCGGTCAGCTCCGGTCGCGAAGAACACGAGACCGCCTGCAGTCACGAGCGGTCCGCTTCGCGGGTAATGCGATCCGGTGTTCGCGGGGATGCCAAGCTCCGGCGGCGCCAGCGTGGTACCGGTCGGCACCCGCCACTTGATCTCGCCGGTGTTCAGGTCATACGCGGTCATCTCCGACCATGGCGGACCAATAGCCGTCATGCTGTAGCTGTAGTTGTTCATGAACTCGTAAGGCGACGGGAACTGTACGGTGGCGCCCTTCGCTTTCGCGGCATCAACGAGCGCCTGGGCTTCTTTGATCAGTTGGGCCTTCTGCTCGGGCGTGATGATCGGCCCGCCCGCGGCAACCTGCGCTCCGCCACCCCCACCACCGCCACCGCGTCCGCCACCGGCGCCAGGAGGGGTGGGCAGCGCGATGCGATCCACGGTCGGCAACGCTTTCGCGAACACGTACATCTCTCCGCGCGTCGGATCGACGGCCGACGTCTGGAAGTTCGCGCCGCCGTTGTGACCAGGAATCGAAATCGAGCCTTCGAAGCTGGGCGGCGTGAACAGCCCCTCATTGCGCAGGAACTTCATTCGCTCCGCAATCGCCTGGCGTTCGGCTGCCGGCAGATACGGATTGATGTCCTTCTCGGTGAACGACTGCCGGGCAAACGGCGCCGGCTTCGTCGGGAATGGCTGCGTCGGCGACGAGAACTCGCCGGGCACGTCGGACTGCGGAACCTTCCGCTCTTCGATCGGCCAGATCGGACGTCCGGTTTCGCGCTCGAAGACGAAGAGGAATCCGTGCTTCGTGGCCTGCGCCACGACGTCGATGGCGCGGCCGTTCTGACGGATGGTCAGCAGCTTCGGCGCCTGCGGCAGGTCGTAATCCCACAGGTCGTGATGCACGAGTTGGTAATGCCAGAGTCGCCGGCCGGTCCGCGCATCGAGCGCGACCAGCGAATTGCCGAACAGGTTGTTGCCCCGTCGATCCCCGCCATAGAAATCGAAGCGTGGGCTGCCGAGATTGATGAACGCGATTCCGCGCTGCTCGTCCACCGTGGACTCGCTCCAGTTGTGGACACCGCCAGACCTCTTGTACGCCTCCGGCGGCCACGTGTCATAGCCCTCCTCGCCGGGGTGTGGAATGCTGTGGAACACCCACTTCACCTTACCGGTGATCACGTCGTAGGCCTGAACCTCCGCTGGCGTCGCGTCATAGCTCGCGCCCTGGGCGGGGAGCGACATGATGATGGTGTTCTCGAAGATCCGTCCGGGGTTGCTCGTCTGCAGCGGCCCGTTGGTCTCGCGATACAGCGCGATCCGCAAATCCACACGCCCGTTGTTCCCGAAGCTCGGGATGATCTCGCCGTTCTGCGCGTTGACGGCCGTCAGCATGCCGCCGGCTAGAAACAGAATGCGGCGATCGGACCGATCGGGACTCTCCCAGTAGTTCATGCCGCGCGCGCCGAACGTGCCGGACATCTGCTTGCGCCAGAGTTCCTTCCCCGTTGCCGCATCCACCGCCGCCAGGGTGTTGTTCGATGCCTGCAGGTACAACACGCCGTCAACGACGAACGGGTTGAAGATGACCGTCCCGGTGACCGGGAATGTCCACGCCACCTCGAGCTGCGAAACATTCTTCTTATTGATCTGATCGAGCGCCGAGTACTGCGACGAATGCGCGCCACCGCTGTACATCGTCCACGTGGTGTACGGCTTGGCACCGCGGGTGCCGTTGGTCTGTGCGGCCGTGCTCGCCTTTGTCTGACCGAGCAGCGGACTGACAAGCCCCTTGTCGAGGACCAACAGGAACGAATGCAGGAGGAGTGCGGTCGCGCCGAGACCAAGGGCCAGCACGACAAGATGCCGTAATCCGCGCATCGAAATACTTTTCTCCGCTGAAGAAATGCCGCAATCGCCGTTCACCGCGGCGCGCAGATCTTACCCCAATGGCCGGGAGGAGACGGAGCGTAAGGGCTTTATAATGCGCGGCATGAGCAGTCGAATTCTCGCGTCGATCGGATTGGCGGCGATGGCACTCATCGCATCGCGTCCCATCTCCGGCCAGGGCAACAGCACGGCGGCGCCGCCGCTCGTCGTCACTGCGTTCAATGGTGGGTCCGCACCTGCGTATGCGGCGCCGAAGACGCCCTGGGGCGAGCCGGATCTACAGGGCGTGTGGAGCAGCGACGACGCCACGTTCCCGGTTTCACGTCCGCAGCCCGGCCAGGGTCGTGGCGGACGTGCCGGAGCGCCGCCGGCCGCAGCGAGTGCGGCTCCTCCGGGTCTGTACCTGACCGATGAGGAGTTCGCCGCTCGTCAGAAACAGATCCAGGACGGAATCAAAGCCGGAGAGAACGCGATCAGTGCGTTCCGCGGCGATTTCGCGCGTCGCGCATTCCGCCAGACGTCGTACATCGTCGATCCCCCGGATGGCGTGATGCCACAGCCAACGGCTGAGGCGCGCAAACGTGCGCGGACCGGGGATCGGGGAACGTTCGGCGACGGGCCGTTCGATACCTTCGACGACTTCACGAACTACGATCGCTGCATCACGCGCGGTATTTATGGATCGGTGGCGCGCGTGATCTATGGCAACGGCAACCGCATCATCCAGTCGCCCGGCGTGGTGGCGATCAGTTACGAGATGATCCACGACACGCGCGTGATTTACACGGATGGTCGGCCGCACATCAACAACTCAATCCGTCAGTACCTCGGAGACTCCCGCGCACACTGGGAAGGTGACACGCTCGTCGTCGAAACCACTCACCTGACTGACCGGACGAGCATCGGCGCAAATGGCAACGGACTGCGCCACAGCGACAAGATGAAGATGACTGAAAAGATTCGTCGCGTCGCCAACGACATCGTGCAGTACCAGCTGACCGTTGACGATCCGGTCACCTACCCGCGGCCGTTCACGATCTCCATTCCCTTGACACCGCTGGACGGTGGCGTTCTGCTGCCGTATGAATGCCACGAGGGCAATATGGCGGTTCGCGACGCGCTGGCGGCCGAACGTACGGAAGATCGCGCGTTGGCCGCGGACCTTGCAAAGGGCATCAAGCGTGAACGCCGCAGCGCACAGGAGGGCGGCCTCGGCGCCGGTGGATTCGGTCCTGGCGGCAATCCCGCAACCGCACCTGCGCCGCCGGCAGGTCGCACGGGCGGCGCGGGTCGCACAGGCGGTGCACCCGCCGAGGGCGATCAGGAAAAATAGACCGGTAGGGCCGGCCTTCGGGTCGGCCCTTACTCAGTTGGGCGTCGGTGCTGACGCTGAATCGACGACCAATACCTCGACAGGTCCTCGTCCCGCCTCGAGCTTCATCCCCAGCTGTTCCTGAAGCGCCGCAAACAGCGATGGCCCTCTCAGCGCCTGCGCTGCTGGCAAAGACGGATCGGCCAGGCTCTCGTCCAGGTAACTCAATTCGATGTCGTAGTTACCTTTCAAGCCTGTGCGATCGATCACGCGAAGCTCCATCGCCTCTTCGAGATGCTGAATGAGGCCGGTCAGCGGCCGGCCGTTCAGCCGCGGCGTGAGCAAGCCGGCGGGGGTGAACGCTCCCCCGACCGAGCAGAGCCCGAAGCGGTTGTCCGGATCCCGCGGCGACTCCTGCATCGGCCTCTTCCCCGTCAGAAACGGCGTGCAGTCCACTGTCGCCGGTTTGATCCTTGGACCGAGCGTTCTATCGCTTCTCGCCAGCACCAGGTTGTAGATCGGCATCTCGCGCGTCTCGGTGTGCGCTTTCAGCGCGAAGCGATCCTCCACCAGTCGTCGGACCAGCTCTCGCGCGTCATCGGGCGCGAGCGCCGCTGCTTTTGCGCTCACGTCCCACCGTTTTGAGCGCATCCAGTCGGGTCCCCCGATCACTTGAGAATCGAAGAGGTCATACGCGTCACGAATGAGCATCGCCAACGTGACGTCAAACCAGTCGAAGCGATCCGTCACCGGCGCATCACGGCGGACGCGCGTCGTGTCGCTGGGCGTGACGGACACGACGGCGGATATCGCGGGAGCGGCACTCTGCGCAACCAATCCGACCGCGGCGATGGCGACGAGGCAGGCAAGCGCGCAGACGCGCGCGAGGAGGCGCATGACTGTCAGAGATGTCACTGACGAGTGTGGGTGGTTTCCGCCAGGCCGTCAACATCGTGCAGACTCGTGCAGGCCCTCTGGCGTCTATCTGGGTAGACTCTGTTGCGCGGAGGATTCGATGCGCATGCTGTTCGTCCTCGTTCCGCTGCTCATGGGCCCGGCACTTCTTGCCGGGCAATCGGCACCTCCTGCCGCCGCGGACCAGCGGCCGCGATTTGACGCCGCGTCCGTGAAACCCAATCGTTCGCCGCAGGCGGGTATCAACAATCAATTCTCTCCGGGCCGATTCGCTTACGTGAACACGCCGCTTGAAGTGTTCATCTACAACGCGTACGGCGTTCGGTCGGATCGAGTGGTGGGGATGCCGGACTGGGCACGACAGGATAAGTTCGACATCACGGCGACGCACAGCCCGGAGTACCGATCCTTCAGTCCGCAGCAGAACCAGATGCTGCAGCGACTACTCGAGGAGCGGTTCTCGCTGCGGACACATCGCGAGACGCGCGAGATGCCGGTGTATGAACTCGTCAAGGCGCGCACGGATGATCAACTCGGTCCGCAGCTCCGCGTTGCGACGCTCGATTGCTCACCCGCCGCCAACGCCAACAGATCGCAGTGCGGTTTGCGCATCAACACCGGTCTCATCGACGGCAAGTCAGTGGACTGGCGCATCCTGGTCGGTCAACTGCCAAACGAGGTGGGACGGGCGGTGATCGACAAGACGGGCTTGCAAGGCCCGTTCGAACTGAAGCTCGAATGGACGCCGGATCCGTCGGTGATGAGATCAGCAGATACAGTCGCCGCCGCAACCACCGCGGCCCCGACGCCGGGCGACCGCGTCACCATCTTCACCGCCCTGCAGGAACAGCTCGGCTTGCGCCTGCAACCGTCGCGCGCCGCGCTCGAGGTGCTCGTCATCGAGCGGCTGGAGAGACCGACGCCGGATTAGACTGAGGGATCAGGGATCAGGGATCCGGGATCGGGAGCCGGAAGTCGTACCTGGAACGTCTAAGAAACATGGGGATCGTGGTGTTTGCAGTGATGCTGATGGCTGCCAGCCAGACCAGCGTGCCTCCCGATCCACCACCGACGGCGGAACTGCCCGTATCCCTCGAGCGCATCCGGGAGGGGCTCCAGCACCCCACGTTGAAGATCCCACCGATCGATCCCACACCTGTGTTCCGCGCCAGCATCGAAGGCGAAGCGCCGTTCGACAACCCGCTGCAGGGGATGCGCCGCGATCTGGCCGAGAATCCCACCGGTGTTGGCGGACGACTTGGCGGGTTCGACGTGCTCGGTGCCGTGATGGGGATCGTGAAGTCGATCAAGTCGGCCTACCGCGCTCACAGCGAAGCCGAAATCCGGAAGGAAGTGCAGGCGGCGCTGGACGCATTCTGCGCCGAGCACGACTGCTCGGTCCTCGAAGGTCCGCCGCCAATGGAAGGAATCGTGCTGCCGCGCAAGCGGCCGACGCAGTAGGGGCCGACCCTAAGGCCGGCCCCAACTACCAACTACCAACTACCAACTACCAACTACCAACTAGTTGGTTCCCGTCGGCGGCTTCATCAACCGCGCCCAGCGCGCGCTGAAGAACGCGAGCTTCTCAGCCGGCACCGTCGCCTCGGCCTGGACGGTATCGCCCAGCACAATCACCTTGTCCTTCGACATGTCCTTGTACTGCGGCCAGGCTGGCAGCCCCGCACCATTCGGATCGCCCTTGCTGATGAAGTTCACCCAGTACGACGACATCTGATCACCGAGCTTCTTGTCGACGTCGTTCCACTCGAGCGGTCCGTTGCTGTACGCGTGGTTGAAGACGTAGGAGATCTCCGCCGTGTGGGACGCGCCGTTCGGCTGCGGCTGACCATTACGCAGCGGCACACGCGTGAAGAAGTAGGCGTAGCCCTTCTTTCCCTTCTTCGCCTGCAGCGCCGCTGAGTGGCGCATGTTCCAGTTGATCTCGTCGTTCTGCGCCGCCGCGTTCATCAGCGGCACATCTTCATCCTTCGTGACCGGATACAGTTTCAGGAAGGTGTCCGCGAGATCTCCGTACTGCGTCTTCGCGCGAGCGATGTAGGCCTCAACCGCAGCGCCCGGCGCGGGGGGCGCTGCCGCGGCGCCGCCGCGTCCGCCACCGCGACCACCGCCGCCGAAGAAGGTGTTCTCGTCCTTGTTGGATCCGGCGAGCAGATCCACGTCGTTCTGCTTGCCGTTGGCAAACGTGATCGACAGATCTTCAGGGAAGATGTAGCCGTCGATCACCATTCCCGACTGGACGGTCAGATTCGGCAACTCCGCGAACGGCTTGGCCCGCAGTTCGGCAATCGACTTCACACCGGCCGTTTCCAGCGCCTTTGCGCCGTTCCCCTGCGCCTGCTCGGTCGTCGTCATGCGGGCCATCTGCAGCCCCATCCAGCCACCGCTCTCGAGAATCGCACGGCCAAACAGCCCCTTGGCCTGCGGCGATCCGACGAGCGCACCGACCATGATGGCGCCCGCTGACTCACCGGCAATCGTGACGTTGTTCGGGTCGCCGCCGAATGCGCTGATGTTCCTCTTGATCCACTGCAACGCGCCGATTGCGTCCATCACGCCGTAATTACCGGAACCGCTGTGACCCGCTTCTTTCGCCAACTCGGGATGCGCAAGGAAGCCGAACTGACCGAGCCGGTAGTTCATCGTGACGATCACGGCGCCCTTCGACGCGAGATCTTCACCGTCGTACCAGGCCTGGCCGCCTGATCCGCCGGTAAAGCCGCCGCCGTAGATCCACATCATCACGGGGCGCCGAGCGTTCGCATTAGCGGCATTTGTCCAGACGTTCACGGTGAGGCAGTCTTCGCTCGCGGGAGGCTGCCGTGGCGGAGCGGGTGGCGCTGCAGGCGCCGCCTGGGGTGCTGCAGCACCTGGGGCCGCTCCTGGCGCTGCGCCTGGTGCGCCGCCGCGTCCCGGTGCACCGCCGCCGCGGCCACCGCGGCCGGCGCCCGGCACGTTCGCAATGCACGACGGGCCGAACGCGTCGGCCTTGAACACGCTGTCCCACTTCGCGGCGGGCTGCGGCGCCTTCCAGCGGTTCTCGCCCACCGGCGGAGCCGCGAACGGAATGCCCTTGAAGATGCGCACGTCCGAATGGACCGTGCCGGTGACGCCCTGGAGCAGGCCGGTGTCGATCTTCACCTGCTCTGGAACCATGGCGAAGGTGCCCGACACCGCAAGGATGACAGCCGCGAGCACAGCAAAGAATGCCAGTCGTTTCATAAGAGCCCTCGAAAGTTACAAGTGAGGTCAGATCCTCGGTGACCCCGGTGTGTCGTTCTGAATACGCCCTGCGTTCTTACTTTGTTGACGACGCTTTCTCAGCCGCGCGCGAAATACTCAGCATGTTCCGCATCGCGTAGTTTCCCTCGTGGCATGCGTACTCGAACATGCCGTACACCGGCTCACGCTTCCACGGGAACGACAACGTCCACGGTTGCGTCCAGGTGCCAGGGTCGTCGATGGTCGCCGTGTACTGCAAGGTGTTGGCGTCCATCATGGTGAACCGCTCGGTGATCGTGATCCGGTCGCTGGTGCGGCCGCCACCGTTGCCACCAGCGCTGGTCAGCCCATTGAGGTTCTTTGTCACGACGACCAGCGTGTTGCCCTCCCAGTGCCCGCGCGCATCGCCCATATAGCTCTTGATGCTGTCCGACACATGGGGACGCCCATCGAGCGGCACCACACGCGCCTCGTGAATCATCTCGTTGCGGATGACGACGAAGCCAGGCCCCTGCACGATTTCATTGCCGTTGTTGTAGATGACCGGCAGGATCGAGCCGAGCACCCCGCGCGTGATGCAGCGGTCGTAGAGACTGCGATCGAGATACGTGTCGGCTTCGCGTCCTTGCAACCGTTCGCGCTGAACGCGCTGCGCCGCCTGTTGGTCTGCCTGCCGCTTCTGCCCCTCGGCAGACAGCGGCGGCTGTCGTCCGTCCGGCGGATCGACGATGAGCGATATCTGGCGCGACGGCTTCCCGGTCTCCTGCCAATGCGGCTGCGGCGATGTCGGGCACCGGATGGCGCAGTTGGGATTGATCTCCGCGGTGAAGACATCAATCTCCGCGACGAGCGAGGCTTCTTCGTCCTTGATGTCCCTGGCGCGCTGTGCGAACTCTGCGTCGGTGTAAACGTTCCGGGTCCCATATCGGGCCGGACGCTGCAGCGGTACGCCAACCGTGTCGACGCCTGGCCAGAACCCCTGAATGTCCGGGTCGCCCCATGGGGTTTTCGGCTGGACAAATCCGGCAGGCTGCTGCGGAAGTGGAGGCGCGGGGCCGAGGACACGCGGTGCTTCGACAGCGGCAGCGCCGCCGCCACGGCCACCACCACGGCCCTGCGCGGACGCCACCACGGGAATCGACAACAACACGACGATGAGGACGACGAGGCCTCTGGACATAGGCGTCTCCACTGGAGCGCGCCTATTCTACGCCCGCGGGCGGGATCCGGAACCGGGATGCGGGATCCAGGAGCCGGACTCCCGATCCGGATCCCGGTTCCCGGATCCCCGATCCTGGTTCGCTACTGCCTTCCGATCGACTCCCCGGAAACGATGACCTCGACACGACGGTTCTGCTGGCGGCCAGACGCCGTGCCGTTGGTGGCAACGGGACGGCTTTCGCCGAAACCGACCGCCGAGACGATCGACTTCCCGATGCCTTGATCGCCGAGGTATGCGCGAACCGATTCGGCGCGCCGTTCGGAGAGCCGCAGATTGTAGTCCTCGGCCCCGGTACTGTCCGCGTGGCCTTCGATCTCGATCTTCAGATCGGGGTGTGAACCGAGGATGCCGGCAATGCGCGCGAGCTTTTCACGCGCCCCTGGCTTGAGCGTCGCCTTGTCGACGTCGAACAGCACGTCCGAGAGATTCACGATGAGCCCCCGGGCCGTCTCCCGTGTCTCGAGGATCAGATTCAGCTGCTGCCGCAACTGCTCGCGGGCGGCATCACGATCCTTCTCCGCCTGCTCTCTCGCCAGTCGCGCTGCCGAGGCTTCCCTCGCGTTCTGCTCCGCAAGTCGACGCGCCTCGTCCGCCTGCGCCTGTGCTGCTGCTCGCGCCGCGTCCGCGTCAGCCCTCGCCTTCTCGAGATCGGCCTTGGCTTGTTCCGCCGCGAGCCGGTCACGTTCAGCTGCCGAGCGCGCTGCATCCGCCTCGGCGCGCTGACGCTCCGCGAGGGCACGCTCCCGGTCAACCCTCAGCCGCTCGTCTTCGACCTGACGCCGGCGATCTTCCTCGGCCCGCAGCCTGGCGCGGATTTCCTCTTCGCGCTGCAAAGCGATGCGCTGCTGGTTCGCCTGGAACTCCTCCTCCTGTCGATCCAGCGCGATCAGGCGCGCGTCTTCGGCCGTCTGCGCCGCCTGTCGCGCCGGTTGCTGAACCTGATTCCCCTTCTTTCCCTTTTCACGCGCGGTCTCCGCTTCGCGGAGCAGCGCCGCCGCCTTGTTGAATGTCTCGGACGCGTAGCGATCCGCGCCAGCAATGTGCGCAAGCTCCACCGCGTTGCGTGCCTGCGCCAGATCGAGCGGCGCGCCCGGCTCGAGCGGCTTGACCTTCAGGGTCGACGGGTCGTGATTCATCAGGTACGAGCCGCGCTTGAGCAGCTGGTACTTCGCCTCGAGCGTTTCGATCCGGCCTTTCGTCTTCTCGAACCCGGACTCGCGAACGAGGTTTTCCATCACCACGACATCACTGGGCTGCGAAACCGCGAAATACGGTTCAGCGGTCACGACCAGTGCGAACGCCTGCAGCTCTGTCGTTACCTGGAGGCGGCCGTCATTGCCGTTGACCTGCAACTCGCCGAGGTTCGTGGCGCGCCCTTCCGGCGTGATCGCCCAGAGCACGTATGTGAAGTATTCGCGGCCGTAGCGTTGTGGCCCATCGAGGTGATCAAAACGTGCGTCGATTTTGATGTACCCCTTTTCCCCTTCGACCGACGCCCAGCCATTGGCCTTCGGCATCAAGGTTGTGCCGCCGAAGTTGATCCGCGTGTCGCCCGAGCGCGGGCGGTAGTTGATCGCCGGCACCGTGCGGCCGACAACGGTGACGCGGAATAGCGGTATGTCGCCCTGCGGCGTCGCTACGGTCTGCTGCGTGGGGTTGGGCGCCGCCTGGGCGGACGCCGTCGCCGCATGGGCGGCGCCGACCACGACCGTAAGCAGAAAAGCTGTCGCGACTCGCTGAACCATTGAGGGACCTCCGCCCATCAGCGGAGCAAAGCGTCAGCCAACTGATCACAGCTGGTCCGGCTAAAGCCGGACACTACGCCGCATCTGCTGGTCCGGCTAAAGCCGGGCAGTGCGCGCATCTGAACGTTTCGTCAGGAAAACGTAACGTTGCCTTCCCGAAACGGCTGCGATAGACTCCGGCCCGATTTGCTCCATTTTTTCCTCAGTGGCTCCGAAGTGCGGAGCCGGTTCCACGGTGTGCAAACCTTCGCTTACAGAAGCCCTATATCTCTACAGTTCGACTCCGAGGAGAGCACGTATGAAACGGTTGTGTGGACTGATCGCGGTCGCGGCGTTCGTCGCTGCTGGTTGTAACAAGGCCCCGGAGCCAGCGGCTCCCGCGGCAGCTGCTTTTACCCCCACGGCGCATGGCAGCCTCAAGCAGTTGATGCGGGCGATTCCGTTCCCGGCGTCGAACATCATCTTCGACGCGCAGACGAACGATCCCGGTAAACCCGTCAAGGCGGGCGACGCTTCCGGCAATGCGAGCGCGCAGTACGGCGGGATCGCCGAGTATGCCGGCTGGAATGCCGTCGAGAACGCCGGCGTTGCACTCCAGGAAACGGCGAATCTGATCATGATCCCGGGCCGCAAGTGCGGCAACGGTCAGCCGGTGCCCAACGATCAGGCCGACTTCAAACAGTGGGCGGCAGACTTGGCGACGGTGGGCGCCGAGGTGACGGCATTCGCACAAAAGAAGACGTACAACGAGGATGCCGTTGGCGAACTCACCGGCAAGGTATCCGACGCCTGTCAGCACTGCCACGACAAGTACCGCAACACGCCGAAAGAGCCGGACGACCGCTGCATGGTCGGGGGCGCGGCGCCAGCGGCAGCGAAGTAACGGCGGGGCTGATTGATTCACATCGCTCTCGGCGACTACTTCGCCCCGCTGCTGAACCTCGCGAACTACGTGTCGGAGCTCCCGACCAGCGTCCAGCTGCGCGAGTCGCAGTACGTGATGCCGTGGGTGTTCGTGCTGCACGTCATCAGCATGTGCATGTTCGCGGGGACGATTCTCATGATGGACCTGCGACTCCTCGGCGTCGGCCATATGCAGACGCCGTTCTCGCAGGTGCAGCGACGTCTATTCCCATGGCAGATGTTCGCGATGGTCTTCTCCTCCGCGACCGGGCTGGCACTTGTCTGGGGTAACCCGCTGAACTACGTCGCCAACATCATCTTCTGGGTGAAGATGCTGGCCATGGCTGTGGCGGGCCTGAACGCGCTGGCCTTCCACTTCATCACGGAATACACGCTGGTCGACTGGGATTCCGGGCAGACGCCACCGTCGGCGGCCAAGCTCGCCGGCTGGCTCAGTATCTTCCTGTGGGCGAACGTGATCCTCTCCGGCCGCCTTATCCCGTACGCAATCACCTGGTTCCGGAGCTAGGCGGATGGAACAGTATTTCATCGACATTGCCTCGTGGCCTGTCAGCAGGGCGATCAACGAATCGTCGTGGATCTTCCCGCTCGTACAGGCGTTTCATCTGGTCGCGCTGGGGTTCCTGGCCGGGTCGATTCTGATGGTCGATCTGCGGCTGCTTGGGAAGGGCTTCTCGCAGCAACCGATCGCACGTGTGGCCCGCGACGCGCGGCCGTGGCTCCTGGCCAGCCTCGTGGCCATGGTGGTGACGGGCGTCCCGCAGTTCATGTCTCTCGCCACCAAGGAATACGAGAGCCCGTACTTCCGTTGGAAGATGATGTTCCTGGTGGGCGCCCTCATCTGGACGTTCACGGTGAAGAAGGTGGTGGCGTACTCGCCAGAGGGGCGTTTCGGCGGCGCCCTCACCAAGCTGGTGGGACTGGTGTCCATTGCGCTCTGGACCTGCGTCGCGGTGAACGGTCGCCTCATCGGATTCTTCTCATGAACCGCACTGCCATCGTCCTTGCGGCGATCGTGACGTTCGGCATCGCGATCGCCAGCCTGCTCCTTGCTGAGAATCTGATCCTTCCGCTGTCGGTCATGAAAGAACGAGCCGGCGGAATGCCCTGGTACATCACCTGGGCGTTGGTGTGGTCGAGCGTTGCGTGCTCCGTCGCGCTGGGTGGGTTTCTCCTGGCTGCCCTTCGCCGGAAGTAGGACACATACCGCACCTCATGGACGACCATCGCGTCCCACCGGCGGCCGACCCGCGCGCCCCGGGGGCAGACGATGTCGTCCAACTCGACTTTCCGGAGTGCGAAATCTGGATTCGCGCCTCGTCGTCCATGGAGCGCAACTGGCGCGCGCACTCATGTGCGAAAGAGCCGTGGACCGCGGATTGGCTACGCAGTGCCGTCGAGCCCAACGACGTGCTCTACGACATCGGTGCCAACGTCGGAACGTTTTCGTTGGTGGCCGCCAGGCACTCTCAGGCCCGCGTGTTCGCCTTCGAACCCGGCTATTCGAGCTTCTCGCGGCTGTGCGACAACATCCAGCTGAACGGGTGCCAGCACATGATCGTGCCAGTCCCAATCCCGCTGACCGATACCAACGGGGTCTTCGGCTTCAAATATCGCAGTATCGATCCCGGGCAGAGCCGTCACCGGCTGAAGCCTGAGGCCTGGCGGTTCCGTGGCCTGACGCCGGCAGCCGCTCGCTACGAGCAGCCGATGCTGGCAATGACTCTCGATGATGTCGTCGCGACGTTTCGATTGCCCGAGCCACACCATCTGAAGATCGATGTGGACGGCGCCGAGGAGCGGGTGCTTGCCGGCGCACGGCGGACGCTCAAGTCGTCCGCGCTGCGAAGTGTGCTCATCGAGGCCGACAACACGAAATGGTCGGCGATCGTGAAACAGCTCGAAACGGCCGGCCTTTCACTCGAGCGACGGATCACCCGCGACACGAAGAAGTCCGATGCACCCGCGTACGGGCTGTTTATCAGACCCAGCCGTACGAAGCGGGACCATCTCTTTGCCTGGTGGCCCCGGCCTCGCACCGCAGGCGTGTGATGAACGACCTCACCACCGGATCGCTGACGCGGCACCTGCTCAAGACCACCAGCTACATGCTGGTGACGATGCTGTTTCAGACGCTGTACGTGCTGGTGGATCTCTACTGGGTCGGCCGTCTCGGCACCGAGGCGGTCGCGGCAGTCGGCATCAGCGGCAATCTGCTCTTCGTCGTGCTCGCTGCCACTCAGATGCTCGGCGTCGGCACCACGACGTTCGTCGCGCATGCGGTGGGGAGGCGCGATCAGGACCGTGCGAATCTGATTTTCAACCAGGCGCTCGTGCTCTCCACCATCGTCGGCATCCTCTTCCTGACGCTGGCGATGGCCCTGATGCGCAGCTACGCGACCGCGCTCAGCGCCGATGCGTTGACGCGAGAGTTCTCGGTGCAATACCTCGCGTGGTTCATCCCGTCCCAGGCGCTGTCGTTTCCGTTCGTCGCCATGGGCGCCGCGCTGCGAGGCACCGGAAATTTCCGCCCCGGGATGATTGTCCAGACCGCGACGGTCATCCTCAACATCGTGCTCGCCCCGGTGCTCATCTTCGGATGGGGGCCGGCGCCCGAAATGGGCGTCGCCGGCGCGGCGCTGGCGACGTTTCTGGCCATCGCCATCGGCACGGTGTGGATGACGATGTATTTCCTGCCCGACAGTGCGTACATCACATTTCACCGCCAGGGGTGGAAGCCACGATTCGATCTGTGGGTGGGGATGCTGAAGATCGGTCTACCGGCCGGCGCCGAGTTCGCCCTCATGGCCGTGTACCTCGTCCTCGTCTATTCCGTGTCGCGACCGTTCGGTGCCTCGGCGCAAGCTGGCTTCGGCATCGGGCTGCGGGTCGTGCAAGCGTGTTTCCTCCCCGTAGTTGCGCTCGGCTTCGCGGTGAGCCCCGTGGCCGGGCAGAACTTCGGCGCGCGACAGGCCGAGCGCGTGAAGCAGACCTTCCGGACGGCGGCGACGATCGCGGGCACGGCCATGCTGCTGCTCGCAGCGCTCGTCTGGCTGGCTGGTGATCGCATGGTGGAAATCTTCTCTGCCGATCCGGCCGTGATCGCTGTGGGCGACGAATATCTCCACGTTGTCGCATGGAACTTCGTCGCGTCGGGCGTCATCTTCGTCAGCTCGAGCATGTTTCAGGCGATGGGCAACACGATACCGTCCCTGATAACGTCGGCATCTCGAATTGTGATCATCGCGATACCTGTCCTGCTGCTGGCCAACGCCAAAGGCTTCGCGCTGATCTGGGTGTGGTACATCTCCGTCGCCGCCGTCTTCATTCAGCTCGCCATGAACCTGCTCCTCCTCCGGCGCGAGTTCCGCACGCGGCTCGCATTCGCGCAAGGATCTGACGTCGCCGCTCAGACTGCATTCGTCGCTGTTCCATCATCTGAAGCGTGAACCGCTGAGCCCTCGACCCTGCTGAGGCCCTGCGACCTGACCCCGAGGCCTCTGCGGCACCCCAATTGCCTGCCTGATAGTCCGGGAGGCTAGAAATCCATGGAGGCTGAACGGCGGGACATCAAAGGTCGCGCGGCTGTGGTGCAGCGGGTCATCGACGGAATCGTGCAGAACCCGAGCGTCACACTCACGGTTAATACCCTGCAACAGTGGCTTGGCGTGCCTGTCGACGCCGCCACGCGGATCCTCGAAAGGCTCGCCTCGTCCGGGCTCGTCCGCGAGGTGCAGAAGGGCGTGTGGGCGCGGGGAAGCTGGCCTGGCGCTCAGCGGGAGTGGTATTAGAAGTCCCAAATCCCTCCTTCAAGTTCCAAATCGCACCCTTCCGGACCCGATCCCACCGGTTGAGCCGATAGAATGTCTGGCTTGACCTTCTCTTCAGACACCAGGGCCTGGCTGTTCGTCCGCGGGACAGACTCCGTTCGCATCGTCATCGACGGGACGTCGGTGGGCGTCTACGGACCGGGCAGTCGATTCAGCCACTCACGGTTCGGTGAGGCGATGGACGCCACGCTGCATCAGGCCGCTGTGGAGCAGGCGCTCGTCCTGGACGGGTGGACCCTCGAACACTTCACAACCGATCGCCGCACACACGCGATGGAGGTCGTGAACGAGGAACGACGACAGACCTCGTTGCGTCTGGTGCATCCGCGGCGTTAGTTGGGAGTCGGCTGGTCGACTATCCAACTTGACTGCCGTATTAATTCGTGCACAATGCTGAACATCGCTTCTGCTTGTCGCGCCGTAGCTTCAGCGGAGGCAACGCGCTCTCATCTCAACTCGCACACACGACGATTCAAGGCCCGTTGACGTCCGCGCTTTGCGCGCGACATGTGAGTTGTGTATCTGGTGACTGATCAAGGCTTGTGATCCAACCTCAGAGCTTGCGAGCGGCGGCGCCCTCGTCCGACGGTCTGGCCAGCTGGTATACCCCCGGCCTCGTCGATGGGTTTGGCGATCGGTTGTTGATGTTCGACAACACCGAGACCGAATCGCTGGAACTGCTTCGTTTCTACCCCTCGCTCACCGCGATCGCCGGCTTCGAGGACGCGCTGCACGAGCGCGTTCGCCAGGTTGGCCGCATCCCCGATCATGCGTTTCCGCTGATTGTCGCGGTCGAGCGGCTCGAAGGCGACGGAGCGCTGGCGCTGGTGTCGACACACACACCGGGAAAGCGCCTGTCGGCGATTTTCGACAGGCCTGGTCCCCGGCGGGGGCTCAATCCCGCCTTCGTCACCGGCATCGTCACCCAGGTGATTCAGGCGCTGACAGTGCTGCAGTCGAAGGGCGACGGCATCGCCCACAGCGCACTGACACCGGATCGGGTTGTCGTCAACACTGGCGGACGCATCTCTGTCGTCGAACACGTGCTGGGCCTGGCGTTGCGCCAGCTCAACCTGTCGGCGTCACAGTTGTGGCGGGAGTTCGGATTGGTCGCGGCGCCGGAACCAGGCGGCGAGGTACGCCTCGACGCGCGAACCGATGTGTTCCAACTCGGAGTGCTCGCGCTCGAGATGCTCCTCGGCCGACGTCTGTCGCCGCTCGATCTCAAAGATCGCCTGCCGGATCTCCTCGAACAGTGGAGCGCCGCGGCGACGCGCGCGGGATTGGCCAGCGATAAGTTGCGAGTCTGGCTCGATCGAGCGCTGCAGCTGGAGCCCCGAAGCTACACGAACGCCGCCGACGCCTACGCCGATCTTCGCGACATGCCGTCGGAATCGACGGCGTCCGCATTCGACTCGCTGCCGATGGCCGATGTCGAGCCTATCGGCAACCGTTCACTTCAACCCGCTGCACTGGCGGCTGGACAGGATTCACCGATGGCCACTTCACCCATGGCGAACGGTTCCGTCCCGGAAGAATTTGAAATACCCAATGCGGTAGCTGCCAACACAGCAGCCAGCACTCCACAGGCGGTGCGGCCCGCGCTGGTGCCGGATCCGCGACTGGCAGATGTGTTTGCTTCCGAAGTGAAGGCAACGGCTCCAGTCGCGCCTGCCGCGAAGACCGTCATACCGCCGCCGGCGATAAAGAACGGCGCAAAGAACGCCACAGCCAGCGCAATAACAAGCACACCCCCGCGCAAGATGGCGCTCAAGGCGCCTCGTGTTTCACCGTGGATCGCCGCAGCCCTCGGGGTCGTCGCGGTACTCGAGGGCGTCGTCATTGCGGCGCTGCTGATGCGGCAGCCAGCAAGCGCAGCGACCGCGGTTCCCTCTCCAATCCCCGACACTGCCCCGCAGATCGCTACTCCTCCGCCCGTCGCGCCGGCAGTTGCAACGGTTCAGACGGTCGTGTCTCCAGCTGCGGCATCCGACGATCCAATCAAGGCGGCACAAAGCAAGCAGCGGTCTGGTGGCGTGCGTCTGAATACGCCGATCGACTTGAGCGTGCTCCAGGGAGAGAAGGTGCTGGGACAAACGGCAGCAGGACCGATTATCGCTGCGGCGGGTACGTATCAACTGGATCTGGTGAACACGGCACTCGGCGTCAAAATTCGGCAGTCGGTCACGTTCCGTCAGGGCGAGATTACGAAGCTCGATGTCTTGATTCCGCCCGGCAAGCTCAGTCTCAACGCGCAGCCATGGGCGAACGTGTCGGTCGACGGCCAGGCCCGCGGGGAAACGCCGCTGGCCAACCTGAGCGTGCCGGTCGGCGAGCATGAGGTCGTTTTCCGACACCCGGATCTCGGAGAGAAACGGGTGACCGTCACCGTGCGCGCGGATCAACCAGCGCGCGCGAGCGTGGCCTTCGATCGCTGATCAGGGCTACTGTTCGGAGGGTGACGCTGTCGATGTGTTGGCAGCGCCTGAAGACACCACGCTGCTGAGCACCGGCGTCCCGGACGGGACCTCTCCGGCGTCAGACGATTCCGCTGAAACCATCACGCCAACCACCGCCCGCGGTATCGTCGGCGTCTGCTGGACGAGCGTCGCGCTTCCGTCCGGTTGCACGGTCAGCGTTCCGGCCTTCACCGGTGTGGTGCGGGTCAGCAACCAGGCCTGATACGTGGCATTTGCCGGCAACGACGGCAGCCGCCATCCATTGACGACAATGCCGCGTGATCGGCTGAAGAGCCCCTGACCCGACGCGCCATCCGCACCGGACAGGCTGAAGCGGATCAGGTCCGGAGCCGCAGCCACATCAGCGATCCGCTGCGCGCGCTGCGTCACCTCCCGCATCTCCGCATACTGCCTCGCGGCGGTCTGGCGCGCGGCTTCGGTCTCCTTCGCGGCGTCGTTCATAGCGACGTCGAGCCTGCGTTCGGCGACATAGGCGCGCTCCGAAGCCTCTTTGATCTGCGATTGCAGGCGCCATCCAAACACAATGACCAGGACGACAACGACGCCGACCACGGCAGCGGCGAGGGCCCGCCTGGGCAGAAGACCGTTCGCCCCGGGAACACCGCCTTGTTCCGACGAGGACGCGGCGGGAAGCTCGTGCATCGACGCCACCGGCGGGTAATCGATTGTGCGGGTGAAATCGCCGGGCCCGCGCGTCCCGTCCCGTAATTGCCCGTGAAGCCGGGTGACGTCGTCCAACGACCATGGCGTCGAGGGGTCACGCGTGCCGGCTGGCCGATCGAGCCGCATCCGCATCTCCGCGAGGGTGCTCCGGAGTTCGCGCGTGAGCTCTGCCAATCGGAAATGCACGTCGCTTTCGAAAGAGGCGAATCGCGCTTCGGCGCGCTCAACGCTTTGCTCGGAGGCACTGGCCATCGCCAGCGACGCCTGCTGCAGGCTCTCGGCCTGCTCGCGCAGCTCACGGATGGGCTGTTCCTGCATCTGCTTCAGGACGTCCCATTCGCGTTCGATGGTCGCTTCCAGGTCCTGGAGTCGGTCGGTCGTTTCCTGGCGGACGCGGCTGCTCGCGTCCTTCCATTCGCCCGCGTACGCCTCGAGCTGTGCGACGGCCTGCGTGTGCCGCTCGACGGTTGAGGCCCAGCGCTTCAGGTACTCCGCGTACTGATCGGCCATCGCCGCGAGGCGCTGCTCGATCGGCGGCACGCTCGCTTCGGCCTTGCGCCACAGACGTTCGACCTGATTTTGAAGGTTGGAGAGGCGTTGCTCGAGTTCAGGAAGTTCCACCACGAGGACCTGTCGCGCATGATACACAAAACGCCGCACTCCGCGGGACCGATCGCGACCATTTTGCTTGCGTCCAACGCGATGTCACGCTACGATTTCTCCACCCACGACAAGACCGACCGAGACTCACACGTGCGAGGTGTAGCAATATGATCGCCGTGCGCCACATCTCTCTATTCGCATCCATTCTCGCCGTTGCTGTGAGCGCCTCCGTCGCCGCGAGCGACGAGCTCGCGCGCGCCAAAGACCTCTACCGATCGGCCGCGTACGATGAAGCACTGACCGCCCTCGATCAGGCCGCCACCGAAACGTCAGGTCCGGCGCGGATCGAGGCCAGCGAATACAGAATCTTCTGCCTGATTGCGCTCGAGCGCAGAGCCGAAGCACGCGTCATCATCGAGTCGATGGTCAACGGCGATCCGTTCTATCAGTTGTCCGCCGAGCAGGCGGCGCCGCGCGTCAGGACACTGTTCAAGGAGATCCGCCAGTCGCTCATGCCGGGCCTGGTACAGCGCGAGTACGCGGCGGCCAAGGCGGCGTTCGACCGACAGGAACCGGAGGCTGCGACGCAATTCGAACGGGTCCTCAAGCTGCTGGATGATCCGATGGTCACGCCGACGCCCGCCCTCGCGGATCTTCGAACCGTCGCATCCGGGTTCCGCGACTTGAGCCGGGCACGCGTGCCGAAGGCCGAAGCAACTCCGGCGGCACCAGCGGCACCCGTGGTCGCGCAGATGCAGACCGCGCCGGTCACGCCGCCGGCGGTGCAGAACAGTGTTCCTGCGGCCAGCGCGCGCACCGCCTCGACTGCGGCTCGGTCCGGTCCGGTGGTGTACCGAGACGGTGATGCCGACGTTGTCCCGCCGATTCCGATCAAACAAGTGCTGCCGCAGTGGGTGGTCCCTCAGGGCACCCGTCCCGGCGCCTGGCAGCCGGAAGGCGTCATCGAACTGACCATCGATGAGTCGGGCGACGTTGTGAACGTCTTCCTGCGGAAACCGTTTCACCCGAGCTACGATCCGCAGATCGTGAAGGCCGCGATGGGCTGGAAGTACGAGCCCGCGCGGAAGGGTGGCGTACCAGTCCGCTACGTGCGCATGATCGCCGTTCGTCTCGGGGGCACGAACTAGCCGAGCCCGACCCGCGCGACCGCGACGAACGATGTCCCCGCAGAAACCCGTCGGCAGAAATCCAGGCAGGCGCACCGGTTCGCCGAAGCCGCCATCGCTCGAAGCCGCACCGGCCCCAGAGAGCCCGGTGTATGACGAGCTGCCGACGGACATCTCGTCGCTTGCTTCCATTCTCGCGGCGGCGATGAATCCCGGACCGAAATCCCAGGCCCCGAATTCCGAGTCCCGGATCCCAACTCCGGAATCCGAAGACCTGGTCCTTCAGTCCGACCAGGCTGCCCTGGACGAACCTGTTCTCCGACCGCATCGGCGGAGGACGGATGAAGGGGCAACTCCTCCGTCCCTGTCGATGGTCGGTACGGGAGCGGCCTCACCGCCGGAAGCGGCGGCGTTCGACGAAGTGGCGCGCTCGCTGGGTGCCGCGGAAGCGTGCGTGCCGCTGCTGGCCCAGTCGACGGGGTTGCTGCGCATTGCCGCGCTCGACGTGGTGAAGGCGGAAACCGCGCGGGCCGGTGCATTGCTGCAACTGCTCAGGTTCCTGCGTGGCGACCTGACGCCAGCGATCACCGCTGTGTCAACGACTGCGGTTCTGCAGCGCGTGGTTCAGGCGACCGAGTCTGAACGCCGTCTCCGCGGCATCGCGCTCACCTCACGCTCCAGCGTGGCCGATGCCACGTGCGCGGGTGATGAAACGCTGCTCGTCAATACGCTGCTCGTGTTGCTGTTAACGACATTTGCTGCGATTGAAGGTGTGCAGAACGCACGAGTGACGCTGTCGGTGACGATCAACGACAGCGGCGAGATCGGCCTTGCAGTCACCCAGGATCACGTCGCCGCGCCGCCGGCGTGGTTTGCGCGTAATGGTTCCGACGCGCTGACGACCGACCCTGGACAGACGCTGCCGGCGATTGCGCTCGGTGCCGCTCACCGGCTCGCCTCCCACTGGCGAGGTCGATTCGCCGTCGCGACCGGCGAGCATGCCAGCGTCCTCACGATCTGGCTGCCGACCGTCCGCCCCGAGGAGGTCGGGCCAACGGCTCACTGATCGAGGGTCCGGCTGAAGCTGGACACTACGGTTTCCTGTCTGGTTGTCGCTTGCCCGAGCGCTTCGTCAGCTCCGCTGCGGCCTTCGCCTGAAACTCGCGGTCTTCGGGATCGAAATCAGGATTGGGCACTGCGGCAATCACCTTCTTCAGCTCTTCGACACCCTCTGAATCCTTATCACGTTCGAAAAGCGTTTCCGCCAGGTAGAAGTGCGTGAGGATGCTCCCGGAGTCGTAGGTCAGCGCTTTGCGCAGGTACTCTTCGGACTTCGTCTCGCTCCCACCGAACAGTCCGGGCACCATGTGATACCAGCGTCCCAGCGCGCTGAATGCGGACCCCTTCTGAAACCCCGGATCGATCCGCGCCACCCGCTCGAGCGCGTCCTTGATTGCGCCGCGATACTTGAGCCCCTGCCGCGCACCGTACGATTCGGCAAGGGCGCCCATGTTCGCGGCCGTCCAGAAGTGGCCTTCGGGACGTTCCGGCGCGATCAGAGCCGCCTGCTTGCCGGCGGCGATCCCGCGTTCGAGCGTCTGCCGGCCTGCGTCCTTTCCTTCGTGGGAACCGATCCAGTACGTGGCTCGTGCAATCTTCCAGGCGGAATCGAAGTCGCGCGGATTGGCCTTGAAACGTCCTTCCCAGATGGCGAGAGCCTGCCTGGCGCTCGCGAGATTGGCGCGATGCTGATACAGGACCTCGGGATCCGGATCCGCGGCACGAAGCGGCGCCGCGATCAACAGCAGGATAAGGAGCCACCGCATCCTACCTGGGAGGCTAGCACCAAAGACCCTGCTAACTCAGCTCAGCGATGAGTGGAAAGTGATCGGAGGCCTCGCAGACCTCGTTTGCCGAAAATACATGGCATCGCGATACCCGATCGACGCAGGGGCGCGGCACGAACAGATAGTCGAGACGCACGTGTGGATCCCACGTGGGAAACGTGTAACCGACAAGCTCCGGCTGCAGCTGGCGGAAGGCATCGACGTATCCGGCGTCGAGCACACCCTGGATCGTCTTCCAGCGGATTCGGCCGCCGCTCAGCCAGACGAGCGCGCGCAAGCGTCCCGGCAGCTTGGTGAAGTCGACGATCTCTCCCGGCGCCACGGTGTTGAAGTCTCCGACCAGGACGTGCGGGCCGTGCTGGTGCTGCTGGATGGCAAGCAGCAGCGCGCGCAGTTCATATCGACGACGCTGCTCCGTCCAGGCGGCGTGGACGGCGCTCAGGTGCACACCGACGATCCGCCAGGCGCCGCCGGCGGGGACGATCTCGATGAACGCGTGACGCGAGACGCGCGGCTTGCGCCACTCGACGTGATCGAGCGGCAGCCGCGACAGGTACGCAAGCGACTCGCCGCGCCTCGCGCCCCAGTGTTCGAGACCGGTCTCGCGCGCGAGCTGTTCAACGATCGCTGGACTCGTGGCTTCCTGAAACACCACCACGTCGGCACGTGCCGCGCTGATCACGGCGGCCAGCGCCGCTTCGCGCCCGCGACCGCCATAGCGGATGTTGTAGGACAACAGTCGCACGTCACGTCTCTTCTGTGTTTTCGATCAGCGTCACGTACGGCTGCCCGAGCGTTTCGCCGCGAAACTTCATCGCCGCTTTACGCGTGGCCTGGATGTTGACAGGACGCCCGGTCATGACCATCAGTGTCTCGCGCAGCGGCACGAGAGCGGGCGCGATACCGGGGTCCTCATCGGACAGCGGCCGTGAGTGCACACCGGGTACGAAGAAGCCGGTCACCGTAAACAAGCCGATCGCCTGATCGCCGACCAGCGTCAGGTCGAGGTCGCTGGTTCCCGGACCATCCGCATCAAACGGCGCACCGTCCTTGAAGCGCACACCGGTCACGGCGCTGCCCCGCAGCACCACACCAGTACCGGGCGGGATCTCCTGACGCACCACGCGAAGGAAGTCGTTGAAGCGCTCTTCGTCGCCGCCAAACGCAAGCCGCAGCACATTGCCGCGCCGCTCTGCCTCGGTCAGTTCGCCTGCGTCCATATGTTAAGCTCAGCGGAATGCCTTTCGTCATCACTGACCCGTGCATTGGCACGAAAGACACCGCCTGCGTCGACGTCTGTCCCGTGGACTGCATTCACCCGCGCAAGGACGAACCGGAGTTCGAGACCGCGGCGATGCTCTATATTCACCCCGAGGAATGCATCGATTGCGGCGCCTGCGTGCCGGCCTGTCCGGTCTCGGCGATCTATGACGGCCTCGACTCCACTCCGGCCAGCCAGAAAACGCTCATCGAAGCGAACGCGATCTATCGCGCTGGCGACGCCGATACGGTGGCCCGGGCGGAAGCGATCGTCAAGGCTCACGAGGCGTCGCATCCCGAGCTGATGGCGATCGATCCGAAGGACAGAGCGACGAAGCACGGCACCTAGTCACGCTTTCTTTCGCGTCCTGACATCGCCGGCCAGGATCGTCCACGCCATCCAGAATCCGCCTCCGGCCGCGGCGAGAAACAGCAGCATCGCCAGGCCGGGATAGCCGAGGATGGTGAACGGCGTCTGCACGCGCATGAGCATCGCGGCGCCGATGACCAGCGCCGCCAGCACCAGTCCGAGCGCGATACGGTTGGCCACCTTCTGAAAACCGTCGATGATCGACCCGTGGTCGATCACCTCGATCTTCAGCCGCAGGTCGTTGGCGGCCAGCGCGTCCAGAATCCGGTTCATCCGCGCCGGCAGGCGCTCGGCGAAATCGCGAACTTCGAGCGCCGTCGAGAACACGTTCGCCGGCGTCATGCTGTTCAGCATCCGGCGCTGCATCAGCCGCGTGGCATTGCGGCGCATCGAGGCATTCACATCGAAGTCGGGATCGAGACGCCGCCCAATCTCGTCGAGGTTCAACAGCGTCTTGCCCAGCAGCGCCAGCTCCGGAGGCATGCGCAGACCATGCTGGGTGGCGGCATGGGCCAGTTGCAGCATCACTCTGCCGACGTTCAGCTCCTTCGCGGCGGCGTTGCGGTAGCGGCCGACGAGGTCGACGATCGTGCGGCGCATCTGCGTCTCATCGAAGTCGTCGTGCTGATCGGCGGTGGTGATGATGACCGACGCGGCATCGTCTCCGCGGGCTTCTGAGATCGCCAGCAACAGGCGGAACAACCGCTCCTGCATCGTCCACGACAGCCGGCCCACCATGCCGAGGTCGATCAGCGCCAGCCGATGGTCGGGCGTCAGGAGCACATTACCCGGATGCGGATCGGCATGGAACAGACCGTCGATGAGAATCTGCTGGAGGTACGCGCGGAACAGGTCGTCGCCGAGCGCCACGCCATCCACTTCCGTCCATTCCACCGGGCTGACGGCCGTAATCTTCGGGCCCTCGATGTAATCCATCGTCAGCACACGCGCGGTCGTGAAGTCGTCGATCGGCAGCGGGATGACGATGCGGTCGAAGTCCCGGAGCTGGTGTGACAGCGTCAGGAGATTTCGTGACTCCTCGCGGTAGTCCAGCTCGAGGAGGATCGTGCGGCGGAACTCTTCGAGTACGCCGGTCGCACCGACCGCCCGCGTCGTCGCGCTGAAGCGCTGCATCAGCGCCGCCACCTCGTCGAGCGCGTCGAGATCCTTCACCACCTGGTCGTGCACGTTGGGCCGTTGCACCTTGACGGCAACCTCGCGACCGTCGCGCATGACGGCACGATGGACCTGCCCGAGCGATGCGGCGGCGATCGGCGTCGGATCGAATGTCTGAAACGCCTTCGAGAGCCGTACGCCAAGCTCGTCCTGCACGATGCGCTCGACGTCGTCAAATGGAAACGGATCGACGTTGTCCTGGAGACGCGCCAGCGCCTCGAGATATGCGGGCGGCAGCAGATCGGCGCGTGTCGAGAGCAGTTGGCCGAGCTTGATGAACGTGGGACCAAGCTTCTCGAGATCCGCGGCAAACGCCAACGCTTCGGCAGCGTCACCGCGCGGATCGCAGTCGGAACCGGGGTCGGCGCCCGTCACGAATTCGGCGCGTCCATACTTCGCCACGAATCGGGCAAAATCCCGGTACCGGCTCAGCCGGGCTCGCAATGCCATCGCTCACGGTAGAGCAACGGGCGTGCCTGGTTTAGTTGGTAGTTCGTAGTTCGTAGTTGGTAGTTGAGCTACAAGTTGGCCAACGACTTTGCGGCGGCACAACTACCAACTACCATTTACCAACTACGAACTACGAACTATCAACTACCAACTACCAACTACGAACTACCAACTGACAAGTGGCCCGAGGCTGGGAAAGTAAATCGGTCGAGTCGCAGCAGGACGCTGCCGCGGCGGTGCGTCCGAAAGGGCCGTTGGTGACGCCCGAGGAAGCGGCGCGAAAAGCCGCGAGGGCAACGCTGATGCTGGCACGCACGCGGGCACTCGCCGACCTGCAGAAAGCCTGCGTCCCCGCGCATCGCGCGATGCTCGAGCAGGCCATCGCCGATCTCGATCAACAGTTGGCGGCGCTCGATCGATAGCAACCTGCACAACATCACACGCTCATTAACACCGCTTTGGCGGGCCTGCCCGTGGCCTGCGAAATTGCGTCCGCGTAGAGCTGGACCTGACGCCTGTAGGCGGCCTGCAGTTCGCCTTCTGCTCTGTCGGTCTTGAAGTCGATCACGGTGAAGCCCTCAGCCGTCTCGAACGCAAGATCGACGTTCCCTTCGAGCAACTGGCCGTCCATGACGATCGTTGTCGGCGTCTCGCGGAAGAGTGCGTCGCGCTCATCCGCGCTCCTGGCGGCGGCGAGAAGCTCGTGGCTGAGAACAGCGCGCACGACCTGCTGCGCTGCAACAACTTCCTCTCGCGGCGCTCCGACGATGCGGCCCTGCACCGCGACCGTCTGGTCGATCGTCTGCCCGTTGGCCTCGAGGGCAACGGCGGCGAGCGCCGCATGAACCAACGCTCCGAACCGCGGCCCGGTTGGCCGACCGTCGACTGCGTCGATCGTGATGACCTCGACATTTGGGACCGGGGATCCGGGTCCGGGGATCGGGGGTCCGGCAGCCTTCGACCAGTCGGTCGCGGTTCGAACATGCAACGACGGCTGCGCCGCACGTGCACGGATCTCTTCTCGCGCGTTGCGCCACGCGATGTATCGTGCCGTGCCCTCGGCAACCACTTCCAATGGAACATCCTTCGAAATCAGCTCCTGACGCCGGAGGCCGAAGGGTGGTTCGGCGCCGAGCTCCAGCGCGGCCGGATCCCACCAGACCACCTCAAATGGTTGTTCTGGAGCAGCTGCAATCGAGTGACTTCCCGGTGCGACCGTGTGCGACATCGCCACGCCATCATCCGGCCGCTTCAGCACCGAGTCCTTCCTGAATACGGGGCAACCGTCAGCGGCGCGCGGCTGACGACGTGATTCCATCGGCGGGTAAATCGCGCGATCGAGTGGACTCACCCAGCCCCCGTCGTACGGCTGGTCGCCGATCGCTGGAACGACCAGGAGATCGCGCGCGCGGGTCGCCGCGACATAGGCCGTCCGGATACCCTCTTCGCGCTCACGTGCCTGTTCCAGCGCCTGTTGCCGCATCAAGTCCACCGGTGACCATCCGCCGATGCGCAGCGCACACAGCCCGCGATCGACATCGATCGAGCGCGACGCCTCGAACGGCGCCACCTTTGCCGTCATGTCGGCGAGGATAACGACCGGGAACTCGAGGCCCTTGGCCTTGTGCACCGTCATCAAACGCACGCCGTCGCTCCCCTCTTCCACAATCGGTGCCTCGCCCGCCTGCCCCTCGTCTGCGGCCTGTTGCAGCGCGTCGATGAAGCCGCGGAACGAGATGCCCCCGGACAGCTCGTACTGCCGCGCGAGCTCGGCCACGTGCAGCGCATTGGCGAGCACCTGCTCACCGGCGCGTCGCAGTGCAAACCCGACGTGCGCGCGGGTCGCCTCGAACAGATCCGAGATCGTGTCTGCGACCGGACGGCGATTCCGGCGCACGTGCAGCGATGCGAGGAGCTGGAGCGCGTGCGCAATCGGCTGAAGGTGTGCCGGCAGATCGGCAGGGATCCGGAATGGATGGAATGCCTTCGAGTAGCGGTAGCGGTATTCGAGCAGCTCCTCGTCGCCAATGGCGAAAAGCGCACCGCGAAGCGTGGCAAATACGGACAATTGATCGTCCGGCCATTCCACGGCGGAGAGTGCGGCACGAAGCGTCTCAATCTCCTCGCGCCCGTGGAACGCGCGCCCTCCCACCAGCAGATGGTTGATGCCACGCGCTTCGAGCGCATCAACGTATGCCCGGGTCACGTCCGCGCCAAAACTCACGAACCGGCGGAACAGCAGACAGACATGACCCGGCTGCACGGGAACAGGTGCGGCGCCCTGACGCTCGGTGACGTGCCAACCGCTCTCTTCAATCAGCCAGTGCACGAACGCGCCGACGGCGTCAGGAAGTGACTTGTCGATTTCAATCCCTGAGATGTTTCGTTTGCCGTACGGCTTCGGCACCGGCAAGGCGACCAGGGATGGCTGACCGGACAAATCATCGCGAGACCGGCCGAGCGGTACATAGGAGGCCTGCATCGTGTCGCGATCGCCAGTCATCAACGGCGCGAACGCGGCGTTGACCGCGCGCTGCAGGTTCGGAACACCCCGGAAGCTGGTCGTCAGCTGGACGCTGCGGGCGCCCTGCTCCCGGAGCTGGGCACAGACGCGCGAGTAGATGCCTACGTCAGCACGCCTGAAGCGATAAATCGACTGCTTCGGATCGCCGACGACGAAGAGCTTGCCGGGCACGGGACGCGCACGCCGCGAATCACGCTCTGCGGGATCGTCCGCAGCCAGCAGCAGAAGCAGTTCAGCCTGGAGCGGATCCGTATCCTGGAACTCGTCGATGAAGAGACAGCTGAAGCGCCGCTGAAAATGCTCCCGGACATCCGCGCGATCGCGAATGAGGTCACGCGCGTGCAGGAGCAGATCGAGAAAGTCGAGCGCACCGTGCGTGGCCTTCAGCCGTTCGTACCCGTCGATACTGCCCTGCAACTCGTCGCGCAGCAGCGCCGCCAGATCCGCGTCGGCGTCGGCCTTGAACGTGTCGAGTTGCAGCAGCAGCTCCTGGTGTGCCGCCTGGACGTCCGATCGGGCGAGACCGCGGCTGAACGACGCGCCCATGCCCTTCCTGGCGCGCCGGAAGTCACGCTCCCGGCACAAGTCCACCAGCACCGCTTCCGCTGCGTCGTCGTCTCCGGCGGCCATGATCAGGCGGAGTTCGTCGCTCGTGCGGCGTGCGGCGGCGGTGTCAACGAACAGCGGGTCGCGCGAACTCGACGGGTGCGCCGTCAGCGCCGCAAAGGCATGGACCCTCTCGACGAGCACGGCAAGCGCGCGGTGCCGATCGAAGTCCGGCCGCGTCCACTCGGCTCGGAAGTCGCGCCACTCGACCAGATCCCAGCCTGCCGCACGCAGTCGCTCGACGGGACCGTCGTCGGTCACCTCTCCACCCGGAATCGCGGGACGGGCTGACCGGCGAAGCGACCGGCGGACACCCTCAGGTGTGTTCTCGAGCGCCTGCTGGAACCATGCGTCGAACGCTTCGGCGTAGAACCGCCGCGCCTCAGCCTCGGTCAGCACACGGAACAGGGGGTCGATACCAGCCTCGACGGGTCGCTCGCGCAGGATATCCGCGCAGAATCCATGGATGGTGCTGACGTGCGCCTCTTCGAGGTTCATCAGCGCCGCGTCAAGACGTCGCCGTGCGAGCGCGTCGACATCAGGCCCGGTCGTGCGCTCCAATTCCTGGCGAAGACGAAGCTTCAGCTCGCCGGCTGCCTTCTCGGTGAACGTGACCGCGACAAGATTGCCGACCCCTGCCTTGCCGGTGGCGAGCACGCGGACGATGCGGCGCACGAGCTCCGTGGTCTTCCCTGTACCTGCAGCCGCCTCGACAACAAACGTCGAGTCGAGATCCGTCGCGATCGCGTCGCGTGCGTCCTGATCGTCGAGCACGATCATGGACGTGACCTCAACTCGATCAGATCGCGCAACGGGTCTGGCGATTTACGTGCGACGCGCATCTCTTCATGCGGTCCACACACGGGCCGGAAATCGCACCAGGCACAGGCCCGCGCGTTCGGAGCCGCGGCCAGGAAACCAAGCTCGATCGCCCGATCGATGATCTCCAGCGCTTCGACGCCGGAGCGGCGCGCCTGCGGCAGCAGCGGCACCGGCCGGACTTTGTACCCGCCGGCTGTGGTGCAGAAAAACAGCCTCGTTTCGGCAACCGCCTTGCCGGTGACCTCTTCAATCGCTGCCGAGTAGAGAACCGGCTGCAGCGTCTGACCGCCGCCGATAATCAGAGCTTCTGTGGTGCGATCCTTTCCGGTCTTGTGATCCGTGACGCGCAGCACACCGGTCTGCCCATGCTCCTCAACCAGATCGACCGCACCACGCAGCTTGAATCGCCCGTCAATCAGTACGTCCTCAGGCTGGCTACGTGGATCTCGTTCAGGATCCGGCGGGAGACCGAACGACAACTCGAAGTAGCGCGGCGTCCAGGCGCCGTCGTCGTCTGTGGTCCGTCGCAACCACCCGCGCAGGTCGCGGGCGATAACGGCCATCTCCTCATGCCAGACGCGATCGATCGCCGGCGCCAATCGCTCTTTGTATTCGTCGGCAACGGATGCGATCGCCTGGTCGAGAACGGCGAGCGCCGCGTCCACGCTGGCAGCGGTCACCGGCAGGCCCTTGCGACGCTCGAGCTCACGATAGGTCACCGCCTGGATGCGGTGGACGATGGAGCCGCGCGTCAACGGGTCGAGACGCTGCAGCGGCTCCGGCCGTTCGACCGGCTCGAGGCGATAGACGGCGCTCAAGAAGAACTGATACGGGCAGGCCGCGAATTTCTGTAACGCCGACACCGAGTACGCACGCCGGTGCAGGCGCTGTGACTCGAGTGCCGGCCGTGTCGCATCGGTCACGCGCGTCAGGCCATCGAGATGCGACCAGCGTATCTGGCCTCGTCCCCATCGCTCGGTCACCGATCGGCGCAGCGCCTCGTTCAACCGCAGGAGGTACTGCGCATGGCCGCGAACCGCCAGCGGGTCGACCGCATCGAGCAGCGTTCGCAGCACGGCGAGGTCGTGTTCCTGATCGTCGATCGCATCCTCGGGGTTCGTGGGAGCCGGCCACGCGAGGGTCTTGTCGCCGAGGTCTGCGGCCGCGCGGGTCAGGCTCTGCAGGTCGGGAATCGTGCCGGTTGCGCCACGCAGGACATCGAGCGCATAGAACGAGGGCACCCGCGCGCGTCCTTCCGCGACGTCGAGTCGCGGGTACGACACATAGAGCCGCTCGGCCGCCGCGCCAACCGCGAGATGCAACGACACACGTTCCCGTCGCGATCGTTCCGGCCGCGTGACCAGCACGTGTCCAGCTTCAGCCGGACCCAGCGCATCACGAGCCTCATCCAGCAGGAGCGGATCCTGATCCGACTTGCGCGGAAACATCCGCTCCGCCACCCCCGGCACGAACACGACGCGGAATGAGCGGCCGCGTGCCTGCGCCGGGCTGCCGACGAACACGCGCCCATAACGGCGCGACGGGGGTTCGCTGTCGACGGTTCTGAGCCGCTCCGTCAACACCATCCGCACTTCGTTGATGGCGACCGGTCCCACGGACGCCATCGGCCGCAAATCGGCCAACACGCGCCGGACGTACGCCGGAGCGCGAAGCGTTCGCGGCGCGAGATCGTCAAGTCGGTCCAGCCATTCGCCCCAATGCGCCAGCCCGGGCCACGCCGCCATCTCCGAGATGATCGGCACGGCGAATGCGCCCAGATGCACGAGCCGGCGGCGGTCATCGTCGATGGCGGCGAGTCGCGGTGACGACGGATCGTCTCTCTCGATTTCGGCGCGCCGTTCGGCGAGTTCTTCGTCAAACCCTTTGAGCCGCCGCCTCCAGCGCGTCGGGTCGCCACCGACGACCGCGGCTTCGACGAGCATGCGTTCCCATCGCCGCGGTGTGCGCAGACTCCCCGCCAGCACCGCGCGCTCCTCATCGTCTGGCCTGGCGCCCGCATCGACGCTCTCTGCGTCGTCCGGCTCCCGGCTCCCGGATCCCGGGTCCCCGATCCCCGCTCCCGGATCCCCCAGACTGCCAAACACCTCGTCGTCTGACGCGATCCATGTGGCCTGCGGCTGGCCCGGTTCCGGCAACTGTCCGAGCGACAGATACTCCGCAAAACGAGACGCCGAGAGCCCTTCGGCCGCACACGCGAGCAGCGCGAGGAACGCCCGCCCTGCCGGATGTGGTCGGCGAGTGCCGCGATCGAACCACGCGCGGATGCCGCCGCGCTCGAAGGCGTGCTCGAGCAGGCCGTGGTAGTGCTCCGGCGAGCGGACGAAGACCGCCATCTCGTCGAAGGGCACGCCGTTGCGAGCCTCGCGCAAAACCCGGCGCGCGATCTCGACGCACTCCCGACCCTCTCCGGGAGCTGAAAAGAACTCCAGAGAGCCGTCCGCCTCGTGCGGCGCCGGCGCCTCGTCGGAGAACAGGCATGCGCGCAGGTGATCGAGGTCGGAATGTCTTGACGGTGTCGTCACCGCCAGCACTCCTCCACATCGCAGCAGGGCCACCCGCGCGGACAGGTCGTGCGCCGGAACCGTCGCCAGGATGTCGGTGGCCATGTCTGTCAGCGCGCGAACGAACGTTTCCTCCATCTCTGTCTCGATCGCCAGATCGACGAGCAGCAACGGGGCACGCAGAAACCGTTCGCTCGCAACAGCTGCGGCAGCGGTGGCCAGCAGCGCCGATCGATCCGCCGTTGCCGCATTCGCCAGCTCCGCTTCTGCCCGGCTGATCAACTCGGCCAGGTCGTGTCCGGCCCTGCCAGCCGCGGCAAGCGCCGCCACGGGAACACCCGCGAGCCGGACGTCTGTCAGCGTTCTGGCCAGCGCGCGCGGAAACCCGGGCGTTCTGGCAACACTACCGAAGTAGTCGAGCGTGGCGTCTTCCGCGGCGTCAAACGCCACGCGACTGGCCACTGCTTCAACGCCCAGCGCGGTGCTCGGCGCGATGCCTTCACCGGCAAGACGCGCCGCGGCCACGCGGGCAGCCAGCTGCGTCAGGCTGAAGCGCGACAACCCGATCGTCGCGCCGCGGCGAGCGGCGACACGACGAGCGAGATCGTCGGCAGCACCGCGGGTGGCGGCGACGATGGTTACGGGTTGATGCGCGGGGAATCGATGGAGAAAGTCAGCAGCGCGGTCGAGGCG
>DASROF010000136.1:0-10244 GCA_035647075.1 Vicinamibacterales bacterium | reverse complement strand
AGTCCGAGCTTCGGATCGGCCTGGGGTGGCCCCCACACACCGGCGTTGCCGGTGTAATCGCCCGACCCGTTCAACCAGGTGTCATAGCCAAACTCGCCCTTGCGTGGAATCGTATGGAAGGTCCAGACCTTCTTTCCGGTCACGACATCGAACGCATTCACGTCCAGCTTGATGTTGGCCTTGTTCACGCGTCCACCCGGAATCGACGCGGGCCCGATGACAACGACGTTCCCCACCACAACAGGCGGCGAACTGTTCCCGATCTTGCCGACCGGATCCTGCGTCTTGTCATCCATCTGCTTCATCATGTCGACGATGCCGTTTTCGCCGAAGCTGTCGACGAGTTGACCGGTCTTCGCGTCGAGCGCGACGAGGTTGAACCCGGGCGTCGCCGTAAAGATCCGCTCCCGCCCTTTACCGTCCGTCCAATACGCAACACCGCGGTGGATCTTGCGCGGGGCCTGATCGAAGCGGACGCCCTCGTCAGGGCGATACGTCCACAGCGTTTCTCCGGTCGCGGCGCTGGCAGCAATGACGTTGCGCCGGGGACCAGCCGTGAAATACAGCACACCGTTGACCATCAGCGGCGTGGTCTCGGTCTGAAGCGTTTCAGTGGCAGTGCCGTAGTTGTCGAACCGCCAGGTCCACGCGACCTGCAGATTCTTCACGTTGTCGCGGTTGATCTGGTCCAGCGGCGAATAGTGACTGAACTCCTCGCCGCTGAAGGCCCGCCATTCCACGGAAGGACCCGGTGCCGGAGCAGGCGGGTTGTTCTGCATGCGTCCAGTGAGCGGCAAGGCCGCCAGCAGGACGAGCACGCCAAGGAAGAGATGCACACGTCGCGGTGCCGCCATTCGGAGCTCCTTCTTCAAACGAAAGGCCTAAGAGGTGGGCGCCATTCTAGATCCTGAAGGGCCAAGGCCAAAGGCCTAAGGGCCAAGGGCTGATCCAGGAATGAGGCACTTCATCCTTCTTAGGCCTTTGGCCTTAGCCCTTAGGCCTGCTAGGATCCGCAGCCTTGGGAGGCCTCATGAACCCGCATCTCCGCGGCCACGTCGCCGCATTCTTCTGCTGTGTACTCCTCGCGGCCGGCGCAGCCAGCGGCCAGACCGCCGACAAGTACACCGCGCGCCTGGGCATGGTGCCGGCCGCCAACGGGACGCAGCAGGTCCTCGTCTCCGGTAAGGGCGCCGCGACGGCAACGCTCGCAGGCAACCGGCTGACGATCAACGGAACGTTCGAAGGGCTTCCGGCAGCGGCAACCGCGGCGCGACTGCATCAGGGCATCGCCAAGGGCGCGCGCGGGAAAGCATTCGCCGATCTGACGATTACCAAAGCGGCTTCAGGCACGATCTCCGGTGCTGTCACCCTGACGCCGGAGCAGGTCGAAGCCTTGAAGCAGGGAAAGATCTACCTGCAGGTCCACAGCGAGAAGGGCATCGCGCCGGAGCAGGGTAAACCTCAACCCGACGTCGACAACAGCAACCTCTGGGGCTGGTTACTGAAATGAAAAAGCATCTTCTTCTCTTCGCCATCGTATTCGGCGCCGCGGCCGCGTTCATGTCGGCGCAGCAGGCGCCTGGCGCTGCGTCATTCACGGCAGCGCAGGCCACGTCCGGTCGAGGGTCCTACGATCAGAACTGCGCCGGCTGTCACGGGCCCGAACTGCGGAACGGCGGCGCGCCCGCGCTCGCGGGTCCGGACTTTATCGGCGGATGGAGCACGCGACCGGTCCGCGATCTGATCTCCACGATCCGGGCGTCGATGCCGTCCGATCGGCCGGGTCAGCTCCGCGAAGAGGTGTACCTGGACATCGTCGCCTACATCCTTCAGGTCAACGGACGTGCACCCGGCGACCAGATGCTGACGGTGAACAGCGCCGGAAACGTGGGGGCGCCTGCGGCACAAGCTGGAGCCGCTGGTGGTGGCGGACGCCAGGGCGCAGCGGGCGCAGGACGAGCAGCTGGACAAGGTGGCGCGCCCGCGGGGGGACGCGGCGCTGCCGCACCGCCCACGACAGGCGTAACCGTTGCGGGCGACGTCAAGGGCTTCACGCCAGTGACCGACGAGATGTTGAAGAATCCGCCGCCGGGCGACTGGCTCGTCATCCGGCGCGATCACTACGCATCGAACTTCAGCCCGCTGACACAGATCACCCGTGACAACGCGCAGGACTTGCAGCTGGCGTGGGTGTGGCCGATGAATGAAGGCGGCACCAATCAGCCGTCGCCGCTCGCGCACAACGGCACGATCTTCCTGAACAACACCAACGGCATCATTCAGGCGCTCAACGGCAAGACCGGCGATCTGATCTGGGAGCATCGCCTCGGCGGCAACATTGCGATGCGCGGCATCGCGCTCTATGGCGACAAGCTGTTCGTCGCCATGAGCGACGCGAATCTCGTCGCGCTCGACGCGCAGACGGGCAAGCAGGTGTGGAAAGCCGCGATGCCGGATGGGCGCGGCAGCTCCAGTGGTCCGCTGGCAGCCAAAGGCAAGCTCGTTCAAGGCATGGGAGGCTGTCAGGCCTATGTCGAGCAGAAATGCTTCATCAGCGCCTACGACGCCAACACCGGCAAGCAGCTCTGGCGGTTCAGCACGATCGCCACTGACGGCGAGGCCGGCAAGACCTGGGGCGCGCTCAGCACGCTCTACCGCGCGGGCGGTGAGAGCTGGATCACCGGAAGCTATGACCCGGATCTGAACCTGACGTATTGGGGCACGGCACAGGCAAAGCCATGGATGCCGGTGAGCCGCGGCCTCGACTCGCTCGAGAAGGCGCTCTACACCAGCTCCACGCTGGCGCTCGATCTCGACACCGGCAAGCTCGCGTGGCACTACTCGCACGCGCCGAGCGAAGCGCTCGATCTCGACGTAGTCTTCGAGCGGGTGCTCGCTGACTCCGGTGGGCAGAACCTGGTGTTCACCGTCGGGAAAGACGGCGTCCTCTGGAAGCTCGATCGCAAGACCGGCAAGTATCTGGGGCACAAGGAGACGGTGTTCCAGAACGTGTGGGACAAGTTCGATCCGCAGACCGGTCAGCCTCGGTACCGACAGGACATCCTCGACGCCGAAGTGGGTCAGTGGGTTGATGGTTGCCCGAGCACCGAAGGCGGGCACAACTGGCAGGCGATGAGCCACAACCGCACGATCAATGCGCTGATCATTCCGCTGAGCCAGAGCTGCATCTCCATTCGCGCGCAGAAGATCGAGCAACGGCCTGGCGGCGGCAGCGGCGGCGGCGCCGATCGGCGGTTCTACGAGATGCCAGGCAGCGACGGCAACATCGGCAAGCTGGCGGCGTTCGACGTGAACAGCCTCAAGGAACTGTGGTCGCTGCAACAACGCGCGCCGTTCCTGACATCGGTCGTATCCACTGCCGGGGGCGTGGCATTCGTCGGCGACCTCGATCGCTCGTTCAAGGCGGTTGACGTGCGCACCGGCAAGATCCTGTGGCAGACGAAGCTGTCCACGTCAGTGCAGGGCTTCCCCATCACATTTGCCGTCGATGGAAAGCAGTACGTCGCGGTCACCACGGGACTCGGCGGCGGCAGCCCGCGGCTGGTGCCGTCAACGCTCGCGCCGGAAATCAAAGTGCCGACGACCGGTCAGGCGCTGTATGTGTTTGCTTTGCCCGACAAGAGGTAGCCCATGAAATACGTTCGTCTCGTCCTCGGAGTCGTCGGCGTCGCCACAGCGACGATTGCTGCGCTCGCCCAGGGAGCAGTGGCGCCCCCTGCGCAACCCGCACAGCAAGCGCCGCCGCCGGGTGCTCCGGCACAGGCCGCGATCGATTCGCCGCTGCTGCGCAACTACTCCGCGGTGACAAAGGCCCGGCTGCTCAAGCCCGAGGATCGCAACTGGCTGATGATCCGCCGCACCTACGACGGCTGGGGCTACAGCCCGCTCGACAAGATCAACGTGTCGAACGTGTCGCGGCTGAAGCTGGTGTGGAGCGCGCAGACACAAGAACCTGGCGCGCATCAGGCGCCACCGCTCATCAACAACGGTGTGATGTTCATCAGCACGCCGAATAATCAGGTCGCTGCTTATGACGCCGTCAAAGGCACGCTCCTGTGGCGATATAAGCGGGTACGCCCGGCCAACGCTTTCGTCGCGCACCCGTCCAATCGCGGCCTCGCGCTCTACGGCGACAAGGTCTACTACGGCGCCGGCGAAGCTGTGGTGGTCGCGCTGGACGCGAAGACCGGCAAAGAAGTGTGGGCCAAGCAGGTGTACGACAACAGCGTGCGGTACTACATCACGCTGGCGCCGCTCGCCGCCGACGGCAAGATCCTCGTCGGAGCGTCGGGTGGCGAGTTCGGCGTGCGCGGCTATGTCGCAGCGCTCGATCCGGAAACGGGCAACGAGCTGTGGCGCACCTACACGATTCCTGCTCCCGGCGAACCGGGTAGCGAGACGTGGCCAAAGGGCGGCGATCAGTGGAAGAACGGCGGCGGATCCGTGTGGGTCACCGGCAATTATGACCCGGAGAGCAACATCGCCTATTGGGGCACCGGCAATGGCGGCCCCTGGATGGGCGACCAGCGACCCGGCGACAACCTTTATACGGCGTCAACGATCGCGCTCAACGCATCGACCGGCAAACTCGTGGGCCACTTCCAGTACAACCCCAACGAATCGTTCGACTGGGACGAGGTATCGCCGCCGCTGCTGATCGATTTCCGCCGTAACGGCCAGACGATCCGCGGACTGGTCGACGCATCACGCTCCGGCTACCTGTGGTTCCTCGAGCGAACGAAGAACGGCCCGATCCGGTTCGTCGAAGGCAAGCCATACGTGAACCAGACCGCGTTCAAGTCGCTTGACCCGAAGACCGGTAGAGTGACCTATAACGAAGAGAACAAGCCGGGCACGGGTAAGGAAGCGACCTACTGCCCGTCCCTCCACGGTGGCAAGAACTGGCCGCCGGCCGCGTTCAACCCGCGCACGCGGATGATGTACATCCCGGCGAACAACAACATGTGCCAGACCTTGGTCGGCGTGCCGGTGACCTATGCGCCGGGCACCGGTTTCACGGGCACCGGGCAAACGAAAGGACCGGGCACCACGCTGAAGCCCGGCGCGGATCACGTCGGAGAAGTGCAGGCCTGGAACGTCGACACCGGTCAGAAGGTCTGGACGCACAACTATCGGCAGGCGAACTGGGGCCCCATCCTGACGACGGGAGGCAACCTCGTGTTCGCGGGCGGCACGCCCGATCAGAATTTTCACGCGTTCGACGCGACCACCGGCAAACTGCTGTGGGAGTTCAAGACGAGCTCCGGCGTCGAAGGCCCTCCCTCATCATTCGAGATCGACGGCAAGCAGTACATCGCCGTGCTCACCGGCTGGGGCGCCGATGCGAGTGGCGCTGGCGGCACCGTCGCACGGCTCCTCGGCGAGCCAGTCCCAACGGTAGGACTGGTGGGTGCGGTGTACGTGTTCGCGGTGGACTAGGAAAGGAAGGGCCAAGGCCCAAGGCCTAAGGCTGGTAGGGCCGACCTTCAGGTCGGCGCGCAGGGAAGGTTTATGAAAACAACGTTGACGCTGATTGCGGTCGTCGGGACGTTTTTTTGTGTGAGTCCTGTCTACGCTGCGACCTGTGAAAGCCTGTCGTCCGCGAAGATCGCGAACGGCACGGTTACTTCCGCGGCGTCAGTCGCCGCTGGCGCGCTCGCGCAAGCCGGAGGGCGCGGTGGCGCCGCGCTGGCGGATGTACCGGCGTTCTGTCGCGTGGCCGCTACGCTGACGCCGACCAAAGAGTCGGACATCAAGATCGAAGTCTGGCTGCCGATGGCGGGCTGGAACGGCAAGCTGCAGGCGGTGGGCAACGGCGGCTGGAACGGCAACATCGACAACACCGCGCTGGCCGGCGCCGTGCGTCGCGGCTACGCCGGCACCAGCACGGATACGGGCCATCAAGGTGGCGCCGGACCCTGGATGCAGAATCCGGAGAAACTCGCCGACTGGTCGTATCGCAGCGTGCATGAAACGGCAGTTGCCGCCAAGGCGTTGATCAACGCCTTCTACGGCGAGGCGCCGAAGTTCTCGTACTTCACCGGCTGCTCCGCCGGCGGCCGTCAGGCGATGGTCGCCGCACAGCGCTACCCCGCCGACTTCGACGGGATCGTCGCCGGCTCGCCAGGGCTGGACTGGACCAGCCGCGCGCTCTCAGCAGTGCGCGTGAACCAGGTCTTCGAAAAAGACCCGGCCGCCAAGGTACCTGCCGCGAAGTTTGCGGCGATCAACGCGGCGGTCCTCGACAAATGCGACTCGCTGGACGGCGTCAAGGACGGTGTGCTCGAAAACCCGAAGGCGTGCACCTTCGACCCGGCGGTACTGGCCTGCAAGGGAACGCCGGACAACTCCTGTCTGACACCGCCAGAGATTGCCACCGTGAAGGCGATTTACGCGTCGCCAGCCAATCCGAAGACGAAACGCGAAATCGCGGGTCTCGCACCGGGCAGCGAATCCTCATGGACCGACCTCGGATGGAGCGGGCCGGCGCGATCCACCGGCCTCGAGCTGATGCGGTTCGTCACCAATGATCCCCAGTGGACCATCACGCAGTTCAACTTCGACGCCGATGTCGTCCGCGCCGAGGAGAAGGCCGGCGTGATGAACGCGCTGGATACGAATCTCAAGCCGTTCTTTGATCGCGGCGGCAAGTTGATTCAGTACCACGGCTGGAACGATCCGCAGATCTCTCCGCTCAACAGCACCCTCTACTACGACCGCGTCGTCAAGGCGATGGGCGGCTCCAATCGCATTGCAAGCAACTACCGGCTGTTCATGGTGCCGGGAATGGCGCATTGCGGTGGTGGCACGGGCACGTCGACGTTCGACACGCTCACTGCGCTCGAGCAGTGGGTTGAGGGGAAGAAAGCACCCGACTCAATTCCCGCGTCGAAGGTCCAGAACGGTGCCACCGTCCGCACGCGCCCGCTGTGCGCGTATCCGCAGGTGGCGAGCTACAAGGGATCCGGCAGCACGGACGACGCGGCCAACTTCGTCTGCAAATAGGTGGGAAGGGTGCGAGAGGTGCGATTGCACCTCTTGCACCTACTCCGCTTCGTCGATCCAGCGCGCGCCGAGTTCGGTGAGCTTGGCGCGGAGTCCGTAGAAGTCGAGTCCGAGCTCGCCCGCACGAAGCTTCTGCCGCGACTTCTCCTCCTTGGCCAGACGGTCTTCTCCGAGCTTCGCGACCTGAGCGGCCAGTTCGCGCGGCACGACAACGACGCCGTCAACGTCAGCGACGATGACGTCGCCCGGATTGACCCGGGCGCCGGCGACCACGACCGGGACGTTCACCGAACCGGCAGTCGCCTTGACTGTCCCCTGCGCGCAAATCGCCTTCGACCACACCGGAAAGTCCATCGATGTCAGATCCGCAACGTCGCGTACCCCGGCGTCGATGATCAGTCCGACGACGCCATGCGCGCGTGCCGAGACGGCGAGCAGGTCGCCGAACATTCCGTCGGTCGACTCGGACGTCGTCGTCACGACGAGGATGTCGCCCGGCTTGCAGACCTCGATCGCCGCGTGAATCATCAGGTTGTCACCGGGCTGACAGAGGACCGTCAGCGCGCTGCCGGCGGCACGTGCCGTCGGATAGATCGGCCGCATGTAGGGTCGCAGCAGGCCGGTGCGTGACTGTGCTTCGTGCACAGTGGCGACACCCTGCTGGCCGAGCGCACGGATCACGTCGGCGTCGGCACGTGAAATGTTGCGAACGATGGTCGGTCTCATAGGAATGCGGAGTACGTCAGGCTCGTGCCGTCAGCAATTTGTTGATACGCGGATAGACCTTGCGCGTGTTGTGCTCGAGGATGCCCTGGCGCGCGCGGTCGTCGATCGCGGCGGCGTCCACGTATCGCTTGGTGTCGTCGTAGTAATTGCCCGTCTGCGGATCGATTCCGCGGACGGCACCCACCATCTCCGATCCGAACAGCACGTTCTCTGCGGGCACCACGTTCAGCAGCAGGTCGATGCCCGGCTGGTGATAGACGCAGGTATCGAAGAAAACATTGTCGCGAATCAGATCAGTGAGCAGTGGCCGCTTCATATCCTGGGCAAGGCCGCGGTAGCGTCCCCAGTGATAAGGCACTGCTCCCCCGCCGTGCGGAATGATCATGCGCAGCTGCGGGAGATCCGTGAACAGGTCGGCCTGCAGGAACTGCATGAACGCCGTGGTGTCCGCATTCAGATAATGCGCGCCGGTCGCATGGAAGTTGGGATTGCACGACGCGCTCACGTGGACCATCGCCGGCACGTCGAGCTCGACCATCTTTTCGTAGAACGGATACCAGAAGCGGTCGGTCAACGGCGGCGCCGTCCAGTGGCCACCCGACGGATCGGGATTCAGGTTGCAGCCGATGAACCCCAGCTCGTTGACGCACCGTTCGAGCTCCTCGATGCAGTTCGCGAGGGGTGCGCTGGGCGTCTGCGGCAGCTGGCACACCCCGACAAAGTTTTCGGGGAACAGCGTGCAGACGCGATGAATGAGATCGTTGCAGTGCCGGGTCCAGTCCAGGCTCGTCGTCGCCTCACCGATGTGATGCGCCATCGCCGAGGCGCGCGGCGAGAAGATCGTGACGTCCGTCCCGCGGTCGTTCTGGAACTTCAGCTGCGGCTGCACACTCTCGCGAAGCTGATCGTCGGTGATCGAGGCGAGGACTTTCGGCGCGGCCGCTTTTGGATCCTTCAGTGCCGCGATCTGCTCATCGCGAAACGCCTGCAACTGCTTCGGCGCAGTCGTGTAGTGCCCATGACAGTCGATGACCATGCGAAGTTAGAACGTACACCGAACGGTGTAGAGGACGCTAATTGCGCGTGACCGTGAAGTCGCCCTTGCGACCACCCTGAGTCCACGTGCCATGGAAGACCTTGTAGTACGCGCCCAGGTTTTCGAGCGTGCCATCAACGCGGACCGGAACGACCTTGCCGCCGTCTTTGGCCTCGCCTTCCATCTGCACCTTCCAGGAATCGACAGGCGAATAATCGATGGTGACCTTCTTCAGGGTGCCTTCCGTTTCGGTGCCGGGATTGATCTTGCCGGTCAGGTCCTTGCCGTCCCACTCGATGTCCAGCAACAGCCGCGATGGGCTGTCTTTCGGTCCCCACTGACCGCTCCACGCGCCCTTCAATGGATGCCCGAACTGCGCAAAGGCAAACGCGGGGAGCGCGACGACGAGGGCCGCGAGAATCAGCGCACGCACACTCAAGCCTTGGGCCTTCCTTGGGCCTTGGGGCTTCCTTGGGCCTTCGGCCTTCGGCCTTGGGCCTTCCATTAACGTGTGCCTCCGCCCGGTTTGACGCCAGGCTGCGGCCTCGCCCCGAATATCGGCTGTCCGAGATCGTCGGTCAGGCGATTCAGGTAACGGTTGTTCTCCTGACAGATGTACTCGGGCAGCTCCGGCGTGAGATTCGCGTCCCAGGTGATGTTCTCCCACATCATCGTGAACGGGCGCGTGTAGGCACCTGGGTCGTTGACCGTCGCCTCGTAGCGCAGTGTCTGCTTGCTCGGACGCGTCCAGCGCTCTGTCACTTCCATCCGGTCGGTGTGCGGGTGCCCGAAGTAGTCCAACCAGGTGTTCTCGTTGAACCCTTTGTTTTCGACGACAAGCGTGTCCTTGTCCTGCCAGCGGCCGACCGAGTAGCCAAGGTAGGTCGGGTTCAACGCATCGCCCTCGGGGAACTTGCGGCCGTCCATGTAGATCTCCCGCCAGATGTGCGTGGCCCCTTCGAAGATCATCACAATGCGATTCTGCTCGGGCAGTTGGATGATCTCCATGTGGTAGGGAGTCGCCATCATGCGCGGCCCGCCCGGCGGCAAACAGTAGCCTTCGGGGTCGTACTTCGACTCGTTCTTGGAGTTGTAGTCGTAGACCGCGGCCGACCACGGCATCCACGGCATCCACGGTTCCGACTTGGAGCCGCCGCGTCCACCGCCGCCGCCACCACCTCGACCTGCGCCGCGCGCCCCGCCGCCGGCGCGCGCCGCTGCAGCCGCCTGCTGCTGCGCCGCGATCTCGGGTACCAGCTGGGTACTGCCAGGACCAGTGACAACGCGCATCGCCATGTTGGTGATGTAGGGCACATTCCATGTGCCCTTCTCGCCGGGCACGCGTCCGAAGTTGACGGTGCCGTCGGCGAGACGAGGCGTGGGTTCCTGCGGTCCGCGGCCACGACCACGGCCAGCAGGCTGACCGGCTCCGCCCTGTTGGCCTGGGGCTCCGCCC
>DASROF010000135.1:0-10058 GCA_035647075.1 Vicinamibacterales bacterium | reverse complement strand
GGTGAATACGCCATGCCGAATGGAGTCGAGCTGTCACCGGATGGCAAGACGCTGTATGTGAACAACACCTGGCTGCAGCCAGGCGAAAACTTCGTGTGGGCGTACGATGTGGCGGCGGACGGGTCGCTCTCGAACAAGCGGCAGTTCGCGATGGTGAGTCTCAAGCCGGAGGTGCTCGAGGCACCGAAGCCGGCCGACCGGTTCGATTCGGGTGCGGACGGCACGGCGGTTGACGCCGACGGACGGTATTACGTGGCCACGAGAACGGGTGTTCAGATTTTCCTCCCCGACGGTACGGCTGCCGGCACGATATGGGTGCCGCAGTATCCGGTCAGCATCACCTTCGGGGGGCCGAACAACGACGTGCTCTACATGGTCGGGGAATCATCGGTGTGGTCGATCCAGACAAGGGTTCGCGGATTTCGTCATCCGTCCGGCATGAACTGAGGACCATTCAATGAGACAGATGCTTCTGCTTGTCGTCCTCGTAGCACTCACCCTGATCCCTCTGCGGGCGCAGAGTCCCGCGGCGCCCGCGGCACTGGCGCAACGGATTGTGCACACGAATCCAACGACGTATCGCCCGTCGCCGGCGGTGCACGGTGGCGCTGGGACGATGTCGTTCACCGCGTTGCTGAATCGCGGGGCAGTCACACCTGAGTTCAACTTCCTGCATCGTGGCGTGATTCCCGCGGGAGCAGGCATCGGCCATCACTTCCACAACGTCGTCGAGGAAATGTTCGTGATCCTGGATGGCGAGGCGCAGTTCACCATCGATGGACGCACAGCGACGGTGAAGGGACCCGCCGGCGTGCTGTGCCGCACCGGACACTCGCATGCGATCTACAACGCGGGCCCGGGGCCTGTGCAGTGGATGAATCTGAACGTCTCGCTGCTTCCCGGTGTCTACGACAACTTTGATCTGGGAGACACGCGCGTGGGCGCAGCGCTCGATTCAATTCCTACGTTCATGACGATGCGACTGGACGCGGGGCTGTTGCGAGCGGCAGGCGCTCGCGGACGAGGGGCAGCGGCTCCGACGCCCGATCCGAAGGCGGTTCTCTCGCGGCGCGTGCTCGGCCCGGCTGTATTTTCGACGACGTGGTCCTACGTCGATCATGTTCTCGTCCCACCAGGCACGTCGACGTCAGTGCTGGCGCACGACACGGTGGGCGAGGCCTATTACGTGCTGGCTGGCGCGGGAACGGTGACCGTGAAGGGCGCTGCGTCCGAGACAGCGGCGGTGGGCTCCGGGGACGCCATCCCGATACGGGTCGGTGAGTCCAGTCAGTTCGTCAACAGCGGTTCGGCGCCGCTCGAGTTGTTCGTGATGGGGGTTGCCAGAGACATGGCGGCAAAGACCCAGCTCCTCACCGGCGCCCCGCGCTGACTGATTTCGTACACGCCGCGACGGCGATCGCGGCCTACTCTGGAGGGCACGTGAACAGACGGGGAATCCTGCGGTCGGCGTTCGTGGCGACAGCGACGGCACTCGGCTTCGGACGTTTTGCTGGATCCGCGCAGGCGCAGACGAAGCACATTCGGCTGTATGTGGAGATGGACGTGCCGGCCGCGCGTGAGCGCGAGATGCTCGACGTCTTTCACAACACCTTCGTTCCGGAAGCGGTCAAGCACGAGGGGTACATCCGCGTCAAAATGCTGCGGCGGCGGAGCTTCATTCAGGGGACCGCGCCCGTTGAGCACAACTACCGTTTCGAGCTCGAGTTCGAGAGCGAGGAACTGCGACAGAAATGGATTGCGTCGGCGGGCCACCAGCGCGTCTGGCCGCTCGTCGAGCGGACCATGAAAACGCAGAAGGATTACCCGGTCGTGTTGTACGACGAGGTCTGATCGGACTCTGTCAACCTGCGAGCGACGCGCTGATGGCGCGCGCCGTCTTCTTCACTTCGGCCGCGGCACGCGCGACCGCCCGGTTGTGCAGCCGCGTCGCCGGCGAGGAGATGCCGACCGACGCAACGATATCGCCCTGTGGATCGCGAATCGGCGCGGCCACGCAGCGCAGTTCCGCCATGTACTCGCCGTCATCGAAGGCAAAGCCTTCCGCGCGCACTTCCGCGCAGACGCGGGCGAGACGCGTCATCGACTTCACCGTCGTGCGCGTGTAGGCCCGCAGCGGCGCCGACCCGAGCAAGCCGCGTAGGGCGGACAGGTCGTAGTCAGCGAGCAGCGCTTTGCCGTGCGCGGTGCAGTGTAGCGGCGCGAATTCTCCGGTCTGCCCCGCGACCGACACCACCTGCCCCGTCGGGGTCTGGTGGTCGATGAAGAACACCTCGACGCCCTCGCGAACGGTGAAGTGCGACGTCTCGCCGAGGGTTGCCGTCAGCTCCTGCAGGTAGTGGTGGAAGAACGTGCCGAGCAGGTTGCGCCCGTAACGCCGTGACAACCGCCAGGCCGTGGGGCCAAGGATGTAGTCCTTGCTGTCCTTCGGGTTGGCCAGGAACCGTCGCTGGCGCAGCGTGTTGGCGAGCCGGAACACGCTGCTGCGGTCGATGCCGATCAGGTCAGTGAGCTGCTTCAGCGGTACAGGCTGGGACGAGGAGGCGACCGCTTCGAGAATCGCGAGGCCCCGGTCGAGGCTCTGGATCGCCGGTGTGTCGAGGATCGCTTTGCCGTTCATACCTGGACGTGTGGTTGAAGAATACATCGGACGCGCCGGGAATTTTGCCCGAGGTTTGCGGTTGTCTTGCGGCGCGATCAGTGCTAAGGTGCCGCGCGATCCAGGGCCTTATGCAACGGCCGTTTCGCTATACGCAACCGAAAACGACAGCCAGGACGAGTCGCCGCGCCTTTGCGTCGGCGCTCGCGGCGCCGGCCGTCGCGGCGATGGCGTGGCGCGTGCGCCCGCTCCGACGGGTGTTCGTGCCGCGCGTAGCCGCGCAGGGCATCGCGCTCAAAGACCTCGTGCCCACGGGCTGGCTGATCGGCGCAGCAGTCAATCAGAACCAGAGTGATGAGCGGGACACGGTTGCCGTCGATCTCGTGACCCGACAGTTCAACACCATCAGTCCCGAGAACCTGCTCAAATTCCAGAGCCTGCATCCCGACCCGGATCGCTACACGTTCGAGGCGGCGGATCGATACGTGGCATTCGGGCGCGCTCGCAGCATGGCGGTGATCGGTCACAACCTCGTCTGGCACTCGCAGACGCCGCGATGGGTGTGGGATGCGCCCGACGGCACGCTCGCCGACCGGGCCACGATGCTGGCGAGGCTGCAGACGCACATCGCGACCGTGGTCGGCCGCTACAAGGGCAAGATTCGCGGCTGGGACGTGGTCAATGAGGCGCTGAACGAGGATGGCACGCTGCGCGACTCGCCGTGGCGGCGTGGTATCGGCGACGACTACATCGCCCAGGCGTTTCAGTTCGCGCGTCAAGCCGATCCGAGCGCCGAACTCTATTACAACGACTACAACCTCGTCACCAGACCCGACAAGCGTGCCGGGGCCATTCGCATCATCAAGGATCTGCAGCAGCGCGGACTCCGCATCGATGCCGTCGGCGAACAGGGGCATTGGCGGCTCAACACCCCACCAGTCGCGGAACTCGACCAGACGATCACCGACCTGCGCGCCACCGGTGTGAAAGTGATGATCACGGAGCTGGACGTCAACCTGCTGCCGGCGGCAGGACAGCCGGCACGCGGGCAGCCGCCAGCGCCCGAATCGAATCCGTACGCGAATGGCCTGCCCGACGACATGCAGCAGGCGCTCGCGCGCTATTACGGCGACGCCTTCCGAGTGTTGCTGAAGCATCGCGACGACATCAGCCGCGTCACGTTCTGGGGAGTGAGCGATGGCGACTCGTGGCTGAACCGCGGGCGAGTGAACCACCCGCTGCTGTGGGATCGGCAGCGCCAGCCGAAGCCGGCGTTCGACGAAGTGGCGAAGGTGTTGATGACCGCGCGGCGATAGAGCTCTTAAGCGGAGGAGGACCGCATGCGACGACTGATATGGCTTGCCTTGTTGCTGGCCGTGCTGCCCATGATGGCAGCAGCGCAGGAAACCCGCGGCAACATCTCCGGTACGGTTCGTGACAGTGGCGGCGTCGTTCCCGGTGCGTCAGTGCAGATCAGGAACGTCGACACCAACATCAAGCAGGACCTGGTCACCAACGGTTCTGGCTACTACGAGGCGCCACTGCTCAATCCGGGCACCTACGAAGTCACCGTCGAGATGAACGGGTATCGCAAGGCAACACGTGCGAGCGTCGTGCTCGGCGTCGGCCAGCAGGTCAACGTGCCGTTTACGCTGCAGGTCGGCGCGATCAGCGAGGAGATCACGGTTCGGGCCGAGGCACCGCTGCTCGATACGAACACGGTGTCGTCGGGCGCCAACTTCGATGCGCACCTGGTCGAGGCTCTGCCGATGTTCTCCAATATGCCGATCACGCTGTCACGCTTCTCGCCAAGCGTGAACGTCAACGACGCGCAGACGCAGGTCTCTCAGGGCTATGTCGACAACACCTCGCTCTCGGCGGGGTCCGGTCTCGGCCTGCCGCTGGCGGGCACGCAAAACCCGCTCACGCCGCCCGTTGGTGGCAATAACTTCACGCTCGACGGCGCCAACAATAACGGCAGCAACCGCCGCATTGCCGCGTCCCCGAACTCGGACATGATCCAGGAGATGCGCGTCGAGTCATCGAATTTCGACGCGGCCGTGGGTCACGGCCTGGGTCTGCAGATCTCGATGATGACGCGCGCCGGCACCAACCAGCAGCGCGGCACGGCGAACTATCAGTATTGGTCGAACAAGCTCAACGCGCTGACCGCGCAGCAGAAATCGACCTTCGACGAGCGGGCGAAGAGTGAATTCGAGAAGGGGCGGTCACACAACGTCTCGCTGACGGCGGGTGGTCCCGTCGTGATCCCGGGTGTGGTCAACGGACGCGGCAAGCTGTTCTACTTTGCCAACTACTCACTGGCCAACGACGCCATTCCCGGCAAGATCCAGGGGTCGATCACTGTCCCGGCGAACGAGAAGCACCTGCAGGGCGACTTCTCCGACCTGCTCAAGCTGCCCAATCCGGCGCAGTACCAGATTTACGACCCACTCACCACGCGGCCTGATCCGACGAACCCGGCGCGGATGATTCGCACGCCGTTCGCGAACAACATCATCCCGCGCGATCGCATCTTCAACGCCGACGGTACGTACAAAAATCCGTTGATGACCCTGTACTCGAAGATGGTCCCCACGCCGAATCAGAACTTCGTCGAGGACGGTCAGGCGCCGACCGGCAACTTCTATCAGGGCGGCCAGCCTGACTCACCGAAGAGTCAGCAGTACGGGTTCCGGCTGGACTTCAATCCGTCGGCGCAGGACCGCTTCTTTTTCCGTACGAGCGGTATCACCTTCCTCGAATACGTGAGCGACTGGTCGTACCTGGCCCAGGATCCAGCGCTGCGGATTCACTCAGCCGATCGTTCGCGGTATCAGTGGTCGTACACCGGCACGTGGACGCGCACGATGGGCAACACGACGCTGTTGGATACCTCGGTCGCAACCAACCGCTTCAACCAGGTGGACGAATTCCGCGGGCTCCGCAAGTACAAGCCGACCGACGTGGGCCTGCCGTCTTATCTCGACGACTTCTGCTCGACGCGCGGCGGCTGCACGTTGCCCTCGGTCTCGATTGGCGGCTTTACTGGCTATCAGGGCTTCGGCGGCGGCTTGGGGGACGGCGATACCGCCACCCATATCCAGGCGCAGTCGTCGATTTCGTCAATCCGGGGCCGCCACACCCTGCGCGGCGGGATCGACGTCCGCCACGTGCAGCGCGACCGCACGGGCGGCGGCAACCGCTCCGGTCAGCTCACGTTCGATCGCACGTATACGCGCCAGGCCAGCGACGAGAGTGCGTTGACGCCGAGCAACCTTGGTCTGGCGCTGGCGGCGTTCGAGCTGGGATTGCCCTCGTCGGCGTCGATCAACGACACGCTGCCGTCAAGCTTTTCCAACAATTGGGCGGGCGCTTTCGGACAGGATACGTGGCGCCTCGGGCGGTTCACGGTCAACGCCGGGCTCCGCTTCGAGTACGAGACCGGCGTCAGCGAAACAGATGATCACATGATCGTCGGCTTCGACCCCACGGCGAGGCTGGCGATCACCGACGCAGCGGAGGCGGCGTATCGGACCGGTACGCTTCCGAGTCAGGCGGGGATGCCGGCGACGATCTCCGTCCTCGGCGGGCCCATCTACGCGACTGATTCGGGCCAGTCGGGGCTGAGCCAGCCGGGTGCGGCGATGTGGATGCCGCGTGTTTCCGCGTCGTACCTGCTCGGCGAGCGGACGGTGCTCAAGGCCGGCTACGGCATCTACTACGACACGCTGGCGGCCGCCGACTACGTGGCCGCTCAGACTGGCTACAGCGTGACAACGAACTCGTCGATTTCCGACGACCTGGGGCGCACGTTCAAGTGGGCCAACCCGGCAACCGGTGGCAACACCTTCGATCCGTTCCCGATACGCTCGGACGGGACTCGTTGGGACCCGATTCTCGGCGACTCGCTCGGCATCAATACGCTGCTGGGCGGGACGCTCTCAACTGAGAACGGCCTGCGTGAGCACGCGCGTCAGCAGCGCTGGCGCGCGTCCATCCAGCGGGAGCTCTGGTCGAGACTCAGTGTCGAAGTGGCATATTCCGGCGCGTTCAACGACAAGCTGCCGGTCAGTATCCGCATGGATTACCTGCCGGAGGAGTATTGGAACGGCAGCAACACGCGCAACACCACGGCGAACGCGTTCCTGACCGCCAGCGTCACGAATCCGTTCAACATCAATAACTTCAATTCGCTGAAAACAACGAATCCCACTCTGTACCAGCGCATGGCGTCGAATGGGACCTTCTCGTCGCCGACCATTCAACGCAATCGTCTGCTTCGTCCGTTTGGTGAATTGACGAACCTGACCTATGCCAACCTGCCGTTGGGCGAGTCCAAGGCACATTCGCTCGAAGTGAACGTGAATCAGCGTTTCAGCAACGGGCTGAGCGGCTTCTTCTCGTTCAGCGCCAACTCGGTGCGCGCCAACCGGACCGTTGAGGAGTACGACCGCGAGCCGACGATCTGGCAGGGCAGCAACGATGCCCGTCCCTGGCGCCTGGCCGGCGTCGGCAGTTATCAGCTGCCGTTCGGCAGCGGCCGGCAGTTCCTCTCAAACGGTGGCGTCGCCGCCGCGCTGGCGAGCAACTGGCAGATCAGCGGAACCTGGGAGTACCAGCCCGGCGCGCTGCTCGACTGGGGCGGTCAGAACATCTTCTTTTACGGAAACCTCGACGACATCAAGCTCGATAACCCGACGCGGGACAAATGGTTCAACACCGACGCCGGGTTCGAGCGCGATCCGGCGAAGATCCCCGCCGCGTTTCAGAAGCGCGCCTTCCCGTTCCGCATCGACGGCGTTCGCGGGATGCCGCTGACGTTCACGAACCTGTCGATCCAGCGCAGCTTCGGCGTCGGCGGGCGCGGCCGCACGCTGCAGCTCCGCATCGATGCACAGAACGTGTTCAACCGCCAGCAGTGGCAGGGGCCGAACCTGAATCCGACCAGCACGCAGTTCGGCCAGGTGACGAACGTCGCCTTGAATCAGATGCGGTTCTTTACGTTCGGCCTCCGGACGACGTTCTAACGTCGTCCGGATTGGCGAACCGGGAGCGAGGAACGGAATGAAGCTCTGGACAGCGGCGCTTGCTGTGCTGATTGCGGTGGCGGGAGTGTCTTCGAGTGGGCAGACCGCCACCGGCGCTGCGCAGAGACCGCCGGCGCGACAGACCACGCCACTCATCATGATGTCGCCGAAGGCCGCGCCGCCGGGATGGACCGGTGTCCACAAGCCGCACACCAGACTCGCCGACGTCCTCGCCGCGCACAAAGGCCAGGCGGACTGGGCGCAGACGATCGTCGATGACGAGAGCCTGAACGCGCAGTGGATTTCGATGGGCCCTGGCAAGAAAACCCCGCGGCGCATGAACGGGGACACACGTGAATGGTGGATCGTGCAGGCCGGCACGTTGCGCTTCACGGTGGAAGGGCGCGAACCGGTTGTCGCGACCAAAGGCATGATGGTGCAGGTGCCGTATCGCACGCTCTATCAGATCGAAAACGTTGGTACCGAGCCGGCGCTGCGCTTCGAGGTGAATGTCACGCGAGCGCGAAAGCTGTATCCCGTGGATGAGGCACCGGTGCCACTGGCCGGATTCCAGTACGTCAAAACGCGCGTCGATGGCGGTCAGGGTGTGCTCGACGCGCAGAACCGGCCAGTCGTCGATTTCAACAAGGTGGTGAGCGGAGAAGAACGCGGCGGCGCGTTTGTGACCGACGATCGCAGCTTCGCCAACATCATCATGGGGAGGTACCAGCCGCCGCAGCCGGGCAACAAGGGGCACTATCACGAGGAAGGCGGCGAGTTCTGGCTGATCATGCTCGGCCACATCCGCTACAACATCGAAGGCCTGCAGCAGTTCGAAGCCGAAGAAGGTGACGTCGTCTACGTCCCGCGCCAGACGTGGCACCTCGCGAGCAATGGCGGGAAGGACGGGGAGCGGTCATGCCGACTGGCGATGAACGGGTTCCCGTATCAGGCGCACATGTACGAGGCGGACTGATCCGAGAGGTCGCAGGCAGGACGTCGCCGCGTTGCGGCTATCAGCGCACAGTGACGACTACACGACGCGAAAGATAGTCATCCACGCCGTTAGCGGCGGCGGCTTCGTCGTGCCAGCTGACCTTGTAGGACGGAGCTGTAAGATTCGCGCCCTTCAACAGCATCGCGACCTGTTCCGCGCGTTGCTTCCCAATCGTCGATTCCTCCACCATCGTCTGCCCATTCGACAGGCGCACCGATCCGCGATAACCGACGATCTCGATCTCGCGCGCCTTCACCGTGCGGGCGAACTGCAGAATGTCCGTCAGAGATCCTGCGTGAGTAAAGCCGACAAGGCCATCAAAGGGGTAAGAAACGACGAACTCTCGGGGCGAGGACGTCGCCTCCGGCCGAGGAGCTGACGGTGCGTTCGCGAATGCGAGACGTCCTCCGCTCGGGCCCGGCGGCCGCGGCGGTTCGAACGTGAGGTTGTAGCGCTCTTCCGCCGGCAGCATCGTGTTGCAGGAGGCATCGCTCTCGAGCACCGACAGGTGTACCGGCTTCAGCACGATGCCGCCGCAGATGCGCGCCTCGGCGGATACCGCCCCTTCCACAAGCACGCGGTGACCAAGCCATGGCGGCGTGACAGGCGCGCTGACGTCGGTCTGCAGCGTCAGGAAATACAGCTCGCCGTCGTACTCGGCGAGCCAGCAGGGAACCGATGCCGTATCCCGAACGATGGGACAGCTCACGAAGTTCGTCGGCTGCTGAGCGCCGACAACGGAGACGGACAGGAGCCACACGGCTACTGCCGCACGCGCACGACGAAAGGCCGGACGATGCCTCACCATCAGAGGGCCCCCAGAAAGTTCACGAGGTCCTGTTTCTCCTGTTCGGAGTAGCCGATGTTGTAGCGCCGGTCGTAGAAGTCCACTATCTCGCGCAGCGTCGCAGCCGAGCCATTCGAGAAATAGGGCGCTCGCGCAGCCAGCCCGCGGAACTGCTCCATGACGATGGTGCCGACGTCGTTGCAGCGGCCCGAGATCAACGCGCGGCCGGGGTCCTGCGTGTAGATGACGCGGCCAAGAAACGGATGCGGTTTCACGTCTGGCTTGCAGGTGATGCGAAACAGCGGCATCTGCGGTTTGGCTTCGTTCCACGGGTTGAGCGGGACTTCCGTTGCCCACGGGAGATTCGTGGTGCCGATGTCCATCCAGCCGTTGACCGTGTCCATGCCCGTCATGTGCATCCCATGGCACGTGGCGCAGGTACGTTTAGTGGGGTTGCCAAGTCCCACGGTATTCAGATGCATCGAATCCCTGATCCAGAACGTGCGGAACATGAAGACGTCGTGTCCACGGGCGATCGATTCACGCGCGGCATTGCGCGCGTTGTCCGCTTCGCTGGCATTCCGGGGCAGCTGTTTCCATTTGCCGCCCATCGGGAACACATAGCGC
>DASROF010000134.1:0-14850 GCA_035647075.1 Vicinamibacterales bacterium | reverse complement strand
CGGCGAGATGATATCGCCGTCGACGGAACCGCCGTCACGAATATCGACCTTCTCCGTTGCGGTCACGTTGCCGTTGACCTCGCCGAGGACGATGACGGACTTGGCCAGGACCTGCGCTTTGATCCGGCCGTTCGGTCCGATCGTCAGCACGTGATCCTTCAGCTCGATCTTGCCTTCGACGTGACCCTCGATCGTCAGGTCCTCGCTCCCGTTCAGCTCGCCCTTGATGACAACCGATTTTCCAATGTTCACCACGTCCCTCTCGATCCTCCGGTTCTCCGGCTGCGGTACCGACGCGGTGCTGACCGGCTGATGCGCCGCCGGTGCAGGCGCCGCGGGCGCCGATGGTTTCGGAGCTTCGTCACGCTTCCACATGTTGGTCTCCTCCGCGCGGTGTCTACCAAGAACCCCTGGCGGCGTTCCTCAGGCGTCCGACTCACGCGTCCGTGTTCCCTACTGGTGCAGGCCCGGAGCCCACTGAGTATATATCGGTCGTTCTGAGCATCGGAGCAGAGCGAGTGGGGATGACGCGAAATGCTACATTGGTACGGGTGCGGATCTATCTCGACCACAACGCGACGACTCCCCCGGCAGCTGAGGTAGTGGACCGGATGGCCGGGGCACTGCGCGAGCAGTTCGGAAATCCCTCGAGCGTTCACCATTTCGGTCAAGTGGCGAAGTCTGCACTGGACGAAGCCCGCAGCGCGACGGCAGCCCTCGTGGGCGGCGATCCGTCGGAGATTGTGTTTACGAGCGGGGGGACAGAGAGCGACAACTTTGCGATCCGCGGTGTCGCCGAAGCGCTGGAGGTGACCGGGCGCAAGCACCTGATCGCGACCGCAATCGAGCATGAAGCGGTTCTGACCACGCTGAAGGCCCTCGCCCGACGCGGCTGGAAGACGACCCTTTTACCGGTCGATCAAAGCGGAATCGTTGCCCCGGAGGCGCTTGAAGAGGCGCTTACGGATGAGACGGTTCTCGTCTCGATCATGCACGCGAACAACGAGATCGGCACGGTTCAACCCATCGCCGAGCTGGCGCGCATCGCCAAGGCACGGGGCGCTGTGTTTCACACCGATGCTGTGCAGACGGCCGGAAAGATCCCCGTGGACGTCAAAGCGCTCGGTGTGGATTTGCTGTCGCTGTCAGCGCACAAGTTCTACGGTCCCAAGGGCGCGGGGGCACTGTGGATCCGGCGCGGCGTTCGACTACACGCGCCGATGACCGGCGGCAAACAGGAGCGAGGCCGGCGCGCCGGTACCGAGAACGTCGCTGGCATCATCGGCCTGGGTGTGGCCGCTCAGCTTGCGCAGCGCAAGATGGCGGCGGAGGGTGAGCGCCTCGCAGTGCTGCGTGACCGTCTCGAAGGGGGCATCCTCGCATCGGTGGGCGGAACGGCGATCAACGGCGCACGATCGCCGCGCGTGCCGAACACGACAAACATCAGCTTCGACCGCGTCGAGGCCGAATCGTTGCTAATCGCGCTCGACCTGGCCGGCATCGCCGTCTCGACCGGATCCGCGTGCTCGTCCGGGACGCTCGAGCCGTCGCACGTGCTGAAAGCGATGGGCTTCCCCGCGCACAGGACGCAGAACTCGATTCGCTTCAGCCTCGGGATGGCGAATACCGAGGCCGATATTCAGCGTGTTATCGAGGTTCTGCCCGGCGTCGTCGAGAAGCTGCGCAACCTCACCAGAACGGTCGCCAGAGTCTAGAGAATGCGCGTTGTAGTCGCCATGTCCGGCGGCGTCGATTCGTCCGTCGCCGCGGCCCTGCTTGCCGAGCAGGGTCATGACGTTATCGGCCTGTCCATGCAGCTGTATCCGCAGGGCGACGCGTCCAGCGGACACTTCGGAAGCTGCTGTACGCTCGACGACCTGAACGACGCGCGGCGCGTGGCGTCGACGATCGGCTTTCCCCACTACATCCTGAACTTTGAGCAGCGCTTTCAGGAGACCGTCGTCTCGGACTTCGTGCGCGAGTACGCATCCGGCCGCACACCGCTGCCTTGCGCTCACTGCAACAGTGACTTGAAGTTCTCGACGCTGCTGGAGCGCGCGCACGGCTTTGGCGCGGCCTCGGTTGCGACCGGGCACTACGCGCAGGTCGAGCGCCGCGGCACCCGTTGGCTGCTCAAGCGCAGCGTCGATCGCGAGAAGGATCAGTCGTACTTTCTGTTCCCGCTCACACAGGATCAGCTCGCGTCCGCGCTGTTCCCCGTTGGGACGCTGACCAAGACGCAGGTCCGTCGCGAGGCACGTCGCCTCGAGCTGCAGGTGGCCGAGAAGCCGGACAGCCAGGAAATCTGCTTCGTTCCGGATGGCGACTACGCATCGTTCGTCGCGGCGAAGGCGCCTCGTGTCGCCCATGCCGGAGCCATTCTCGCCGAGGGCGGCGAGCGGCTGGGTACTCATTCCGGCATTCACCGGTTCACGATTGGGCAGCGCAAGGGACTCGGCGTGTCGTCACCTGCACCGTTGTACGTTCTCCGAATCGATGCCGACTCTGGCGACGTGACGGTCGGGCCAAAGTCTTCGCTCGAGCGCACCACGCTGACGGCATCGGGCGTGAACTGGGTATCGACGGAGGACGCGCCGGCGGCGTGGATTCCGGTGACGTCACAGATTCGCCATCGTCATGTTCCCGCCCCGGGGCGCGTCCGCGCGCTGGAGAACGCGCGCGCCGAGATCGCGTTCGACGCACCGCAATCGGCGGTCACGCCGGGACAGGCTGTTGTCTTCTATCAGGACGAGGTCGTTGTCGGCGGTGGCTGGATCGACTAACGCCGTTTGAGCATGTCGGCGTGGGCCGCGGCCGTCTCACGTGTCGCCTGGCGGTTGTACTCCTCTGACTTTCCTTTCGGAATACTGAGCGTGCGCCAGCTGTCTCCACGCATCTCCTTCGCCAGATAGACGATCTGCCCAACGTGATACGCGGTGTGCGCGAGGGAGCGATGCAGCGCTTCATCGATGCGTAGCGGCTGCCGCCGAACGGTGACGGTTCCATTGAGGTCAGCATCTGTCAGCTGTGAGACCTCGGCAATCACGGTCTCCCAGGCGGCGTCCCACTCCGTCATCAACTCCGGGCGGGTCAGCGATGCCGTCTCGAACTCGTTGTCCCGATGACGCCACGGTTTCTCGCCGTCGCTGGTGCGGAAATCGGTGAAGCGCGACTTCAGGTTGCCCGCGAGATGGCGCACCAGAATGTCGATTGAGTTCCCGCCACCGGGCCCGAGTCGTGCCAGTTCTTCATCGCTGACCTGACCGATGGCAGCCTCCGCCAGCGCTTTGTACCGCTTGTACTCGTCGAGCAGCGAGCTAACCACGCTCATCGTCCGCCTCGTCGTTTCCCCGCCTTCAGGCGGAAGATCCCTTCGCCAGCCGTTTCAACAGCTGAATTTGTCCAGCGTGATACAGATCGTGCGCGGCGACGCCTGTCAGCAGTGCGCGCTTTGTCACACCACGTTGCGCTGATCCCCTGTCCAGTTCCGTGGGACGAACCCCGGCGGCCGCAGCCCGAAGCGTGGCGTGGATCGCGTCCAGCAGAACAAGATCGTCCCGAAGAGCGCGTGCGGTCGGCGCGACCGGCCTCTCGATGAAATTCGAACCCGCCAGTGGAAACGACCCGCGCTGTGCCCCGGTGAGACGCCGCCAGGCTACGTACTTCCAGTAGGCGGCGTGCACGATCAGTTCCCAGATATTGTGCCGGCCGGCGCCGGGGCGCCACGCTGCGAGAGCCGGCGTCATGCCGCGGAGCGAGCCACGAAGATTCGGCCCATGCCACGACACCCGGTCGTAGGCCGTGTCGATCAGAAAAAGCAGCTGTCGAAGATCATGAGGGGTCGTCTTCGAAGGAGCCGCACGCACGACGCTTATACCGCGATGTCGCCGCGATGCACTGTGCCATCCGCCGGTCCGCCGTCGGCCGGGCGGTCAGCGGCTGGGAGCCCTTCGATATACCGCTCCGCATCGATCGCTGCCATGCAACCGGACCCCGCGGCCGTGACCGCCTGACGATAGACGTGATCCTGGACGTCACCAGCTGCAAACACGCCAGGAACGTTCGTGCGCGTGCCGCCGTTGGTGACGATGTAGCCGGTCGGATCCAGATCCAGTTGCCCTTTGAACAACGCGGTATTCGGCGTGTGTCCGATGGCAATGAACACACCGTCAACCGGCAGATGACTCGTCTGCGCAGTCTTGAGATTGCGGAGCACCAGATGCGTGACTTCGCCCTTCTCCAGATCGGCCACGTCAATCACTTCGGAATCCCAGACGAACTCGATCTTGGGATTGGCGAACGCCTTGTCCTGCATGATCTTCGACGCGCGAAGTGTGTCGCGTCGGTGAATGACGGTCACCTTCGACGCGAATTTGGTCAGGTAGACCGCTTCTTCCATCGCGGAGTCGCCGCCGCCGACGACGGCAATCGGCTTGCCGCGGAAGAAGTACCCATCGCATGTCGCGCATGTCGAAACACCGTGTCCCGACAGCCTGCGGTCCGAGCCGATATCGAGCCATCGTGCCGATGCACCGGTCGCAATGATCAGCGCCACCGTCGTGATCTTGCGGCCGCCTTCCAGTGTGATGGTGAATGGACGATCTTTCAGATCGACTGACGTGACGTTGCCTTGCAGCACTTCTGTCCCGAAGCGTTCGGCCTGAGCACGCATCTCGCCCATCAGGTCCGGTCCCATGATGCCGTCGCGGAAGCCGGGCCAGTTCTCCACCATCGTGGTCAGCATCAGCTGCCCACCGGCCTCAAGCCCCTCGATGAGCAGTGGCCGCAGGTTGGCGCGCGCGGCGTACAACGCCGCTGTCAACCCGGCCGGACCGGATCCGATGACGACGACCTCGCGATCAGCGTGTGCCGCTACGCTCATCCGAGATGTCGCTCGATCGCGCTGACGATATCTTCCCTGGGAACGAGGCCGACGATGGTGTCCACCAGCTCGCCGTTCTTGAGGACTACGAGCGTGGGGATTCCGCGGACGTGGAACCGGCTCGTCGGCACGTTCGGGTTTTCGTCCACATTCATCTTGCCGATCGTGGCGCGACCCGCGTATTCCGTCGCCAGCTGCTCGACGATAGGGGCAATGCGGCGGCAGGGTCCGCACCATTCGGCCCAGAAATCGACGAGGACGACGCCCTGCTTGGTCTCGTCGTCGAAGTTGCTGTCTGTAAAGGTCTTCACGTTATCCGATGCCATGTCTACTCCGCTCACGCCCACACGCGCGATGCCGCCGCGCGCTCATAAACCTCGACATAGTGCCGCGCCGAGGCTGCCCATGAATGGTCCTGCCGCATACCTGCGACCTGGATCCGCCGCCAGGTCTGCTGATCCTTAAAGACGCCCAGCGCCCATCTTAGGGTACCAAGCAGCGCTTGGGGCGAGTACTCGTCGAACGTAAAACCGGTCCCGGTCCCGCTTGCCACGTCGAAGTTCTGAACCGTGTCGGCCAGGCCGCCCGTGGCGTGGACCAGCGGAACGGTCCCGTAACGCAAGCTGTACATCTGGTTCAGCCCGCACGGCTCGAACTTCGAAGGCATCAGGAACAGGTCCGCGCCAGCTTCGACAAGATGCGCGAGGCGTTCATCGAAACCGATGTGCACCGCGATCTGCCTCGGATAGCGCGCCGCCAGTCCAAGCCACAGGTCTTCGTAGCGCCGTTCACCCGATCCGAGCAGCACGAACGACGCCCCGAGGCGCGGCAACTCGTCGGCAATGTCGGCCAGCAGGTCGAATCCCTTTTGATCGACCATCCGCGTCACCAACCCAACGACCGGCCGCGCCGCCGCCTCGCTGTCCGTCGGCAGCTGGCACCGTTCGAGCAGCGCCAGCTTCGACGCCTGCTTGCCTTCGAGATGTTCTGCGTTATACGCGGCGGCGATGTCCTGGTCGCGTTCCGGATCCCATTGATCGTAGTCGATTCCGTTGAGGATGCCGACGAGATCATCCGCGCGCGCGTGCAGAATGCCATCGAAGCCAAACCCGAGTTCCGGCGTCTGAATCTCCTGCGCGTACCGTGGACTAACGGTCGTAATCAGCCGGCTGAACACGATTCCGCCTTTGAGAAAACTGATTCGTCCCCAGTACTCCATCGCATCCATGCGCATCAGCTCCCATCCAAGCCCCAGATGCGGGAGCCAACTCGCGTCGAACACGCCCTGGTACGCGAGGTTGTGGATAGTCAGTACCGTTGGCAGCCGGCGCAGCGCCGTGTGCGTCCGGAACATGCGCGCGAGGAGGACCGGGACCAGCGCGGCCTGCCAGTCGTGCGCATGTACGACGTCATACGGCGTCTTCGACTCGACCGCCCAGTCCAGCGCTGCCTGGCAAAGGAACGCGAAGCGTTCTGGGTTATCCACGTAGTCGTGGCCAGATACGCCATAGAGATAGTCGCGGTCGAAGTAACCGGGATGCTCAATGAAGATGGTCCGGACGCCATCTTCCGTCGTCGAAAAGCACGGAGCGTCGGCGACGAGGTTCCCGAGTGCGACCTTCAGCGTGCGATCGCGCGAACCTGCGGAAATGCCCCGATATTTGGGCATGACGACGTCAACCTCGTGCCCGAGGCGTACAAGCGCGCGCGGCAGAGCCCCGACCACGTCCGCCAAGCCACCGGTTTTGGCGAACGGAACCGCCTCCGACGCCACCATGAGGATCCGCATGGGCAAACGTTATCGCAGGACCGCTTGTGTATGATCGCCGCGTGACTGATCAGGGTGGGCGCCCACCGAGGCCGGCGCGTTCCGAATCGCGCGAAACGGTGGCATTACGCGCGATCAAGGAGGAACATCCCGAACTGGCGGACGCCGTCAACATGCACCTCGAGCTCGTTGAGCTCTACCGACGCGTGCAGGGCCGTGTTCCACTTCCGTCGCTCGACATCAGCAGCGACATTCTGAAGCGTCACGCTGCGGAAGCGCGGCCGTTGCTCCGTTTTGAAGACATCCCACTGGATCTGACCGAGCTGCGCCTGCTCGTGCGCCAGACCGCCGACATCCTGCGCCGTCACGGCGCCCTCGACGACGACGACTATCAGCGTGTGCAGACGCTCGGCCGGGATCTGAAGCTGCTGGCAGCGGCGGGCGACTGGTATCGCTCCGTTGCCGAGTCGCACGCCATCGCCGCCGTGGGCGCAGCACATCTGCCGTCATCCCCGGGCGCAGAGGATCCGGTCGTCGGACAGGTGCTCGCGCTGGCGATGCGGCCGTACCTGTCCCGTTGCGCGGAAGTGCTGCAGCAGCGTGAGGAGCTTTCAGGATGGACGCATCCGCACTGTGCGCTCTGTGGCGGCGAACCGGACTTTTCGGTGATCACGCCGGCAGCGGAGCGACATCTGATCTGCGGCCGCTGTGCTCTTCGGTGGAAGTTCGAGTCGCTGACCTGCCCGTACTGCCGCAACTCGGAGCGCGCGCGGATCACGTCGTTCGCGACCACCGACGGGCAGTATCGGGTGTATGCGTGTGATGTTTGTAAGCGCTACTTGAAGGCGTACGACGGCCGGCGCACGACGCGACCGGTGATGCCGATGGTGGATACGGTGGCTACGCTGCCGCTCGATGCGGCAGCCATGCAGCGGGGATATTCGAGCTAGTTGGTTGCGGGAGCAGGCTCAGCGAGGGTTCCGCCGAGAAGGTCCTGCGCTTTGGTCGACATCCAGTTGAACAGATGGCGCGTTTCCCAGAAACGGCCTGCATTCGACTTGGCGCCGAGCACCACCACGGCAACCGGCGGCCCCCCCTGCGGAAGGCGCAGCAGCGTGGCCAGACAATAGCCAGCCTTGGTGATGAATCCCGTTTTTCCCGCCTGAACGTCAACGTCGCCCTGCCGCACCAGTTGATTCGTCGAGTGAATACTGATCGTGCGGCGGCCGGCAGTCGCCGTGTATTCCTGTTTCTGCATCACGCCGGCGATCCGCGGATCCTTCGAAACGAACGTAATCAGACGCGCCATGTCATATGCGGACGAGACGTTCGCCGCGAGCAACCCCGACGGATCAGAGTAATGGGTGCTCGTCAGGCCAAGGTCGACGGCTTTCTGATTCATCCGGCCGATGAAGCCTTCGGCGCCGTATGACGAACTGCGCGCCAGTACGCGGGCCGCGGCGTTGTCGGAGGCGATCAGCATCAGGTGAAGCAGGTCTTCCTTGGTGATCTTGTCGCCCGCCCTGAGATACGTCGTCGACGCGCCGCGCATGTCGGCTCGCTGAATGAGCACCGGCTCTGAGAGATCCGGCGACTCCTCCAGGAAAACGACGGCCGTCATCACCTTCGTAATGCTGGCAATCGAGCGCTGGTCTTCACCGTGCGATTCCCAGAGCACCTTACCGGTCTCGGGGTTATAGATGATTGCCGCCTCGGCGCGCGGATCGGGAACGAGTGCACCGGATTCATCGAACTTGAAGCGTGGCTGCTGTACTTCTTTCAGAGCAGCGGCGTTGGCCGCGGCTTTCGCGCGGGAACGACGAAGGCGCGCGGACCTTGCCGAGGAGGTCGGCTTTTTGGCCGTTGCGGCCGCCTTCTTGGTGGCGGTCGGCCGCTTCGCCGTGGTCGGGGCTGCCGAAGAAATCTCGGGAACGCCGAGCGCCAGCACAGCCGCAATGAGACAAATCGACCGGAGATTCCTGAACAGCTGTGCTCGGATCACGGGCAACCCTTTTGGTGACAGATTGTTACGGCTTGTGTCGGCATTGTAGCAAACAATCTTTAACGCGCAAGGGGGTAATGTATCCTTTCGCGTCACCTCGACCGCCGAGAGTGCTCTGCCGTTCCAAAAAAGGTGCCACAGATGAACCCCAGCCAATCGGAATTCATAGTTCTGCGCCAGACCATCGCCGTGCGCGGGACAGTACGAATGGCACTGCTGCCCCTGACCGTGATCGGTTGGACGTCTATAACGGTCGCGTTGCTCCGCGGTGGTCTGGAGACGCTGCCACCCCTGCTGGCGCTCGTATCGCTCAGCGTGCTCATCGGTGGATTCGAAGCGATTCACGCACTGAATGTTGGAGTGGAACGAATCGGCCGCTATCTGCAGGTGTATTACGAGGGAACTCAGGAAGGACCAACGTGGGAAACGACGGCAATGGCCGTCGGCCCCGGACTGCCCGGAGGGGGAATCGATCCGCTATTTACCGTGGTGTTCGCGGCGCTGACCGCCCTCAACCTGGCCCTTGCGTTTCCAGAACTTCATAGCATCAAGACATATGTCGTCGTGCTGCCGGTACATGCGATCTTCTGGGTGCGGATGATTCGCGCCAGGGGAGCTGCGGCGCGTCAACGGGCCGTCGACCTGGAGACGTTCCGCGCTACTAAGGCGACTCAGGTGTCAGGCGACCGCTGAGCGCAATTGCCAGTCGCAACGCGCGCTCGGTGCCGCGGACCGACCCGGTGCTGTCGAACGCTTCGTCCATGGTGTGCGAACCGCTGCCACGCCCACCGGCTCCTATTGCGATCGCGGGAATGCCGAGCTGCATTGCCATGTTCGCGTCGGTCGACGCCTCGCCCAGACGCGCCCTCATACCCGTTATCGAGGAAATCGACACGGCCGCTTGAACGACTGCCGATCGCTGGTCGGTTTTCCCTGCTGGACGATCGCCGATCCGATCAGCGCGGACCGTCACGGCCCCATTCTGATTCCAGCGGGCGTTCTCCCGGGCGGCGGCCTCCTTCACGATGTCCTGTACAGACCGATCCAGTGCATCGAGCGACACCTCGTCAGCAGAACGGAGGTCGATTTCAAACCATGACTCCGCGGGAATGGCGTTGACGGACGTGCCCCCGCCGATGCGCCCGACGTTGAAGGTGACCTTGGGGCTCGATGGAGGGTGGAGTTCTGAAATGCGTGCCACGGCACGTCCGAGCGCCTGAGCCGGGTTGGCGCGACCGAAATTATTGTAACTGTGGCCGCCGGACCCACGAAAAGTGACACGGTACCGACGACTCCCGACACCGATATTTGTAATCGATTCGCCAGTTCCGTCGATGGCCACGAACCGATCGACGCGGCCTTTCAGCGTCTCGCTGAGGAGCGCTCGCGCACCGCGAAGGTCGCCCAACCCTTCCTCACCAACTGTTGCGGCGAACGCGATTGAACCTTCAGTCTGCACTGCGGTCGCGTTGAGCGTGCGGGCCACTGCGACGAGCACAGCCAATCCGCGGCAGTTGTCGGCAATGCCGGGACCGCGCAAGATGGTGCCGGCCCGCCGAACCTTGACCGTCGTCCCCTGCGGGAACACGGTGTCGAGGTGGGCGGCGAGCACGACGTTGGGGCGCGCCGACCGCCCCCGACGCTCGCCGATGACGTTGCCGACGCGATCGAAGCGAACGTTGTTCAGGCCAGCCGCGCTCAGCATGTCGCGCATGACCGCTGCTCGTGCCCCTTCGCTGAACGGCGGTGCCGGAACTTCACACAATCGCATCTGGTCGGCGATCGTCATCTCCTCAGTTGACCGGACGGATCGCACAGCAGCCTCGACTCGCGCTTCGTCACGAGGTGTGGCGTCGGTCGGCGTGCGTGCGTCGCCCGTCATCGCCACGAGAGTTGCCAGCGTCATCGTCAGCGCCGTGCGCACGGGGCGAGCCTACCACGCACCCTGATCGCCTCACTCCAACGGTTTGAAACGCGATCCAACCTGTCAGGCCACTGGTTGTCCGCTGCCACTGGAAATCCTGGTTACTGTCGACCTTTTGATACCGAATGACCGGAAATTCTGGGGACACCTCACGCGCAAAACCGCACGCCGACTTGACTGGACGCAGGTACGTCGTTTGCTTTGCGCATCAACCGTACGGAGGAACGGCAATGAGTCTGGTGCGGCTTCTCGGGTTCCGGACGCTCACATGTGGGTGCGTCGTCGGTCGCTATCGTGAGCTGGCGACGAGCCGCGAAGTCTCCTATATCGAGGAAAAGGGCGGCGCGTGCGAAGCGCACTCCCATCGCCGCAATCACACGATTCACGAACCACTTCCTGCTCCCATTCCGCTCATCACTCGCGCGTCGTAACAAGCCCGACTCCCACGACTCATGACGTGGGACTAGAGGTTTGAGGTTTCCGCAGCGGTACAATCGCCGCGGTGCCGCGCCTCCCCAAAGCCCATACAACGATCACTACAAGCGGCGCGACTTTTCGTTTCTATCTCGGCGACTCGCTTGACATTCTCGGTCGCCTCACGCCAGGTGCCGTCTCGGCCATCGTTACGTCACCGCCATATAACCTGGGCATCCGCTACCGGACGTACGACGACACGCTACCAAGAGATCGGTACCTTGCGTGGACAGGTGAATGGATCGGACAGGCCGCACGGGTCCTTGCCCCTGACGGGTCTCTGTTTCTCAACGTAGGCGCGAAACCGACGGACCCCTGGACTGCGCTGGACGTGGCGCAGGCGGCTCGGCCTCATCTCCAGCTTCAGAACACGATTCACTGGATCAAATCGATCGCCATCGAGAAAGCACTGGCCGGTACCCGCTCCGGTCTTCAGGACGATCTCGCGGTCGGCCATTACAAGCCGATCAACAGCCAGCGCTTTCTCCACGATTGTCACGAGTTCATCTTCCACTTCAGCCCGCTGGGCCGTACACCGCTCGACCGGCAGGCGGTGGGCGTGAAGTATCAGGACCAGTCGAACGTCGGGCGCTGGCAGACCGCCGCCTCCGGTGTGCGATGCCGCGGCAATACATGGTTCATCCCGTACCAGACGATCCAGAGTCGCGAGAAGGATCGCCCGCACCCCGCCACGTATCCGCCGAAGCTGCCCGAGATGTGCCTGCGGCTACACGGCCTGCAACGCCTGCATCTGGTCGCCGACCCGTTTCTGGGTCTCGGGTCCACGGCAGTCGCCTGCGCACAACTCGGTGTCAGCTTTGTCGGAATCGAGATGGATGAGGACTACTTGAAGGACGCGATCGCGAGGACGCGCGCCGCGCTCAGAGTATCCTGAGTCGTGGATCTGCGGCAGCTGGAGATCATCCGGGCGATCGCCGATACCGGCTCGTTCACGGCTGCCGGCGGGAAGCTGCACGTCTCGCAATCCGCCATCAGCCGCCAGATCCTGCTCCTCGAAGAGGAGCTGGGCGAGCCGGTGTTCCACCGGATTGGCCGGCGCATCCGGATCACGCCAGCAGGCGAATCACTCCTCCAACTCAGTCACCGCGTCTTTCGCGACCTGCAGGAAACGGTCTCGAGTATCAGCGACAAACGGGAATCGCTGAGCGGCGCCATGCGACTGGTCGGCGGCATGACTGTCTGCCTCTACGTCTTTCCGGCGCTCCTCGCGGAAGTCCGCCGGGTGCACCCGCATCTGGACATGAAAGTGACGGTCGGCAGCGCGGAACGGTCGATCGCGATGCTGCGATCCGGTGCCGGCGATCTCGGCATGATCACCTTGCCAGTGGAAGCGACCGACCTCATCTCGGTACCGGTGCTCGAGGAAGAGCTGCTGCTGATTACCTATCCCGCGCATCCGCTGGCGAAGAAGAAGTCGATCACGCCGGCAGACCTCCACAAGCAGGATTTCGTGCTGTTCGAGACTGGCTCCATTACACGCCGTCTCGTCGAGTCGTTCTTTGCGCGAGAGGGTGTCGAGCCCGAGATCATCATGGAGACCGAGAACGTGGAGATCATCAAGGCGATGGTCCGCAGCGGACTCGGGATCAGCATCATCCCTTCTGTCGCCGCAGCTTCGGACATCCGCACCGGACAGCTGTTCAGCAGTCGGATTGCGGGTCACTCGCTGGTGCGGCAGACAGGCTGGCTCTATCCGAAGATGAGCCGCCTGCCGCGCAGTGTGTCTGAGGTGATTCGGATCTTTGAAACGATTCGCAAGAAGCTCGACGGCGCGACGCGTAAAAAGTAGCGTCCGCTTTCTTCTGCCCCTTATTTCTTCGTCTGGTTCGGCCGCAGCGAGTACGTTTCACGCGCTCGAATCGTGACTCCCGGCCGTGTCGTACGCACCTCGAGCCTCCGCGTGCGCCTGAGTGGATCAGGATTGCTCGAGTAGTAGCCGAGCACGTAGTAGTCGCTCGTCTCGTTGTCGATTCGCTTCAATCCCTTGTCGAAATCGTTCTGGTTGACGATCGCGATGCCGCCGGTGTTTTCGGCGAGGATACGCAGGCTGTCCTGGGTCTCACGGATGTAGGCGTTCCAGTCGCTCGCCTTCACGTCCTGATCGATGTCAGGACCGGCAACGAGTCCGCGGGGGTCGATCGTGTAGAGCGTAGCGTTCGCGCGGTTGGCCGCCTTAATCAGATCGTAGAGCTCGTGATACAGATCCGTTGCGGCGAGCTCCTGCTGCGAACGCAAATCTTTGTAGTCTTGGTTCTTGCGGAGCTGCTCCGCTGCATTGACCTGGTCGCCCCGTTCGTCCGTGGTTTCGTCGATCCCCAGCCGGCGCGCCTGTTCTTCAAGACGGCCCTCGACGAACGGGTCGAAGTCGTAGCCACTGCTGATGTAGATCACCGCCTTGCGACGGTTCTGCACTTTCTCCAGGTTGCGCATCAGGTCGTAGGCCGTCGAGAACGCGACGTGGGCGCGGTGGCGGAGTTCCTGCGGGCCCTGCGACGACTGCATGCCTTCCGTGATTTCCTTCGGTGTGAGACCTCCGCCGGTGATGCGTTCCACCGCGGATTCAAGAACCTGCCGATCGTAGGTGAGCTGCTCCGAAATCGACGAATGGCCGGTGCTGACGATGCCGAACATGTCGCCGTCGTGGATAAGGAGGCGGAGCATCTTCTGGATCAACAGGCGCGTCCGCGGCGTTTCGCGGAACTGGAGGTGGAAGTCGTCGATGAAGATGAGGAAGATCCGGCCGGCCGCATCGTTGGTCGGACGCCGCTGCGGCAGAATAATCCCCTCCTGGACGGGCGCCGGCGGAGGCGCCTGCATGTTGAACACCCGTCCGCCGTGGGTCAGCACGAACGAGACGATTTCCTGCTTGACGCCGTCCTCATAGATTTCGATTTCATTCGGCTTCAGGTCGGCGAGGAACTGGTCCGTCCTGGAGTCGCGCGGAATCATGTCGGTCGTGATCAGATCGACCGAGGCACGGAACGTAGGTGTCTGGCTCGGCTGGACGCCGGCTTGTGCGAGAACGGTTTTCGGGGTCGGCGGAGCGCCGATTGCGATCAGCAGCGCAAATGCACCTGCTGTCAAGAACTTAGCCGCTGTGCGCATGGGCGAATTATAACTGACGGGAAGAGGGTCCGCTTCCCTGTAACCTATATCCACCGATGCGAATCGCGCTGGCGGCCGACCACGCCGGATATCTCCTGAAAAACGAGCTCCGGACGACGCTTCAGGAGCAGGGGCACGAGGTCACCGACCTCGGCACCAATTCCGCCACACCCGTCGACTACCCCGATTCGGCGCAAGCGGTGGCCGATGCCATCCGCAGCGGCCAGGCCGATCGCGGCATCATCGTCTGCGGCAGTGGCGCCGGCGTGTCAATTGCCGCCAACAAGTTTCCCGGCATCCGCGCCGCGGTCTGCCACGATACCTACACGGCGCATCAGGCGGTCGAGCACGACGATATGAACGTCCTCTGCCTGGGCGCACGCGTGATCGGCGGAGCGCTCGCAATCGACCTCGCCACCACCTTCCTGGACGCGAAGTACGCCGGTGAGGAACGTTTCCAGCGTCGTCTCGACAAGGTCCTCGCCATCGAGCGGAAGTTCACCGGAGCCGCAAAATGAAGGAGTTCGACGAGCGGTTCGACGATCTCGACCGGCTCGTTTCAGAACTCAACCTGCTCGACCCCTCGGGCGCCTCTTCCAGCGACGCAGATTTCTCAACGCTCGACGCGTGGCTGCAGCGCGTTCGCGACGAGGACGGCGGCAGCGATCTTCTCC
>DASROF010000133.1:0-21777 GCA_035647075.1 Vicinamibacterales bacterium | reverse complement strand
GGCGGGGATGGGCTACGCCACGTCGCTGCCGATGCTGTACGTGATGTATTGCGCGGCCGGGACCGGCGCCGCGTTCGTTTACAGCGGCTGTATCGGCTCTGCCCTGAAGTGGTTCAAAGACAGACGCGGCCTTGCGTCCGGCATCATGGCGGCGGGCTTTGGCGGCGGCACCGCCCTGTTCATCCCGTACATCTCGTCGATGCTCAAGTCGGACGGCTATCAGAAGACCTTCCTGGTCAGTGGCGTGCTGCAGGGAGTGATCATCCTCATCGTCGCGCAGTTCCTGCGACATCCGCCCGCAGAAGCCGCACCGGCGACGAAGGCTGTCGCCGGTTCGCAGCTGGGTCGCCAGCACTTCACGACCTGGGAAATGCTCTGTACGCCGCACTTCTATTTCATGTACGTGATGTTCGTGCTGATGGCGACCGGCGGCCTTCTCGTCACCGCCAACGCCGGTCCGATCGCGCGCTCATGGGGATATAGCGCCGACCTGCTCGCGCTCGCTGCGACGCTCAGCCCCATTGCCAACGGCAGCAGCCGCGTTTTCTGGGGATGGGCGTCCGACCGCCTGGGACGTGAGTCGTCGATGGTGCTGTCGTTCACCTTGCAGGCGATGTGTCTGTTGATGGTCGTCCTGCTTGGCCGGCAGTCGTCAACGTGGTTCGTGACGTCGCTCGTGCTCGTCTACTTCACGTGGGGGCAGATCTACTCGCTCTTCCCCGCGACGTCCGGCGATTACTTCGGCAGCCGGCACGCCACCTCGAACTACGCCGTGCTCTACACCGCAAAGGGCGTCGCCGCGATCATCGGTCCGTACGTTGGTGCGGTGCTCGCAGAGAAATACGGTTGGGCGATCGGCTTCTACGGCAGCGCCATCATGGCGTTGATCGCTGCGATGATGGCGGTCAGACTTCGCTCCGTATCAGCCGCATTGAAGGCGGCGAAGCTGCAAGCGGTGTCGGCGGGATAGAGCCCGATTGACGAATAGTCCATGAAGATGACGTGGCTCTCGGTGTGCTGCGCACGCCGACCATCGAACAGCCTTCAACGGTTGCGATGTCACGGCCAGTAAACTCCGTTCGCCTTCGTTTCTTCGTTTCTCCTGTGAAAACCGTTCTCTCCGTCTCCTTCGTTCGCTCAACGTCGAGGTCGCGCTACTTCACAGCTCTCACTTCGAGCGTGATGCCGTTGTTGTCGGTGAAGCGGACGACGTCCGGTTCGTCGGCGGACGGAAGGACGCGCGCGCCCAGCTCGCGCAACCGCGCGTCCAGCGCACTGCGATCGAAGGGCGCCACCTTGATCGCGTAATGCGCGATCGACGGCGCCTGCCCTCCGGCTGCCTGCTCCAGACCGATCCGCGTGTTGTTTGCGAGCTGCAGCCAGACGCGTCCGTTCGCATCGCGTGGTCGCTCGACTCCGGCGCCATATACAAGGCGGTAGTACGGCAGCGATTTCTCCAGGCTGCTGACGCGCAGCAGGACGTGATCGACACCGAGCGGGGTCAGGAGGCCATCGCGCGTCGCAGGAAGCGACGATGGCACCGCTGCCGTGACCAGACCCGCGGGCGGCTGAAACAGTTGCAGTTCGAGACCGTCGGGATCGGGCCACATACCGGTGGGTCCCGCAGCGGCCACGCCAAAGCCTGCAATCTGCATCGAGCTGGCCATGCCCGCGCGGTCGTACACCTTCGCCAGCACGCAGTAGTGGCCGATGGCCGGCGGACGCGTGCCGCCTGCACCGATGGCGATGTAGCCGACCTGGCGATCGGCAGGGACGTCACCGAGCACGATGAAATATCGAATCGTGTCGCGGACCGGCTGCTCGTGCAGCGGGCTCTTGAACACGCGCGCGTAAAATCGCGCCGCGGCTGCGGTGTCCGGCACGACGATGTCGAGATGCTCGAGCCCAAGATTGTCGAGCGGCAGTGCCTTCGGCGGCGTCTGCGCAATAACGAGGCCGGCGGCGGCGACCGCCAGTGCTGTGACGAAGTAGGTGGTTCGACTCATCTCGCCTCCGGCCCTGTCTCCCGGAACCGCTTGGCGCGGTTCCTCGCAAGATCCTCTACTATTCACCGACGTTATGACAGCGCACATTCGCGACCGGCATTCCCGACGTTTGTTTGTCCTTGCGGCGGTATCAGCCATCGTGCTTTTTGCGGGGCACGTGCTCGGGCGGGCCGCCGCGGCGCCGTCCCAGGCTGCAGCGGCCGCGACCGCGGCCGCGACGAACATCACAGCGGCCGACTGCACCACCGAGCGAGTCGGCGCCTCGATTCCGGCTGCCTCGATTGGCGTGCCGGTCGGTGCGGTGACGCTTGCCGCGCCTGCCTGGACCGAAGCGGCAGCCGCTGCGCCCGCCTATTGCCGCATCAATGGCGTCATTGCGCCAGTCGATACGGCGACTACCGCTCGTCCCATCAATTTCAGCGTCGTCCTGCCGGCGTCGTGGAGCCAGCACGCTGCGCAACTTGGTGGCGGTGGCATCAACGGCGTCATTCCGAATTTGATCGGCGGCGGACCGGGCGGCGGGCCGAATCTCCTCGGCCGCGGATTCGCGACCTACGGCAGTGACTCCGGACACCAGATGGCCGCGGGGCCAGGGCGCCGAGGCGGAGGCGCGGCTCCGACTGCGCCGGCACCCAATACCGGCGACGACTGGACGCTGAACGAAGAGGCCATCGCGAACCTCGGCCACATGCAGATGAAGAAGACTCACGACGCGGCGATGATCCTGATGCAGCGCGTCTACGGCCGGCGGCCGACGTTCAACTACTACATCGGCACGTCGCAAGGCGGTCGCGAGGCGCTCGCTGTGGCGCAGCGCTATCCCGCCGACTACGACGGGATTTCGGCGAACGTCCCGATCGTCAGCTTCTCGACGCTGATGCTTGCGCCCGAATTCATCCGCATTCGAGAAAAGCCGATGGCGAACTGGGTCACGCCGGCGAAGGTCAACGCCATCCGCGGCGAGTTCATACGCCAGTGCGACGGGCTCGACGGCCTGATGGACGGCATCATGAACAACTATCAGGCGTGCCGCGCCATCTTCGATGTGACGCAAGGTCCGAAAGACCGGCATCCGTGGGCCGCCAAGCGCTGCCCGAATAACGTCGATCCGAATCCGCAGGACACTGCAGCGGCCGCGTGTCTCACCGAGGGACAGATCTCGACGCTGGAGCTGACCTACTCGCGCTACAAGTTTTCGACGCCACTCGCATTTGGCGCGCGCACGTTCGGCATGTGGCTGCCGAACACCGATCCATCCGGTAGCGGTCTTATCGTGAACGCCCGTTTTCGTGGTCAGGAAGGAGCCGCCGACACCGCGCCGATGCACTCCCATCTCGGCGTGCTCGGCGTGACCGGATTCCTGATGAAGAACCTGGCTGCCAACCCGCTCGATTACACGGAGGGCGGCTCCTTCAACAAGCGGCGCGAAGAGCTGTCGCCGGTGCTCGATTCGACGAATCCGGATCTGGCGGCATTTTCCAAACGCGGCGGGAAAATGATCGTCACCATCGGCACGAACGACACCCTGGCATCTCCCGGCGCTCAGTTGGATTATTACCAGGCGGTTCTGGACAAGATGGGGCGCGGTGCCGTCGATCGCTTCGCACGGTTCTTTGTCATGCCGCAGACCGGACATGGTCTGAGCGGGACGAACTACACCACCGACGGTGAGGGCAAGGCCATCGCGTCGGCGCCGATTCCAAACCGGTTCGATCAGCTTCAACTGCTGTTCGACTGGGTTGAGCAGAGCAAGGCTCCGGAGATGTCGGTGACTGTGACGGCGAATGAGAAGAGCCTTCCGCTGTGCTCGTATCCAACATACCCGCGCTACCGCAGCGGCGCGCCCGCGTTGGCGAGCTCGTATGTCTGTGCGAAGTAGATCGACGTCCGCCTGAAGCGGAAACCACGGACACATATGTCGCTCGCTCGTGAACTGATGGACGCCTACGCGAACCGGCACATGCTGCAGGCGCCTCTCTCGGACCGCGATCCGTCGTTTGATCTCACGTCGGCCTACGCCGTCGAGGCCGAACTCGTCCGACTTCGCCAGATGTCGGGACGCATCACCGTCGGTCGCAAGGTCGGCTATGCCAACAAGGCCGTCTGGCGCGCGCTCAAGCTCGAAACACTCGTCTGGGCCCACATGTACGACGACACGGTCCAGTACGCTCCCGCCAACGAGGCAGCGCTCGATATCACGCGCATGTCCTCGCCGAAGATCGAGCCCGAAATCGTCTTCAAGATGCGCAGGCCGCTTAGTGGCGCTGAAGACGCAGCTGGCGCGCTCGCCGCGGTCGAGTGGATCGCGCTCGGATTCGAAATCATCGACTGTGTGTATCCCGACTGGAAGTTTCAGCCGACAGATTTCGTCGCCTCGTTCGGCCTCCACGCCGCGCTCATCGTCGGCGAGCCGCTGCCGGTTGAACCGGCGATCATTCCGAAGCTGGCCGAACAGCTCGTGCAGTTCAAGGTCCGGTTGACGAAGAACGGTGAGCCAGTGGCGGAGGGTTCCGGGAAGAACTCGCTGCGGAGTCCTGCGTTGTGTCTCGCGGAGCTGGCATCGGCAATCTCCCGCCGCATGCCCGACGAACCGCTTGCCGGCGGAGAGCTCGTCAGCTCGGGAACGCTCACTGAGTCGCAATCGATCGCGGCAGGGGAGTCGTGGACGGCCACAGTCGACGGCATCGGCCTGGCGAGCCTGACCCTTCGGCTGACCGCGTAGAGGCGCCGACTCGAGGTCGGACTTATCCCTATCGATTTAGTAGACTAATTCCGTGCTCTCGAAGAAGTCGAAGTACGGGCTCAAGGCGATGCTCGAATTGGCGGCGGAGGAATCCGGCCAGCGTCCGATTCAGGCGTCTGAGCTCGCGGAGCGTCAGCGCCTGCCGAAGAAATTCCTCGAAGCGATCCTGCTGGAACTCACGCGTCATGGCCTTCTGCAGAGCAAACTCGGTCGCGGCGGCGGCTATGTCCTCGCACGGAAGCCGGGGGACATCACGGTCGGTGAAATCATTCGTCTTCTCGAAGGCCCGTTGGCCCTCATCCCGTGCGTCAGCAAGACCGCCTATCGCCGATGCGACGAGTGTCTCGACGAGGAGACCTGTGGAATCCGTCTGGCGATGAAGGAAGTGCGCGACGCCACGTCCCATATCCTCGACAACACGACGTTGGCAGGGCTGAACGCCCGGTCCCGCGCCAGCCTGTCTCGCCGCAGCCGCTAGCAACGCGGCGGCGAAGGCCGAGCGGCTTGACATAATCTCCTAGTCAACATATAGATATTTACCTCGTGCGTTTTTCGACCTGCCTCTGTTGTCGCGCCTGTCGCTGCACGCCAGCCGTGTGCTACTGCGTGTGTAGTCGGCCGGCGACGGCTCGCGGGTAAGGCGCCCTCCAGTCCTTCTCCTCGATTCAGTCGTTCGGCTCACCCGGTTTCCCAATCCATTCGCGGCTTCGAACCACTCGAACGCCCCGAACGATTCGAACGACTCTTCGAGGAGAAACGATGCGTGTACGGTTCATTGCATTACTAGGTTTGCTACTGGGGATCGCGGCACCCGCGATCGCGCAACAGGGCGCCGTGGAAACCCCATCTGACGACGTTCCCGGCGTGCCGCCGGCGGTCCGCGTCGTTGCCGGTCAAGACGGAATCGCGATCGAATCCGGCAACGGCGAGTATCGGCTGCAGTTCGGGCTGCTGATGCAAGGCGATGGACGGTTCGCGATCGACGATGACGCCGCTCTCGTCACTGACACGTTCATCATGCGCAGGCTGCGGCCGTATCTGCGCGGACGCATCCTGCGGCGTTTCGAGTTCTCTTTCGTCCCGGATTTCGGCAACGGGACCGTCCTTGTCCAGGACGCCTATCTCGACACCATCTTTTCCCCGCCGTTCCGCATCCGTGCCGGCAAAGCCAAGACGCCGTTTGGCATGGAACGGCTGCAATCGGGGTCGAATCTTCTCTTCATGGAGCGCGCGTATCCCACGTCGCTGGCGCCAAACCGCGACGTCGGCGTTCAAGTGCTGGGAGACATTCGCGGCGGCGTCGTGAGCTACCTCGCCGGCGTGATGAACGGTGTGGCAGACGGCGGCTCAGCGGATGTCGATACCAACGACGGCAAAGATCTCTCGGGGCGCGTCATCGTTCGGCCCTTCACGCGGAACATCGCCAGTCCCTTGCGCGGCCTTGGCGTTGCCATGGCGGGGAACACAGGTCAGCAGTCCGGCGCCGCGGCCCTCCCGACCTACAAGACACCGACTCTCCAGCAAACCTTTTTCTCGTACGCAACGGGCGCGGTGGCGAACGGCAGGCGTGTCAGGTATTCACCGCAGCTGTTCTTCTTCCGAGGCCCATTCGGCGGATGGGCAGAATACGTCCACACAGAACTCGCGGTAACCAGGAATGGCGTGTCCGACGACATCGCGGCGCGAGCCTGGCAGGTGGCCGCGTCGTGGGTGCTGACGGGTGAAACAGCGACGGATGCCAGTGCCGGTATCCGTCCGCGCGCGATCTTCGATCCCTCCAGCGGGCACTGGGGTGCGTTTCAGATTGCCGCGCGCGTTCAAGGCCTGGAAGTCGATCAGGCAGCCGTCGACCTGGGATTCGCCGCAGCGGGATCCAGCCGCACGGCGCAGACATGGACTGTCGGCCTCAACTGGTATCTCACCGGAAATGTGAAGTACGTCCTCAACGTCGAGCGAACCGTGTTCGACGACAGCCGCGTCGGCGGCCGGCCCCCCGAAAACGGTATCGCGTTTCGCACGCAGCTCAGCTTCTAGAGGTCCTGACCATGAAAAGCCTTCTTTTCAGCGCGCTCATCGCCTCGGTGGCGACGGTGGCATCGGCGCAGACGCAGTTTCTCAACGTCTCCTACGACCCGACGCGTGAGTTGTATGTGGCCGTGAACACAGCCTTCAAGAAGTACTGGAAAGACAAGACCGGCCAGGACATCGCCTTCCGGCAATCGCACGGCGGTTCGGGTTCGCAGGCGCGCGCCGTCATCGATGGTCTCGAGGCTGACGTCGTGACGCTGGCGCTCGCCTATGACGTGGACGCGGTCTCGAACTCCGGGCTCATTCACAAGGACTGGCAGAAACGGCTGCCACAGAACAGCTCGCCCTATACCTCGACGATCGTCTTCCTCGTCCGCAAAGGCAATCCCAAGGGGATCAAGGACTGGAACGATCTGATTCGGCCCGGCGTGCTGGTGATCACGCCCAATCCGAAGACGTCCGGCGGCGCGCGATGGAATTACCTCGCCGCGTGGGAATACGCAAAACGCAAGAACGGCGGAAACGACGCGAAGGCGCGTGAGTTCGTCACCGCGCTCTTCAAGAATGTGCCCGTGCTCGACTCGGGCGCGCGCGGGGCGACGACGACGTTCGTGCAGCGCGGCATCGGCGACGTGCTGCTCGCCTGGGAGAACGAAGCGTATCTCGCGCTCGCGGAAGAGAAGGACAAGGTCGAGATCGTCACGCCGTCGATCAGCATCCTCGCCGAGCCGCCTGTCGCCGTCGTCGACAAGGTCGTCGCGAAGAAGGGAACGAAGGCGATCGCCGAGGCGTACCTCCAGTTCCTCTACACACCGGACGGGCAGGAGATCGCCGCGAAGAACCATTACCGCCCGCGCGACGAAAAGATCGCCGCCAGGTACGCGAGCACGTTCGCGAAGGTGGAGCTCTTCACGATTGATCAGGCGTTCGGCGGCTGGCAGAACGCGCAGAAGACGCATTTCGCGGACGGCGGCACGTTCGACAAGATCTACAGGCCGGGCAGATGAGGCACCCCTGCAGGGATGCCCTACGAGAGAAACGATGACACGTTCTGTGCTGCCAGGCTTCAAGCTGACGCTTGGGTACACGCTTGCGTACCTGGCGGTCATCGTGTTGCTCCCGCTGCTGACGCTGCCGCTCAAGGCCGCATCGGTGCCATGGGATCAGCTGAAGGCCACGATTACTGATCCTCGGGTGGTCGCCTCGTATCAACTGAGCGTCGGCGCGTCGTTTGTGGCGGCCTGCGTCAACGCGTTCTTCGGCGTGATCGTCGCCTGGGTACTCGTGCGTTACTCGTTCCCGGGGCGCCGCATCATCGACTCGCTCGTGGACCTGCCGTTTGCACTGCCGACGGCCGTTGCCGGCATCACGTTAACGACCCTCTGTGCGCCGAATGGCTGGATTGGTCAACTCCTCGAACCCTACGGCATCAGGATCGCGTTCACACGCATTGGCGTGACGATCGCGCTGATCTTCATCGGCCTCCCATTCGTCGTGCGCACGTTGCAGCCGGTGATCGAGGACCTCGATGCCGAGATCGAGGAAGCCGCCACCAGCCTCGGTGCGACGCGCCTCAAGGTGCTGACGCGCGTCATCCTCCCGTATCTGTATCCCGCGTGGCTGACAGGATTCGCGCTGTCGTTCGCACGTGCGGTTGGTGAGTACGGCTCGGTGGTGTTCATCTCCGGCAACATGCCGATGCGCACCGAAATCTCGCCGCTGCTGATCATCACGAAGCTGGAGCAGTTCGATTACGCAGGCGCCACGGCGATTGCCGTGGTCATGCTCACCATCTCGTTCACGATGCTGCTCGTCATCAACGCGCTGCAGGGATGGACGACGCGGCGGGTGGCCGGCTGATGGTCGGCACCCGTCCCGCTCGACGACTCACCGAGCCGGCAGCGGTCAGATGGCTGCTGACAGGACTGGCGCTCGGCTTTCTCGGCTTGTTCCTGTTGTTGCCGCTGGCGGTGGTGTTTGCCGAAGCACTGCGGAACGGTCTTGGCGCGTATCTCGACTCGGTCCGCGAGCCCGACGCCATCGCCGCGCTCAAGCTGACGCTGCTCGCAGCGGCGTTCGCGGTGCCCGCCAATCTCGTGTTCGGCGTCGCCGCGGGCTGGGCGATTGCCAAGTTCCGGTTCCCGGGCCGGACGCTGCTGACGACGCTGATCGATCTGCCATTCGCGGTTTCACCGGTGATCTCCGGCATGGTGTTCGTGCTGTTGTTCGGTCGGCAGGGGCTGCTCGGTCCCTGGGTCGCTGAGCACGACATGCGGATTGTGTTTGCGGTTCCAGGAATCGTGCTCGCCACGGTCTTTGTCTCCTTTCCGTTTGTCGCTCGCGAGGTGATTCCGGTGATGGAGGCGGCGGGCACGCAGGAAGAAGAGGCGGCACGCGTGCTCGGCGCCAGCGGGTTCCAGACGTTCTTCCGGGTCACCCTGCCGAACATCAAGTGGGGCGTCCTCTACGGAGCGATCCTCTGCAACGCGCGCGCGATGGGAGAGTTCGGCGCGGTCTCGGTGGTCTCCGGCAAGATTCGCGGCGAGACCAACACGCTGCCGCTGCACGTGGAGATTCTCTACAACGAGTACATGTTCCAGGCGGCGTTTGCCGTGGCGTCGCTGCTGACGCTGCTGGCGGTGGTCACGTTGATCGTCAAGACGATCCTCGAACGGAGAATGCACGGTGGGCATTGAAGTCAGGCACCTCACGAAGTCCTTCGGCAGCTTCGTCGCGCTGCGCGACGTCAGCGTCACCGTTCATTCGGGCGAGCTGGTTGCGCTGCTCGGACCTTCGGGATCCGGCAAGACCACGCTGCTGCGCGTGATCGCCGGCCTCGAGACGCCGGACGTCGGCACGGTGCTGTTCGACGGTGATGATGCGACCAGGCGCGATCCGCGGGACCGTGGGGTGGGCTTCGTCTTTCAGCATTACGCCCTGTTCCGCCACATGTCGGTCTTCGAGAACGTGGCGTTTGGTTTGCGGGTCCGCCCCCGAGATCAGCGCCCAGCGGAGGACGACATCAGACGCCGCGTTCACGAGCTGCTCGGACTTGTGCAGCTCGATTACCTCGGCGACCGCTATCCGTCGCAGCTCTCAGGCGGCCAGCGCCAGCGAGTCGCGCTGGCGCGCGCGCTCGCCGTCGAGCCGACGGTGCTTCTGCTCGACGAGCCGTTCGGCGCGCTCGACGCCAAGGTTCGGCAGGAGTTGCGGCGCTGGCTCCGCCGCCTGCATCAGGAAATTCATCTCACCAGCGTCTTCGTGACGCACGATCAGGAAGAGGCGCTCGAGCTCGCCAACCGCGTCGTCGTCATGAACGAGGGAAAGATCGAGCAGGATGCCGCACCCGGCGAGGTCATTGAGAGGCCAGCGACGCCGTTCGTGTCGAATTTCCTCGGCAACGTGAACCTGTTTCACGGACGCGTGCAGGTCGAAGTGCACGATGAGGCTGGACACCCCATGCCAATGGAGCTGGATGGTGAACGTTCAGAGGCCGTGCGGGTGATCGTCGGCGATCGCGTCTACGTCAGGCCACGCGCCACCGGCACGCCGTAAAAGTGGCACCCCTTTACGGGGTGCCCTACGGGCGCCTTTTCAAGGGCGCCGATCAACGAGCGCCGCAATCACCAGGTCGCCGCTGACGTTTACGGCCGTCCGGCACATATCGAGGAACCGGTCGACGCCGAGAATCAAGCCCATGCCCTCGGCGGGAATACCCACCGACTGCGCGACGATCAGCACCATCGGCAGCGAGCCGCCGGGAACGCCGGCCGTGCCGATTCCCGCCACGATCGACATCACCATCACCCGGACCTGCTGGCCAATGGTCAGGTCGAGCCCGTACACCTGCGCCAGAAACAGCAGCGTCACCCCTTCGAACAACGCCGTGCCGTTCTGATTGGCCGTCGATCCAACGGTGAGGACGAACCGTGAGATCCGCGGAGAGAGCCGCAGTTTCGTTTCCGCGACGGTGAGTGACAACGGCAGCGTCGCGTTGGATGACGCGGTGGAGAACGCGTAGACGTAAACCTCGCGGCAATCCCGGAAGAACTGCATCGGCGATCGTCGCCCGACGAGTTGCAGCATGGCGCTGTACACGACGAACTGTTGCAGCAGCAGCCCTGCGACGACGGTGATGACGTACAGGAGCACGGCTCGAAAGACGTCGAGGCCGAAGGAGCGGGCCGTATTGAAGACGATGGCGAAGACCGCCACCGGCGCGAGCAGCATCGCCCAGCCGATGATGCGCATGCACGCCTCGAAGACCTGGTCGAAGAACCGGATGAGAAGATTCCGTTCCCGATCCCGGGTCCCTGATCCCTGATCCCCTCGACTAATCGCGTAGCCGAATATCAACGCGAACACCATCAGCGGCAGCATCTGTCCGTCGAGCGCCCGCACTGCTGACTCGAGCGGATTGCGTGGAATCAGCTCGATGAACACGTCACTGAGCCGCTGTGCCGCCGCGGCGTTCGTCTCCAGTTGCTGCACCTCGCCGCTCGGCGCCGCGGCCGTCGGTGGTGCAGGAAGACCAGTTCCGGGCCGGACGACATTGACGAGAACGACTCCAATGCCGACTGACATCGCGCTGAGCAGCAGCGTGTAGACGAGCGTCCGCGCCGCAACGGTGCCGAGTCCGTGCTCGCGCCCGAGCTCGTACACGCCGACAACCAGCGCCGCGAACACGAGCGGAACGACCGTCATGAAGATCAGGCGCAGGAAGATCTGTCCGATCGGGCGGAGCAGCTCGGTGCCGATGAAGTCGACGGCCGGCGACGGCCCGTAGGCGTGCGCCAGGGCGCCGGCTGCGAATCCCGCGGCCAGCGCGAGGAGGAGTCTGGTGTGAAGCTTCACCGAGGATCAGGAATCGGGTTGTGCCCCGGTGATCGCCATCGCTTCGGCGCGTTTCACGGTCGGGAGCTGCACCGAGAAGAAGCGATACAGCAGCACCGCGTCAAGGAGCGCGACCGCCGCGAGGAGCAGAAACGCCAGATTGCTGTCAACGAGGTGCAGGTCCTTGAGCAGGTTGGACAGCCCGAAGCCCACGATCCAGGCATCGAAGCTCATACAGATGCGCCGGAACGTTTCGGGGCGGATGCGCTGAATGATTGCCGCGCCGATCGGAACGCCGACGGCGATGCTCGGCACGATGTACGGGATGAGGCCGAAGCTTTCGACGGAATACAAACCGGCCCACGCGTAGGCGACGGCCGTGAAAGACGACTCCGCGAGCCGGATGAAGCCGAGCGCCGCCCGGAAGTCACGCTTCGTGAACCCCTGATTGCTGAGCATCACCGCGAGCGGCGGCCCGGAAATCGTCGTCACGGAGTAAAGGACGCCGACGCCGACGCCGAACCCAAGCCCGATCGAGCGTTCCGACTTGAGTGGACGGCGATAACCGGCCGCCTGCAGCAGGATCAGCGGCAGCAGCACCGCGAAGGTTCCGAACTTCAGCCAGCCAGGATTCACCCGCGACACGATCGCCGTCCCGACGATCACGCCAGGCAGCAGGCCAATGACGATGGGGAAGACCCGGCGCCAGACGTTTGGCAGCGAGGCCCGGTTTACCCAGAGCACGTAGGCGTTCAGCGCAACTTCGATGGGCACCAGCGCCGGGTTCAGTACCCGGTTGGTCAGGAAGAGCAGCGCGATCGGGACCGTGATCGACGAAAACCCGTAGCCGAGCGCCCCATTCACGATGGCGGCGCCGAAGGTAATCAGGAGCAGGGACAGGTGCTGGGGATCCATGCCGAGCTCACTAGCTTAACCGGAGCCATGGCGTAGGGGATGCCCTAGGTCCGAAACTGCTAAAGCTGGTCAATAATCGTTGGTAATGGAGACAAATCAAGCGGAAATCCCGGGGCCGGCCCGCGGTGCGCGCATTGTCCTCACCGCGCCGCTGACGGAAACGATCGACCACGCGGGCTACTTCATTCAGATGAGCATGGCCTCGCTGCCGATGTGGCTCGAAGGCATCCTCAACAAGAAGTATCCGAAGTGGCGCGACGTCGAATATAACGACGATGGAACCTCTCGCTACATGCCTGCGGGTGTCCGCGTGCTGGAGACGTCGCTGCTGCGCCGTTTCCCGGCTTCGGACATCGTCTGCTGCTATCCGCAGGATCTCGACAAGTTCCTCGGTCCGAACACACGCGTCGTCGCCGTTTCCACGCACAATCCGCTTGGGGTAACGTTCGCCGCCGGCGTCTACACGTCGATCTTTGGGTCCGCGAAGCAGCCGATCAATTCGCATTACGCGCGGCAGTTGTTTGCCACGCTGAAGGCCAGTCCCTTCCGCAATAATTTCAAGGTCATCGTTGGTGGGTCCGGCGGGTGGCAGATTACGCAGACCAACTCGTGGGAGGAGCTGAGCGTCGACTGCGTCGTCGAGGGACGCAGTGAGTCCGAGCAGACGCTGGCGCTCTTCGATCAGGCGATCGCCGGGCAGGAGCTGCCCAAGCAAGTGGACGTGGCGCACCCCACCTCGCGCGATGCGATTCTCTTCCCGGACAAGCGGACGACCTTCGGCGTCGTCGAAATGACCACCGGCTGCGGCCGGCGCTGTCAGTTCTGCGTGCCCGATCTGAATCCGCAAATCGATTTGCCGAAGGACAAGATTCTCGGGGCCGTGCGCGCCAACGTGCGGGAAGGGAACAAGCAGATTTCGCTGGCCACCGAGGACATGTTCATCTGGGGGCAGGTCCATACGAATACGCCCTTCTACTTCCCGAATCGCGAAGCGCTGTTGGACCTCTACTCGCAGGTTGTGGATACGCCGGGCGTCGAGCAGCACGTGCTCAGCCATGCCACGATCGCACCCGCGGTGGTCGATCCGATTCTGATCCGCGATTTGACGGACAAAATCATCGACAAGAGCCCGATCCACCTGCCGGTTCTCAGCAGCCATCCGAAGAAAAAGGCGCTGGTGCCGCTGATCGGCCTGGAAACCGGATCCATCCGGCTCGCCAAACAGGTGATGCCGAGCAAGGCCGTCCCGTTTCCGATCGACGAGTGGCAGAGCGTCGTTATCCGCGGCCTGGAAGTCCTCAACAAGAACAACTGGTTTCCCGCCATGACTTTGATCGTCGGCAATCCCGGCGAGACGGACGACGATGTCAAGGCGACGCTGGATCTGATTTACGAAGTGGAGCGGCGGGGGCTGTTTGCGTTCTTCATCCCGTCGATCTTCACGCCGCTCCATGACACGCGGATGGAAAAGAAGCGCGGCGTGGCCGAGACCGCGGAGCTGAGCCCGCTCCAGTGGCAGCTGATGATGAAGTGCTGGAAGATGAACCTGCGTCCCGGTCAGGCCAGCTGGTGGGGGCCGGCGGCGTGGCGCATTGGCGCGATCATCCTCTGGGCGTGGAAGCTGCGGAAGCTGAATGGGCCGGGCTTCAAGTGGCCGATGTTCATGTTTGCCGGCGCGCTCCCGGAATCGCTCATGGGGCGGATGGGCAAGATCTACATCGGGAAACCGGTGCAGGTGAAGACGCGTAAGGAACTGCTGGCGACGGTGAAGCCGTCGATGCGTCAGCATCTGCGGCCCGACACCGGCGACATGCCCGAGGGCGAGATTCCGAAGCCGCCGGCACCGTCACCGTTCATTCCGCTGGTTCCGCAGGCTGTGTGAGGTCTGAGGTCTGAGGCCTAAGGCCTAAGGCCCAAGTGAAGAAGGAAGCGATCCGATTAGTCGGATCACCGGGATTCAAGAGACCGGATACGGTGAACGCGATGCGAGCTCACGCGCCGAAATACGTTGGTTTTTGGCGGTCGCGAGCGGGCACGAGACATGCTCCTTATAGGAGTACCGCCGACGCCGGGCTCTGACAGGTGAGGTGAAAGCGGATTACGGAATTGGCGGAGTCTGCGTGGCTCCGCCGGTTCCGCCTTCCTTCGGAACGTCCAACTCCCAACCGCCAACTTCCAAAGCAGCACGCTGGAGATCGACTTCGCCTGCAGTTCCTGGGAGTTGGAACTTGGTCGTTGGGGGTTGTTACCGGTTCGTCCTTTCTGCGATCACCGCGCATTCCACTGCACGTGTCCGAGTAACATGCGTCGCGCATGGACCCGTTCTTTCTCTCGATTGAGAACTCGGCCCTGAGCGTCTGGCTCCGCGAGTCGACCACCACCTGGGCGTTTCCGTTCGTTCTCATCCTGCACACCGTCGGGTTGGCGTTTCTGGTTGGCGTGAACGTCGCGATTGACCTGAGGGCGCTCGGTGGCGCGATGGGCGTGCCGCTGATCGCGCTGCGGCGCTACTACCGGTGGATGTGGGCCGGATTCTGGGTGAACGCTTTCTCCGGCGTTCTGCTGCTGATTGCGTACCCCACCAAGGCGCTGACGAACCCGTTGTTTTATCTGAAGCTGACGCTCATCGGCGTCGGCCTGGTGCTGGCGGTGAAGATCCGCGTCTATGTGACGAGCGGGGCCGTCGGTCCCACGGACGTGGCGCCTGGCCCGTTGCGACGACTGGCGTCTGTCTCGCTGCTCGTCTGGGTGGCAAGCATCACCGCAGGCCGGCTGCTCGCGTATACGTGTTCGCGTTTGACGGTGGAGACGTCGTGTCGGTGAGCCTGTTCGACGTCTGGACGACGATCAACCAGTTTATTTACGACATCTGGATGAGCGTCATGCAATGGGACTGGCTGAACGACCACCTGCGGGCCGTTCTCAACACCCTGTACTACACGCCGATGGGCGAGTTTCTGCGCACGTCAACGTGGGGCTGGCCGCTTTTCGAATCGCTGCACTTCACGGGCATGTCGGTGCTGGCAGGTACGATTGTGATGTTCGACCTGCGGCTGCTCGGGTTTGCCCGCGCGGTGCCGGTGCGGGCGATGCACAAGCTGATTCCGTTCGGCATCGGCGGGTTCCTGGTCAACATGTCCACCGGCATCTGTTTCATCTGCGCGACCCCGGATCAGTACCTCTTCAACGCCGCGTTCCGCTGGAAGGTGATCTTTATCACCACGGCTGGCCTGAACGTGCTGTTCTTCTATACGCGCGTCTTCCGCCGGCTCGAGACATTCAGCGACGAGCACCACACACCGCCGATCGCCGCGCGGCTCGTTGGTGGGGTATCGCTGTTCGCGTGGGTGGGCGTCATGACCGCCGGGCGGCTGCTGACGTTCTTCAGGCCTTAGCAACTACGAACTACGAACTACCAACTACCAACTGATCCCGGCCGCTCGGTGACCGGTGCGTCGCTCCGATCGAGCAGCGCCGCCTTCTCAGCCGCCCCGCGGCCTTCGGCGTCGAGTAGCGCAGTCAGGTCTGGATAGGCGTAGATCGTCGTCCCGCCCGACTGTGCCAGTCCCCCGGTATCGGCAGTCGGACCGTAGGTGCTGTGCAGCGAGCGACCGAGCACGCGCAGGATCGCCGTCTGCTGCCCTCGATGATGTGCGGTGTGCGCGATGCGACGCGTCATGATCCAGGCGCGCGAACGCGGGACGTCAAAGAACATGGCGGACGATTCCCACCAGGAGTCGTCTGTGGCGCGCAGGCGCTCCAGGCGGCGTCCGCTGTCTTCGGCGTAGCGTCGGATGAACTCGATCCGCGTTTCGATGGCCGGCAGCGGCGGGGCGTCGACGTCGATACCCAGCATCCCGTGAAACCAGTTGTTCTCACTGACGCACTGATGAACCAGGTGCTCGAGCACGCTGCGGCCGCGCGGATCGTCCTGCCTCGGACGGACGTTCAGGTCGTCGTCTCGAAACTCACTCCAGACGCTCAGGGTCTTGATCCGCTCGCTGTCGTAGCTGTCGATTAGGAACTCGTATCTCATCGGTGAATCATCCCTCGCGCGTTGCCGGTCCGCTACAATACGGCGCATCCGATGACGAGAATGGCCAACTGGTGGATCGCGATCGCCCTGGTCGGATTTTCAGCCTCACTGTCCGGGATGCGACAAGCGCCGGCCGCGCCGCCGTCCGCCGCAGCCTCCCAGCCTCCAAACGGACGGACCTACGTTGGCTCGCAGGCCTGCGCTGGTTGCCACCGCGCCACCTACGAGCGATGGTCGAAAACCCGTATGGCGAACGTCGTGACCGATCCGAAGGCCCACCCTGAAGTGGTGCTCGGGGACTTCGCGGCGAAAGATCCCGCCGTGACGTTTACGCTCGCACAGGTCGCGTTCGTCTATGGAACCAAGTGGAAGCAGCGCTACTTCACGAAAGTGGGGGACGACTACTTTCCGTTAGGCGCGCAGTGGGACGTGTCGCACAAACAATGGCGGCCGTACCTTGTGGCGAACAACGCCGATTGGTGGGTGCCGTTTTATGGCCCGACCAACGCCGATCGACCGACCGGACCGTTGTGTGATGGCTGCCATTCGGTGAACTACAACATCCGGACGAAGACCGTGACGGAATGGAACGTTGGCTGTGAACGCTGCCACGGACCCGGCAGCGAACACGTGAAACAACCGGCGGCGACAACCATCATCAATCCTGCGAAGCTCGACTCGGTGCGCGCGAACGACACGTGCATTCAGTGCCATTCGCAGGGACAGCCGCTCACGAATCCGATCAACGGCAAGTACTACGATTGGCCGGTCGGATTCCACCAGGGCGGGCAGCTCAAGGATTTCTGGCGCCTGGAAGAGCATCGTCTCGGCGAACAGTCGTTCACGCATTTCGCCGACGGCACCGGTCACAAGAACCGGATGCAGGGCAACGACTTCGTCCAGAGTCAGATGTACAAGCGAGGCGTGACCTGCTTCAGCTGCCACGACGTCCACGGCACCGCCAACAACGCTGACTTGATCAAGCCGGTTGGACAGGTGTGTCTGACCTGTCACGGGCCGTCATCGCCCAACGGCCCGAAGGGCCCGACCCTCGAGTCGCACACGCATCACACGCCAGGGACGCCAGGCGCCGAATGCGTGTCCTGTCACATGCCGAAGATCGAGCAGACGATCGCCGACATCAACGTGCGCAGTCATACGTTCGCCTTCATCACGCCAACCACGACGGACCAGCTGAAGGTGCCGAACGCCTGCACCGACTGCCATCGAGACAAGTCCACGGCATGGGCGCGGGACGCGTTGAAGTCCTGGAGCAGCGTCTCGCCCTGGCGAGTGGAGTGATGGACGCGTCAAAACTGTACGCGCGCGGTCAGTGCCACGAGGCGCGGAATCGAATACTGCGCGGGTGAGAACGCGCTGTCTTGCGCGATCACGAACATCGTGTTCGTCACGTTCTCGACATCCAGGCGCAACGCGAGTCGCGACCGTCGATTCGTATCCCTGAGCAGATCGATCCCGAAGGAGACTCCGGTCATGAAGTGGCCGGGCACCCGGCCGCCTTCTTCCGCCGCCGTCACATCGGCGTGATCCTCCTCACCGGCCGCATGTTCGTGAGCCCCTCCATGTCCGATGGGTGTGCCACTGCCATATTCCATCGTCACGCCACTCAGAAAGCCGCTCGTCGCGTGGCGCCAGGTCGCTCCCGCCGTGAGCGTGTGTGTCTGGTCCATCGGCGCAGGGAACCGCTCGATGTCCGTGAGGTGCTCGGCCTCGGTGATGAAGCCGCCGGTCACCGGGTTGTAGAAGTTCACGCGCCCGAGCGCGTAGTTCACGTAACCCGTCACACCGCGTTCGCGCAGACCCGTGAGCTCCGCCTTTGCCTCGAGTCCATACGCGCGTGCGCGGTCGAAGCTGGCGTACGAGTAGATACGCGAGTATGGCCACACGGTCGTGTGAACGGGATTGTCCGTTGCGCGGACGTAGCCGGTCAGGGCGAGCTGTACGGGACCTGCGGGCATGGACCCGCCGGCCTCGAACTGGTTCTCCGTGGTCGGTTGCAGCGCCGGCAGGGCGATTCCGATCTCGCGAATGAAGGAGGTGAGTCCAGCGCTGCTGGACAGTACGCCCTCGACCGCGGGCGGAACGAAAAAGTGGTTGTAGGACGCGTGCAGCACCGCACCGCCGCCGGCGCGCACCGCGAGGTTCAGGCGTGGGCTGAGATGTGTGTCGGAGACGACGAGGCTGTAGCGATCGAGCCGGACGCCGGCATCGAGCGTGATGCGCGAGGACACCTGGAGGTTGTCCTGCATATAGGCGCTCACCTGGCCGCCGCTGTCAGAACCGGCAAACTGAATGACCTGATCGGTGATGTGAATGTGCGGCAGCTCCAGGATGTGCGAAAGCGCGCGGTAGCCGTCGTAGTCGTAGAAGAGGTCCTCGTCGGGACGGAGATTGACCGCATCAACGCCGAACTTGACCGTGTGACGTCCGGCGAGCCGCGTCACATCGAGCTTGCCGCCGATGGTCCCGAGCTCGCGGGTCAGATCCGCCCGCGTCGTCAGTGGTCCCGCCGCCGGCGACAGTCTCAATCGCGACCATCGCTCATAGGCGGAGGCGCTCACGACTGTTTGTGACCACGCGCGCGTCCACCCGAACGTTGCGGTCTGCTGCCGCGTGCGCTGTGCCGCCTGCGCCAGTGGCCGCAACTCGACGTCGAGCGGTGTGTTGGGGATTTCGAGGTTTGCGCCGTCGGCCATGACGATGATGGTGAATGCGCCGGCGCGTTCGCGATTGGTGTCGACCCGCGCAAAGAAGTGACCGCCGCGGGCGGAATCGTGGATCGCCTGTGGATCCGGAGGACTCAGAAACCGATCGGATTCGAACGTGTCACCAAACAGGTAATAGCCGAACGCGCCCCGATGGCCGCCGACGTCGCCGGCAAGCTGCCGTCTTCCGGCGCTCCCACCGCTGAATGCCACGGAGCCCCGCTCGCTCATCCTGAGTCCCGACTTGGTCACGATGTCGACGACCCCGCCGAAGCGGTTACCGTACTCGGCCGGGAAGCCGCCGGTCATGACGTTGGCGGTGTCGACGATTTCCGGACTCAGACCCGCGGAGAACACCGCATGTGCGTTCTCCCAGAACGAGACGCCGTTGATCAGCGGATTCAGCGCGATTTCGTGTCCGCGAATGTGCACGAAGTCGTCGTGCCCGCGAATCATTCCCGGCGCCGAGGTGGCGATCGCGTCCGTCAGGCTCACCCGCTGAAACGCCGGGAGGTCGTCAATCCGTTCTGACGTCAGGATCGTCGAGCTCGGTGAGTGCGTGCCCGTGAGCGTTGAGGTATCGGCCGTGACATCAACCGAGACGTTGACGCGGCCGACCTGCAGGGACAACGCGACCGTCCTCACCTCGCGTGGTTCGATCGCCACTCGCACCGATCGGGTTTCGAATCCGGTGAGTCCGGCCGAGAGGACGTAGGTCCCGGGTTCAACTCGAGCAAAGACGAACCGGCCGTCCCCGTCGGTCGTCACCTGACGGGCCTGCTCTGAGCGACCGGGATCCAACGTGATGGTGGCGCCCGGAAGCGCGAAGCCATCGGCAGCCCGCAACTGCCCTTGAACGATCGCGTCACTCTGCGCAAACGACGGTGTGGTCCACAGGAGGACACCTGTCGCGACCAATACCCAGATGGACGAATGAAAGGATGCCGCCATGAGACACTCCACCACTTTGGACTCAGTCGGTACGTCACAGGTGGAGGACCGATGGCCGAAGCCTCCGGCGGAACCCGCCCCACAACGGTTCGATCCGCCGTGGGGGTGCAGCTGCGACGCGGTTGTTACGCGATGAGCGGGCGGGGAGGGGGAGTGCGCGGTGCGGCGTGACGTTCGAGCGGCGACGTTGTGGCGACGAACGACTCACCGCGGGTGACCGACGGGCCTGCGACGGAGAGCGGGCTCGAGACGAGGGCGCTGCCGACGATCAGGAACGCCGGAATCTCCGACGAGCATCCGCAGGCGAGCTGCGCGCCAGCATCAGTGGCCGGTTCCGAATGATGGTGGTGTTCATGGCCCGCCGGCTGTGACGCCGGTGCGTCATGACCGTGGTGCATCGGACAGTCGGGTGCAGGGCGGCCGTTGTGCGTGTGCTGCGTGTTCGCGCAGACGACGAGGGCTCCCGAGGCCGTGAGCGTGAGCTGCACAGCCATCGTGAGCAGCGCGGCAACGGTGGTGAACCTGCGGGCAGCCATCGAACGTTCGAGCTTACTCCGCTGTGGCCTGCATCGTCGTCGAGCCCTTACCGGCGGGACCGTCCCACTCGAGCTTGAGCTGCCAGCCCCCGGACATGCTCAAGTCGGTGTCGGCCTTGTAACGACCGGGCACGTCCCCGCGTTCAAGGAACACGCTGCCCAGCATCGGTGGCATTCCTGCCATGATCATCGCCGCGCCGACTTTCACCGTTCCGACATCGACGAGGTTATTCCCGCGTCTGAATTCCAGCGTGACCGCGTCTTTGCCGTGGGTCAGATTCCCATCGCTGGAGAGCAACACAACGTCGAGGTCACCGGAGTGGACGCGTCGCAGTTCCTTCAGGTCGGAGGCGGGACTCTTGCCACTGCAGGCCGCGCCCGCCAGGACGACGGCAACGATGAGAGGAACGGAAACGAGTTTCACGTTTCAATTGTAGTGTCGATCAGGCAATCGCCTCGACGGCGCGGGCGCGCCGTCGCGCCCACCAGCGCCGTATGTCGTCGGAGATGACGAACAGGCACGGCGTCATGAACAGCACGTGGAGCGTCGAGGTAATCATGCCGCCGATGCTCGGCGCGGCAATAGGCTTCATGATCTCCATCCCCGGGCCGGACGACAGAGGGATGAGCGAGAGCGACAGGATGATCGTCGCCACCGTCATCAGCTTTGGCCGCAGCCGTGCGGTGGAACCCGCGATGACGGCATCGACGAGCGACTGATCGGCCGGCTTCGCCTCGAGCGCTTCGCGGATGAAGATCACCATGATGATGCCGGTCTGGACGGCGACGGCGAACACCGAGATGTAGCCGATGATCACGGCCGTCGTCATCGCGTAGCCGAGCGCCCACTGCAGGAAGACGCCGCCCGCCATGGCGAACGGCACCGACAGCGCGACGAGGAACGCCTCACTCACCGAACGGAAGGCGAGGACGAGCAGGCCGAAGATGATCGCCAGCGTGAGCGGGATGATGATCCGCAGCCTGGAACCGGCTGCGGTGGTGT
>DASROF010000132.1:0-4203 GCA_035647075.1 Vicinamibacterales bacterium | reverse complement strand
TCGCAATTCCCGTCACGTCGTCGAAGCCCGCCGAGTCGGCGCGAATCAGGTCGACTGTGCGAGCGGACCCTTCGCCGACGAGAAATACCCGTCGGCCAGCGGCTTTGCCTACGACGCGGTGTCCCGGCGATGGCTGTTTGGTGATGCCGCCGGCCGACGGGTATTTCTCGTCGGCGAAGGGTCCGCTCGCACAGTCGACCTGATTCGCGCCGACTCGGCAGGTTTCGACGACGTGACGGGAATCGCGATCGACGTGAAACGGGGTGACCTCTGGGTGGCGAGCACCGCCGCGAATGACACCGGCGCTGCCATTCACCGTCTGCAGCTGATCTCCGGACGCGCGCTGGCGAGGCTTCCTTTTCAGGGTTCAGGTCCCGCACATTTACAAGACCTGGCCGTGACCGATGATGGAACCGTCCTCATTCTGGACAGCGCCACACCGCGCATTCTCGTTCGCCGGCCCGGCGCGGAGGTGGTAGACGTGCTGATGCCGCTCATGACCCCGCATCCAGTAAGCATCGCGGTCAGTAACGACGGACGTCTAGCCTATGTGGCCCACCGCGAGGGGATCACGCGCATCGATCTGGCGTCACGACGCGCCACGCCGCTCGACGCGGGGACAGACGTCACGCTGGCCGGTTTTGAATTCATCCGGTGGCACCGTGACGCGCTCGTCGGCAGTCAGGCTCACGCGGACGAGTCGCGGAGTGTCGTTCGCCTGCAGTTGAATCGCGATCGCCGTACGATCACCATGGCGACCCTCATCGAAGCCCCCGCTGCGAGCGAAGACACTCCAACGATGGCAACCATTTCCGGCGATGACCTGTACTACCTGGTGGTGCCAGCGCAGAATCCGGGCGCGGGATCCGGGCTGGTGGATGTCCGCGTCAGACGCCTCACGTTGAAGTAACCCGCTCGAGTGCTTCCCTTTGGGACTTGGTTTCGGTGTGGTGGTCACCGCCGTGTCGTCGACTGGGCTGGTACCTTCACGGTGAGATACACCAATGGGTCGTTACCAATCGGCGTCAGCTGATGCGCCGTCCCTGCGGGGATCACCAGAAAGTCACCGGCACCAAGTGGTCGCTCGATGGAATCTTGAACGGCGTCGCCCCGCCATTCCCCCGGGGACACCTCTCGTTGACTGGCAAGGGCGGATCCCGTGCGTAAAACTCCCCTGCCGGATCGGATGATCGTGACATCGCTCAATTCCCGGTGAATCTCGGCCAGCCCGGGCTGTTTCCGTGTCGCCACAAAATACTGGAACGCACCATCTGGCAACAGGCGGGTCACGGCGTTCGGGGCGTCGGCCGCGCGGACACTCGCGGCGTCGATCTCCGCTGACGACGCGAACGGCACGTCAGCTTTGGACTGAGCGGTCTGGGCAAAGGCGACGCCGGCTGCAGCAATGGCAAGACCAACCGCGAACGGAAGGACACGATGCAGTTCTAACCGGACGTAACGTCGTAGACGCATTGTCGATTCTCCTGAAAGATCGCTCTTCCCCGGGCCGATCCTGAAACACAAAAGGGCACGAGGATGAACCCCGTGCCCTTTCGCTATCGCCTCTAACCTTGACCAGCCCTTAGGCCTGATCCTTAGGCCTTAGGCCTTAAGCCTTAGGCCTATTGTTTAAGCGCAGCCAGACGTCGTGCCACAGTTGGCGCACTTGTAGCAGCTGCCGCTGCGGATCATGATCGACCCGCACGTGCTGCACGGCGGCGCATCCTCCTGATTCCGCATCGCTGCAAATTCAGAGGACTTGGGTTTCGGTGTGGTGATCGTCGGTTCGGCCGCCTTCGCGGAGGTCCGGCTGAAGCCGGACACTACGTCGGAGGGCGCGGTGGCCGCCTCGGGTGCGGGCCTGGGCGCGTCAGCCCTCGGTTCTCGCACATTCACGCCGACGTGGAACTGCGCCTCGGGCGACAGGAACTTCGTCGCCAGCCACCGGAAGATGTAGTCCACGATCGACTTCGCGAAGCGGATCTCGGGGTTCTTCGTCATCCCCGACGGCTCGAAGCGCGCGTGGCTGAACTTGTCGACGAGTACGTTCAGCGGTACGCCGTACTGCAGCGCGTAGGAGATCGCCTGAGCGAAGGCGTCCGCAAAGCCCGAAATGGTCGAACCTTCCTTCGCCATCGTCAGGAAGATCTCGCCAGGCGTCCCATCGTCGAACAGGCCGACGGTGATGTAGCCTTCGTGCCCGGCGATGTCGAACTTGTGCGTGATCGAGTTGCGCTCGTCCGGCAGCTTCCGCCGCTTCGGCGTCTCGACGATCTTGACGACTTCCTTCACCACCTCACGGACCTCAGCCTCAACGCCACCCTTCACATTATTCCGGGTGTCGGCAACGCCGGCCTTCGATGTATTGAGCGGCTGAGTCCGCTTGCTGCCGTCGCGGTAGATCGAGATCGCCTTCGCGCCCAGCCGCCACGACTCGATGTACGCCCGCTCGATGTCCTCGACGGTCGCCTCGCGCGGCACGTTGACCGTCTTGCTGATCGCTCCGGAGATGAACGGCTGCGTGGCGCCCATCATCTTGATGTGCCCCATGTAGTGAATCGACCGCTCGCCGTTGGCCGGCTTGAACGCGCAATCGAACACGGGCAGGTGCTCCTCCTTGAGGAACGGCGCCCCCTCGATCATCTCGTTCTCGTCGATGTAGTGGACGATGGCTTCGATCTCGGGCTTGGTGTAGCCAAGCTTTTCGAGCGCCATCGGCACGGTCTGGTTGACGATCTTCATCAACCCGCCGCCAACGAGCTTCTTGTACTTGACCAGCGCGATGTCGGGCTCCACACCGGTGGTGTCGCAGTCCATCATGAAGCCGATGGTCCCGGTAGGCGCCAGCACCGTGGCCTGCGCGTTGCGATAGCCAAAGTCCTCGCCCAGCTCCACGGCCTCGTCCCATGCCTGCTTCGCGCCGGCAAAGAGATCCGTCGGCACGTGCTTGGCGTTGATCTCGACGACTGAGTCCCGATGCTTCCGCATCACACGCAGCATCGAGTCGCGATTCTTCTCGTAGCCGGCAAACGGACCGCCGTGGTCGCGCGCAATCCGCGCTGACTGCGCGTACGCCTCGCCCGTCATCACCGCGGTGATCGCACCCGCGTAGGCACGGCCTTCGTCGCTGTCGTACGGCAGGCCGCGCGACATCAGCAGCGCGCCGAGGTTCGCATAGCCGAGGCCGAGCGGGCGGTAGTCGTGGCTGTTCCTCTCGATCGCCTTCGTCGGATAGCTCGAGTTGGGGACGATGATCTCCTGCGCGGTGATCATCGTGCGGCACGCTGCCTTGAACGCCGCCACGTCCAGCTCGCCGTCGTCCTTGACGAACTTCATCAGGTTGATCGACGACAGGTTGCAGGCCGAATCGTCCAGGAACATGTATTCCGAGCACGGGTTGCTGGCGTTGATGCGCGCCGTCTCGGTGCAGGTGTGCCAGTCGTTGACGGTGGTGTCGAACTGCATGCCCGGGTCGCCGCAGACCCACGTGCCTTCGGCGATGCCCTTCATCAGGTCGCGCGCCTTGTAGGTGTTCATCACCCGGCCGTCAACCACCGCCTTCGTCTGCCAGTCGCCATCGTCCAGCACGGCGCGCATGAAGTCGTCGGTCACGCGCACGCTGTTGTTGGAGTTCTGGAAGAACACCGAGCCGTACGCGACGCCGGTGAACGAGCCGTCGTAACCGGCGTCGATCAGCGCCCAGGCCTTCTTCTCTTCGTCAACCTTGCAGTTGATGAAGTCCATGATGTCCGGATGCTCGGCGTTGAGAATCACCATCTTCGCCGCGCGCCGCGTCTTGCCGCCGCTCTTGATGACGCCGGCAAACGCGTCGTAACCCTTCATGAACGACACCGGGCCGGAGGCGGTGCCGCCGCCGGCGAGGAGCTCCGCCGACGAGCGGATCGCCGACAGGTTGCTGCCGGTGCCCGAGCCGAACTTGAAAAGCATCCCCTCGGTCCTCGCCAGCGTGAGGATCGAGTCCATCGTGTCCTGGACGGAGTTGATGAAGCAGGCCGAGCACTGCGGTGCCGCTTCGAAGCCGCAGTTGAACCACACCGGGCTGTTGAACGCGCCCTTCTGGTAGACCAGGAGGTGCTTGAGCTCGTCGGAGAAGGCCTGGAGATCGGCGTCGGTCCGGAAGTAGTGCTGACGCCGGGCCCACTCGGTAATGGTGTTGACCACGCGTCCGATCAGCTGCTTGAC
>DASROF010000131.1:0-26413 GCA_035647075.1 Vicinamibacterales bacterium | reverse complement strand
GGTCAGCACCGCGTCGGTACCGCAGCCGGAGAGCCGGAGAATCGAGAGGGACGTGGTGAACATTGGAAAATCCGTTGTCATCAAGGGCGAGCTGAACGGGAGCGAGGATCTGACGATCGAAGGCCACGTCGAAGGCAAGATCGAGTTGAAGGATCACGTGCTCACGATCGGCCCCAACGGGCGAATCAAGGCGCAGGTGCTGGCCAAATCCGTCATCGTCCTCGGCGAGGTGAACGGTAATGTGACCGCGACCGAAAAGGTCGACATTCGTGACGGCGGGTCCGTCGACGGCGACATCATTTCGCCGCGCGTGGCGATCGCCGAAGGGGCCCACTTCCGCGGCACCGTCGACATGCAGCGCAAGACCGCGCCGGGCCAGCAAGCCCAGGCGGTCAAACCGGCCGCTGCCGCGACGACCACCGCGCCTCAGCCGCACGCAGCGGCGCACTGAACCGCGCAGGCGCGCGGGCGACTGAATGATGGCGCTCTCCGATCTGTTTTCCCGGCGGCGCAAGGATGATCCGGAAGCAGACGGAGGCGCCTCGAATGCGCCCACCCATCCCACCAAAGCGCTGAAGAAGTTTCTGGCGACGCTCGGCTCGCACGCGCAGCCGACGTTGCTCGATATCGGTCCGGTCGTCGGGCACAACGTGACATTCTTCGGCGAGCATCTGGGCTGCAAGTTCCAGGTCGAGGAGTTGTCGAAGGATATCGATCGCCACGCTCGTGAGGACAAGCTGGCGGAACTGCCCGAGTATCTCAGCAAGCGATTCCCGCAGTCGGACGAGAGCTTCGACGGGATTCTGTGCTGGGACCTGTTCGATTACCTCGATAAGAAATCGGCGCAGGCGCTGGCGACGCAACTGGTGCGCGTGCTGCGACCGGGCGGCGTCATCTTCGCGCTGTTCAATGCCACTGAAACGTTGCCCACCACGAAGACCTATACGCGGTTCGTTGTCGTGGACGACACCAACATCCAGCACCGCCCATATTCCGCGGCGCGCAGCAAACAGAAGCCGCTGCCCAATCGGGATATCCAGCGAATGTTCGAGCCGCTTCGCGTCATCGATCAGTTCCTGCTGAAAACGAATACGCGCGAGATGCTCTTCCGAAAATGAACTTCGACCTGTCGAACGAGCACCAGCTGCTCGAGCAGGCAGTGCGCGAATGGGCGGAACGTGAGATTGCGCCGCGCATCCGCGAGCTCGATCGCGAGCACCGGTTCGATCGCAGCGTCTTTCCGCAAATGGCGAAGCTCGGACTGTTGGGTATCTGCGTTCCGGAGGAGCACGGCGGCGCTGGGATGGATTACCTGTGCCTCGGGCTGGCAAGCGAAGAACTCGAATATGTGGACACGTCGCTGCGCGTGATCCTCTCCGTTCACGTCGGCCTGAACTCGCTGACGCTGCTCGCCTGGGGCACCGACGATCAGAAGCGACGATATCTGCTGCCACAGGCACAGGGCACGAAGATCGCGACGTTCGGTCTGACCGAACCGTCCGCCGGCAGCGATGCGCGGGGAATTCAGACCGTCGCCGTTCGCAAGGGCGACCGGTATGTGCTGACGGGCGAGAAGATCTGGATCTCACTTGCCGACGTTGCCGACAATTTCCTCGTCTTCGCGTGGACCGATCTGGAGAAGAAGAAGCAGCGCGATCCGTCCGGTATGAGCGCGTTCATCGTCGAGCGATCGTTTCCCGGGTTCTCGAGCGCGACGCTGACGCAGAAGTGGGGCATCCTTGCCGGCAATACCGGCACGTTCAAGATGGAAGAGGTCGAGGTCCCTCACGACAACCTCGTCGGGCGCGAAGGCGAGGGATTCAAGATCGCGATGTTCGCGCTCGATCAAGGTCGGTATACGGTGGCCGCCGGCGCGACCGGGCTGATTCGCGCGTGCCGCGACGCCAGCGTCAAGTACGCCCTGGAGCGGAAGGCATTTGGCGTGGAGATCGGCTCCCACCAGCTGGTGAAGGAGATGATCGCGCACATGGAATCCGACTATCAGACGGCCAGGTTGCTGTGGCAGCGTGCGGGCTGGCTCAAAAACGTCGGGCGCCGCAACACGCGTGAAACCGGGCTGGCGAAGTGGTTTGCGACCGTGGCATCAGAGCGGGCCGCTGGAGATGCCGTGCAGATTCACGGCGCGAACGGTTATTCGGACGAGTATCCTGTCGGCCGGTTCTACCGAAACTGCAAAGGGGCAGTGATCTACGAAGGCACGCGTGAGATTCACACGATCATGCAGGCCGACTACCTGCTCGGTTACCGGAACGATCGGCCGACGCGCTGCGAGCTGCCGGCGTATGAAAGTGGAAACGTCGCAGCAAGTGGAAAAGTGGAAAAGTGAGGGAGTGAGACTGTGACCATAACGACGAAGGAGTTGAAGACCAGCGCGCAGCACCAGGACTACCTCGACTCCGACCTCTCCCTCGACTTTCTGCGCGTCGTTGAACAGGCGGCGATTGCCTGTGCACACACGATGGGTCAGGGCGACCGTCACAAGTCGGATCAGGTTGCCGTCGAGGCGATGCGGCGCGAAATGGATTCAGTTCCCATCGACGGGACGATCGTCATCGGCGAGGGGGAGCGCGACGAGGCGCCGATGCTGTATATCGGCGAAAAGGTCGGTGCCGCCTCTCATGGAGATGGCGTGCAGTACCCGCAGGTCGACATTGCGGTCGATCCGCTCGAAGGAACCAACCTCTGCGCGACGGGCGCGCCCAACGCGCTTGCGGTCCTTGCGGCATCGGAGCACGGCGGCCTGCTGCACGCGCCCGACATCTACATGGAGAAGCTTGTTGTCGGTCCCAGCTCGCGAGACGTCGTGGACCTCGATGCCCCCGTCCGCTTCAACCTGCGATCGATCGCCCAGTCGCTCGGCCGCAAAGTCGAGGACCTCGTGGTCATCGTGCTTGAACGCCCGCGTCACGAGAAGCTGATCGCAGACATCCGCGCCACCGGTGCACGCATCCGGTTGATTGGCGACGGCGATCTCTCAGCCGGTATTACCGCTGCGGTCGTCGGCAGCGGTGTCCACGCCGTGATGGGGATCGGCGGCGCACCCGAAGGGGTGATCACTGCAGCGGCCATGCGTTGTCTTGGAGGGGAGATTTACGCCCGGCTTGTCGTCAGCACGCCGGAGCACGAGCAGCGGTGCCGCGCGATGGGCATCACCGACTTCAAGAAGATCTATCGCTCCAAGGACCTGGCTTCAGGAAACAACATCGTTTTCGCCGCTACAGGCGTCACCGATGGAACGCTGATGAAGGGCGTCCGCTTCTTCGGCGATGGGATCCGCACGACCTCACTGGTGATGCAGACGCATCCGCATCGCATCCGCTTCATCGACAGCATTCACGTCGACGACAAGGTCGGCGTCACCCAGAAGATCCGATTCTTCTGACACGCAGGGTGCGCGTCCGTGCACCCTGTGCCACTGGATTCTCAGGAAGCTTCCTATTCCAGGTCTTTCGTCTTGTGCTTCCGGCGCCGCCACGGGCGCCTGGTCTTGTCCTCGTGGACCCCTCCGGTCTGCCTCGGCAGCGGTACGCGCGGACGTGCTGGCGCTTTCGATCGACGCGTTCGCTTCGCCGGCACGTCGCGGATTGTACGATACTGGGATATGGCTCACAGGACGCCTGCCGTGGAACGTGCCGCGCTCGTCGGTCTCATCACCGGCGCCGTGCGCCGCGTGGATGCCGAGCAGTCGCTCGAAGAGCTTGTCGGCCTCGCTGATGCGGCGGGCGCCGACGTGGTGCTTCGGATGCTGCAGGAGCGCGCCAAGCCTGACGCCGGGACGTTCATCGGCGCCGGCAAGGTGGCGAGCCTCGCGGCGGCGTGCGCGGAAGCCAATGTGGATGTCGTGATCGTGGATCACGAATTGACTCCCGGACAGTTGCGCCAGCTCGAGGAGCGACTCGAGTGCAAGGTGATCGACCGGACGCAGCTCATTCTGGACATCTTCGCGCGTCGTGCACGCACTCGTGAGGGGCGCTGGCAAGTGGAACTGGCTCAGCTCAAGTACCTCCTTCCGCGGTTGGCCGGATCGGGCACCGCCTTGTCGCGCCTTGGCGGCGGCATCGGCACGCGGGGGCCAGGTGAAACGAAGCTCGAGACGGATCGCCGGCGCATCCGCGTGCGCATCCAGGCCGTCCAGCGCGAAATCGATCAGGTGCGCCAGCGCCGTTCTCAACTGCGGGACCGTCGTCACAAGCAGTCCATCCCGACGGTTGCGCTCGTTGGTTACACGAACGCCGGCAAGACGACGCTGTTCAACCGGCTGACTCATGAGCGCGCGGACGCGTCGAACGCGCTGTTCGTCACGCTCGATCCGCTGATCAGAAAGGTGCGTCTACCAGATCAGCGGGAACTCCTGATGTCCGACACGGTCGGATTCATCGACCGTCTGCCGCACGCACTCGTGGCGGCCTTTCGTGCCACGCTCGAGGAGGTCGGAGAGGCGGACCTGGTCCTGCATGTCATCGATGGCGCCAGCCCGGATCGGGAGCGACACATCAGCGCGGTTCGTCGGGTGATGGAGGAGGTGGGCGCCGTGGACGTGGCCGTCCTCGACGTTTACAACAAGACTGAACTGCTGTCGCCGGACGAACGTCGCCGGCTGCAGACCGCCGACCCTGGCGCCGCGCTGATCTCGGCACGAACGGGCGAGGGCCTCGCGGAGCTGCTGGAAATGGTGGCGTCCCAGCTTGCGCTCGATACGCGCCGCATTACGATTACCTTCGACAGCGGGACAGACTTCGATCGGCAGCAGATTGCACGCCTGTACCGCGTCGCCCGCGTCGTGAGCCACGTCGCCACGAACGGCAAGGTTGTCATCGAGGCCGATGTGCCCAGGCGGTTCATCGAGCGTCTGACGACCCCCGCGCCGCAGGAGAATAGAGTTGATGCGGATTAAGGCGCTCGCCGTCGGAATCGCCCTGATGGCTGCGGCCTGCGGCGCCCGAACGATCCCACCGCCCGCCGTGGCGACGGCGGACAAATATCCTGACTTCATCTATCCGGCGGTACCACCCGCGTTGCAACGGGCACCGGGTGCCGAGCGGATCGAAATCGGCTGGCGGTTTCTGCAGAGTGGCGATACGCGCAACGCCGGCCGCGATTTCGACGAGGCGCTGAAACAGAACCCTCAGTTGTACCCGGCGCGTGCAGGGGAGGGTTATGTTGCCCTTGCCCGTGGCGACCACGAGCATGCGTTGACGGCGTTTGACGCCGCGCTGAGCGCGGCACCGCAGTATGCACCGGCGCTCGTCGGACGCGGGCAGACCCTTCTTGCGCTGAAGCGCGACATCGACGCAATCGCCGCGTTCGAAGCGGCGCTGGCTGCAGACGGTTCGCTGACGGCGGTCCGCCGCCGCGTTGACGTTCTGCGATTCCGGACAGCGGAGCAGGTGATTGAGGCGGCTCGATCGGCAGCGTCAGCCGGACGCCTCGACCAGGCGCGCACGGCATACGAGCGGGCCATTGAGCTGTCGCCCGACAGCGCGTTCCTGCATCGCGAGCTGGCGGTCGTGGAGCGCCGCCAGGGAGATGCGGATCGTGCCCTGGAGCATTATCGACGGGCAATTGAGCTGGAGCCGTCGGATAGCCCGGCACTGATTGGCCTGGGCGATCTGCTTGTTGAGCGGAAAGACTATCAGGCCGCCGACAGCATCTATCGACAGGCCGCCGCCATCGAATCGACCCCCGAGCTATCCGCGAAGATTGCGGCACTCGCCGAACGAGTGCGCGAATCGCGGTTTCCGGAGGAGCTCAAGGCCATTGCGAGCGCGCCGCAGGTGACGCGCGGCGACCTGGCAGCGCTGATCGGAGTCCGCCTCGAGCGCCTGCTGACGACGGCCCCTCAGCAGCAGGTCGTCATCACCGACACGGCCGGACATTGGGCGGCCGACTGGATCGCACAGGTGGCGCGTGCGGGTGTCATGGACCCGTTTGAGAACCACACGTTCCAGCCCCGCCTGCCCATGCGCCGCGGCGACGTCGCCACGGCGGTGCGTCGACTCGTGGCACTGGCCGCCACATCGAGCGCGCCGTTACGCAAACGGCTGGCGCAACAGCCGAAGATTGCAGACATGCCGCCGACACATCTCGTGTATCCGGCGGCCGCCGACGCCGTCTCGTCCGGAGTGATGCCGCTGCTGGAGGGCGACCGATTCGAGGTCAATCAGCCCGTTACCGGCGCCGAAGCCGTGAGCATCGTTGATCGTCTGCAGGCGCTCGTGCGCTGAGACCTTGCGCAACCTGACCTTCGCGAACCAGCTGACGATTCTCAGGATCGTCCTGATCCCGGCGTTCGTTCTGCTGGTCGTGTACGGCCGCCTCGGTGCGGCCTTGCTGGTCTTCATGACGGCTGGGGCCACCGATGCGCTCGACGGCCTGATCGCGCGTCGGGCCGGTCAGCGCACCAGCCTCGGCGCGTGGCTGGACCCGCTGGCCGACAAGCTGCTCCTCGTCACCACCTTCATCGTGCTGACGCTGCCGGCCGTGCCGCTGACCAATCACCTGCCGCTGTGGTTGACCGTCGCCGTGATCACCCGCGACGTCGTGATCATCAGCGTGGTCGCGATCGTGAACCTGGCCGTTGGCCCGCGGACATTCAAGCCTTCGATGCTCGGAAAGGCGACGACGGCGGTCTTCATCGTCACGAGCGTAGCGATCATGTATTTCAACTACCGGCAGGAGACGTCGGTGCTGGTCGACGCGGGTATCTGGATATCTCTGGGGCTGACGCTCGTGTCGAGCGCCGACTACTTCTTCCGGCTACGCCGACTGATCAACGAGTCGGCGACGTAGGCGTGCACAGCGGATCTTGTTCGTTACGTTCTGGCGGCGATCTTGCCCTTGAAGTATTCGACCGTCTTCATCAGCCCTTCTTCGAGGCCGATCTTCGGCTCCCACTTCAGGATGGTCTGCGCACGAGTGATGTCGGGCCGGCGTTGTTTGGGATCGTCCACTGGCAGCGGACGATAGACGATCTGGCTCGTTGAGCCGACGAGCTTGATGATCGTGCGGGCGATCTCCTCGATGGTCACTTCGTGCGGATTGCCGATGTTCACCGGGTCATTCGTGTCGGCGTCCATCAGCCGGATGATGCCGTCCACGAGGTCTGACACGTAACAGAAGCTGCGGGTCTGCGTGCCGTCGCCGAAGACCGTGACGTCTTCGTTCTGCAGCGCCTGCGACATGAATGCCGGCACGGCGCGTCCGTCGCGCAGGCGCATCCGCGGCCCGTACGTGTTGAAGATGCGAACGATCTTCGTGTTCACGCCGTGATACCGGTGGTAGGCGAGCGTCAACGCTTCGGCGAAGCGCTTGGCTTCGTCGTACACGCCACGCGGCCCGATCGGATTCACGTTCCCCCAGTAGGTTTCCTTCTGCGGATGCTCGAGCGGATCGCCGTAGACCTCGGATGTCGAGGCGATGACGAAACGCGCCTGTTTGGCTTTAGCCAGTCCGAGCGCGTTGTGTGTGCCCAGCGATCCGACCTTCATCGTCTGGATCGGCAGCTCGAGGTAGTCGATGGGGCTTGCCGGGCTGGCCCAGTGGAGCACGTAGTCAACCGGCCCGTCGACGTCGATATAGCGCGTCACATCGTGACGGACGAACTCGAAGTCGCGATCCCGCAGATGGGCGATGTTGTGCATGTCGCCCGTCAGCAGATTGTCGATGCCGAGAACCGAGTGGCCGCGCTCCAGGAGCGTCTCGCAGAGATGTGATCCGATGAAGCCGGCGGCTCCGGTGACGACCGTCCTAGGCATGTACGCGTTGGAAGAGGCCGCGAACGACGGTGAGCCACATGATCTTCAAGTCGAGCGTCACCGACCAGTTTTCGATGTAATACAGGTCGTATTCGATCCGCTTTTCGAGCGAGGTATTTCCGCGCCAGCCATTGACCTGCGCCCACCCGGTGATGCCCGCCTTCACCTTGTGGCGCAGCATGTATTGCGGGATGCGGTGCCTGAACTGCTGGACGAAGAAGGGACGCTCGGGACGCGGCCCGACGATCGACATCTCGCCCTTGAGGACGTTCCAGAACTGCGGCAGCTCGTCCAGGTCAAAGCGACGCAGCCACCGGCCCACGGATGTGGCCCGCGGGTCGTCGTCGCGTGCCCAGACCGGTCCGGTCGTGTCCTCTGCGTGGTGCGTCATCGATCGAAATTTGTAGACCGCAAACGGACGCCCGTCGAGCCCCATCCGTTCTTGCTTGTAGAAGATCGGCCCCGAGGAGGTCCACTTGACGATTGCGGCAATGACGGCGAACGGAATCGCGAGCACGACCATCGCCAGCAGTGACAGGACGATGTCGAGGCTGCGTTTGATCCAGGCGCGGAATCCCTGGAGCGGGACGTCGTTCATGTTGATGACGGGCAGGCCGTCGAGCTCCTCGAGGCTGGCGCGCAACGCAATGAACTGCAGGATGTCTGGCACCACCTTGACGTCGATGTACTCCCGGCTCGCGATGTCCATGATGTCGAGCAGCTTCGAGTGTTCCTCCATCGGCAACGCGACGTAGAGATGGTCGACGCGTTCGCTATGAGCGATCTCGGCAACCTCGGCGAGCTTGCCAAGGAGCGGTAGTCCCCGATAGCCGAGATGATCGCCACCCGCGCGGTCGTCGACGAAGCCGATCACCTGATAGCCAAGCTCGCGATGCTGCAGCATCCGGTCAGCAAGCATCCGCCCGAGGTCACCCGCACCGGCAATGAGAATGCGCTTCAGCCCGATACCGGCGCGCCAGCGGTGCTCGAGCAGCTCGCGCACCGCCTCGCGCGAGGCATACGCGAGCATGACGTTGAGCGTCAGGAAAAGCGCCCAGACGACTTGTGAGACCTGATAAGCGCCGTTGGCACGATCGTCTACAGACGCCCAGTACGCCTGGAAGTACAACGTGGCCAGCACCCCGGTGACGACGACGAGGATGCTGCCGACGAGCACGCTGAAGAAATCATCGATGCGCGAGCGACCCCGTCGCAGGCGATAGACGCCCTGGAAATGGAAGACGATGGGCGTCAGGAGCGCGATCAGAGGTACGACTTTGAGGTATTCCTCGAACGGCGGCGTGCCCTTGCGAACGATGATCAGTCCGAAATCGAAGCGGATGATGTAGGCGAGCACGAAGGCCCATGCTGCCAGCAACGCGTCGGTGACGACGTAGAACGCCACCAGAAGACGGTTGTATCGTCTCACCACCGCGTACCTGCCGGTGCGGCAAGTGTGTCGGCGATTGTGTCGCGGATGTGCTGCATGTGCTGTTCGCGTGAAAACCGTTGCGCGTGGTCTCGCAGTCGCGCGCTGTCCACTCGCATGCGCGTCACACGTTCCAGAGCGGCGCGAATCGACTCGGCAGTCAGCTCACTAAAGAGTACGCCCGTTTCACCGTCGATCACCGTTTCCAGGGCGCCGCCTCGGCCAAAGGCAACGACGGGGCGGCCGCATGCCTGCGCCTCGACAGGCGCAATCCCGAAGTCTTCCTCGCCCGGCAGCAGCAGCGCCATTGTGCGCCGGTACTCGTCGCGGACGGCTTCATCCGGCACCGAGCCCACGAATGTCACATCGTCCCCGCCGAGACGTTCGAGCCGTGCCCGCTCCGGGCCGTCGCCGACAATACGAAGGCGTGCGCCGGCGCGCCGGCATCCTTCGATCGCCAGATCGATGCGCTTGTACGGGACCAGGGCAGACACAATCAGGAAGTGGCTCTCCGGTGGAATGGCCGCGGGGCAGTAGAACGTGGTGTCGACCGGCGGATAAACCACCGACGCCGTCCGATTATAGTATCGGGCGATCCGTCCGGCCACGTGACGTGAGTTGGCCACGAAGCGATCGACGCGAGTAGCAGTTGCCGCGTCCCATCGTGCGAGCCGACTCATGATTGGCCGGTACACCCACCGGCTCGCTGCGGCGCCCACGCGCTCCGCTCCGAAGTACGCATCGAACTGATCCCACGCGTAACGCATCGGCGAGTGGCAGTAGCACAGATGCCGTGCGCCCGCTGGAATCACCGACTTCGCGACACAGTGACTCGAGCTGATGATGAAGTCGTAGCCGCGGCAGTCGAAGTGCTCGATGGCGGACGGGAAGAGCGGCAGATACCGTCGATAGTGCTTCGCAGCGAATGGCAGGGACTGCAGTGGCGAGGTCCGGATGCGGTGGCGCTCGATCAGTGGGGAGACAGACCCGCGCTGATGGAACAACGTGAGGATGTCGGCATCCGGATAGAGCTCGCACAGTCCTTCGAGCACCTTCTCGCCGCCGCGCATGCCCGTGAGCCAGTCGTGGACCAGCGCTACGCGCACTACCGCCGTCCCACTTGTTCGTAGACTGCGCGTATCTTTTGGACCGATCGCGCCCAGGAGAATTCGCGGGCGCGCTCAGGTCCACGCCGTCGTAGATTGGCCGCGAGGACCGGATCGGTCAGCACGCGCCGCATGCCATCGACGATCGACGACACGTCATACGGGTCCACAAGCACTGCGGCATCACCCGTCACTTCGGGCAGCGACGACTGGTTCGACGTCACCACCGGTGTACCGCTGGCCATCGCTTCCAACGGCGGCAGTCCGAACCCTTCATAGAGAGATGGAAAAACAAACAACGACGCGAGGCGATAAAGAATCCGCAGCGTGCCGTCGGAGACGTACCCGAGAAAGCGCACGTGCTTGTGAAGCTTGTGGCTGTGGACCGCCCGCCGCAGCGACGGCAGCTTCGAGATTTCGTCGCCGATGATGAGGAGCTTGAGCTCCTCGGGCCCTGAGCGGCGGAGCTCGTCGAACGCTTCAATCAGCCGGACGAGATTCTTGTGCGGCTTGATATTGCCGACGTAGAGCACGAATGGGTGGTCGAGCTGGTAGCGCTCCCGCACGCGCGCCACCTCCTCCTCCGGTGGTGTCAGCCAGAAATGGTCGTCGATCGCGTTGTAGACCACGACGATCTTCTCCGGCGCGACGTTGAAGAAGTGCAGGATGTCGCGCTTGGAGGCCTCCGACACCGTCAGAATGCAGTTGGACCGCTTGACAGCCGCCCACATCGATACTCGTGCATACGCGTACGCCGCCTTGTTTGGCAGGTACTGCGGAAACATCAGATGAATGCAGTCGTGAATCGTGACCACCGAGCGGCACGGGACAGCCGGTGGCAGCACGTAGTGCGGCGCGTGGAACACGTCAGGGCGTTCGCGCCGCAGCACCCACGGCACATGGATCTGCTCACGCAACGAGTAGTTGGGAGAGGGCTCCAGAACGGTCCGGAAGTTCGGTCCCAGCTGCGCCGCGATATCAAGGTCGGTCTGTGGGCTCAGAAGGACGTAGTCCGTCTCGCGATCGATACGCGCCAGCTGCCGCAGCAGGTTCCGGATATAGGTGCCGATGCCGAAGTCGTGCAGCTTTCGGGCATCGATCGCGACGCGCATCGGGGGAAATTATAGGTGCGATGGGTGCGCAGCCTAGCCTTGTGCCGGCAGCCGTAGATACGCACGCACAAGCGGCGCCCATCGCGGGTAGTGCTTCTCGCAAAAGGTCAGGTAGCTACGTCGGTAGGCGGTCGCGCTTGCAATCGGCGCAGCGCTGGCGCCGCGCCGGTGTGTGATCTCGACGTCAGCGACGAACAGTACACGGCGGCCGCGGGCGCGAAACGACGCGCAGAGGTCAACGTCCTCCATGTAGAGGAAGAAACGTTCGTCCAACCCTCCGACCGCGTCCAGGTCCACGCGACGCGCCAGCAGACACGCGCCGGTGATCCAACCGACGTATCGTGTTCGGCGAGTCATCCGCTCGACGATCGGCAGGACGATCGGCACCCTGCGCTTGCTCCACACCGAGAGGAGCTTCTGCCGCAGTTCCAACGGAGGTGCCGTCAGGCGGCCAAACGACAGCTCTGCATACCCGTCGTCGTTCACGATTCGCGGGCCGACGGCGGCCGCCTGCGGATGTCCGTCGAGGGCGATGACGAGGCGGTCGATGGCTCCGGCTGGCACGACCGTATCTGGATTCAACAGCAGTACAAGTTCGCCGAAGGTCTGCTGAATGCCAATGTTGGTTCCCCGTGCGAAGCCCAGGTTGGCGCCGAGAGCGATGAGCCTGATACCCGGCCACCGCTCGCGCAGGTGAGCGGCAGTGCCGTCCGTCGAGGCGTTGTCGACCACCACGATCTCGCGGTCGGCCTGGATGCCTTCCGTCAGCGATCGCAGGCAGGCGTCAATCTCCGCACGTGAGTTGAAGGTGACGATGATGACGGAGAGCCGGGGCATTAATGGTGCCTGGCGCACGCGAGCAGCACCTGAAGGGTGCGCTGGGCGCATTCGCGCCATGAATAGCGTGCGAGTTGGGCGGCAGCGGCGGTCAGTACTCGCGACCGTTCTGTGTCGTCGAACAACGCCCGTTCGAGCCCTTCCGCGATCGACGCCGGGTCAGGGCGGTCGACGTAGGTTGCCGCGGGACCGTAGATTTCGCGCGCGACGTCAGTGGCCAGGAGCACTACCGGTACTCCAGCGCCAAGCGCGTCGAGCGGAGTCATGGCAAAGCCTTCGTAGTCGGAGAGGAAGACAAACGCGCGCGCCCGCTGATACAGGGTAGCCAGTTCATGATCGGAGACGTAGGCGCGCGCATGAATGCGATCACGCACGGGGCTCCTCGCAATCACCCGGTCGATGTCGATGTGCGGCCGTGTACGGTTGTCGCCCACGAGGACGAGCTGAGTGGACGGATGCCGGGCGGCGAGCTGCTCGAACCCTGCGATCACCTCCGGGATGTGCCGCCTGTTGAACAGCGATCCGACGAATAAGACGGTGTCGCCGCCGTCGGCGTGCGAATGGGCCTGCGGGGCAATGGGTGTGACGCCCGAATAGATCACCTCGATCTTTGTCTGTGGGGCACCCAGGTGCCGTACGATTTCCTGCTTCGAAAAATCTGAGACGGTGATGATGCGGGAAGCCTTCCGTGTGGTCCACCGGGTCAGCACCCGGCGCCGCAGACCTTCGCGCCAGGAGAACCACTCCGGGTGCGCCGCAAAGGACACGTCGTGAATCGTGGCCACCATCGGGACACGGCTCAGGAGCGGGCCGGTGTACCCCGGTGCAAACAGGACGTCCGCACCGGCGCGGGCGACGAGGCGCGGGAGCGCGAATTGTTCCCATACCGTTCCAGTCCCGTCGGCAATGACCTGTTCGGCACGGAGGGATACGGGCTGCGGCACTGGTCCAGTCGAGCACAGGACGAACTCATGTGTGTGCGCGCCGGCAAGATCACTCCAGGCGCGCAGGATTTCCGTCACATACCGTCCGACCCCTGTGGGCCGTCCAGCGAGCTCCCGTGCATCAATGGCGATCCGCATCTCAGCGTGGCCCGCTCGATGAATCGGGGGCACCACCACGGTGTCTGCCAACTGCGTCAAGGTAGGCCTGCCGTAGCCGTATCGCAGTCGTCCTCCACGTAAACGACGCCGCGCGCGCCAGACCTGCGGCGCCTCGGTCGATCGCCCACTCGTGATCGCGCGCCGCGCGCTCCATCGCCGCCGCGAAGCCGTCGATGTCCTGTGCGTCCAGCAGCGTTCCTGCATCGCCGATCACTTCCGGCAGGGAGCCGCGGTTCGAGGCGATCACCGGAACGCCCGCGGCCATGGCCTCGAGCGCAGGTACGCCGAACCCCTCGTCGAGCGATGGCATGACCAACGCGAGGGCGCCGGCGTACAGCCGCTCCCGATCGCTCTCCGAGATATAGCCGGCGTGCTCGACCCGACCGGCCAGTGGCGGCTGCTGCAGCCGTTGCAACCAGGGCAGCGCATCAGCGGTTGGCGCGCCCGCAATCACCAGCCGCGGAGCGTCGGGCCTCTTGGCGATCACCCGTTCATACGCGTCGAGTAGCGTCGAGAGATTCTTGCGGGCGACCAGCGTGCCCACGAAAAGGAAGTAGCCGTCGGCCGGCCTGTTTGGCTGACGACCAAGGGTGCGCCACGTTGGTGCGCCGAAAGGGCACGCATAGACGCGTTCTGCCGGAACGCCGAGACGTGAGACGACAAGCTCCCTGGTGTACTGCGACGGCGTGACCACTGCGTCAGCGGCACGTGCGTGCAACGCCGTCAACGCCGGATAGTCGCGCCTGATCTCGCTGCTGGTGCGCTCTGGATGATCGAGAAAGTAGAGATCATGCACAGTGACCACGCGCGCAGCGCGGCGGCTGGGGATCAGCAGCGGGTGCGCGGCGTGGACGACGTCGAACGAGCCGGCGAGCGCTTCGACGGGCGGCCACTGCAGCCGATGCCAGAGGAAGTTCAGCACGCGCACCGGTACGCGACGATCGACGACCGTGGCGCCGAGCCGTTCACCCGTTCCGGGAGCAGCCCGGTCGCGCCAGGAACTGGTGAACGCCACGACGCGATCAGTGTGCGTCGCTGTGTAGGCACGAATGATTTCGTGCATGTACTCGCCGACGCCGGTGCGCGCGCGCAGCGCAGGACGGTAATCGACGAGAATCTGCACGGCTCCATGAGATGATAGCTTCACAACTTCAAATTTCTCTCTGAGGAAACCGATTGAAAATTGCAGTCGTCGGAACGGGGTACGTCGGCCTCGTTGCTGGTGCGTGCTTTGCGGAGAGCGGGAATGACGTCATCTGCGTCGACAACAACGACGCCAAGATTCGGATGCTCCAGCGCGGAAAGATCCCGATCTACGAGCCAGGCCTCGAGGAATTGGTTCGCCGCAACCGTCAGGAAGGGCGCCTGACGTTTTCCACGGCGCTCCCGCGCGCGGTTCGCGACGCTCAAATTATTTTTATCGCGGTCGGTACACCGCAGGACGAGGACGGGTCAGCGGACCTGAAGCACGTGCTCGGCGTGGCGCGTGACGTCGCCAAGGCGATGAACGGCTACAAGGTCATCGTCGACAAGAGCACGGTCCCCGTCGGCACCTCACGCAAGGTACAGGAGGTGGTTCGGCGCGAAACGACGCATCCGTTCAGCGTGGTCAGCAATCCCGAGTTTCTGAAGCAGGGGGCCGCGATCGACGACTTCATGAAGCCGGACCGCGTCGTGATCGGCGCGGAGGACCAGCGGGCCACCGACCTGATGCTGGAGCTATACACGCCGTTCACGCGCACCGGCGCGCCGATCATGGTGATGGACTGCGCCAGCGCCGAGCTCACGAAGTACGCAGCCAATGCGATGCTGGCGACGCGTATCTCCTTCATGAACGAGGTGGCGAATCTCTGCGAGGTCGTGGGCGGTGACGTCGATCAGGTGCGTAAAGCGATCGGCTCGGACACGCGGATCGGGCCGTCATTCCTGTTCCCGGGCTGTGGGTACGGCGGGAGCTGTTTCCCGAAAGACGTGCAGGCGATGATCCGGTTTGCCGCCGACCGCGGCTATCAATTCAAGATCCTGCAGTCGGTTGAGGACGTGAACAAGGCGCAAAAGACACGCCTCTTTGCCAAGGCCAAGAAGCAACTCGGGCCGCTGAAAGGAAAGACCGTTGCTGTCTGGGGCCTGGCATTCAAGCCGAGGACCGACGACATGAGGGAGGCGCCGTCGATTCCGTTGATCGAAGCCTTCGTCGCTGCCGGTACGAAAGTGCAGGCATACGATCCTCAGGCGGCCGACGTCGCGAAGGGCATCTTCGGCAATCGCATCACATATGCGGCAACGAACTACGATGCCCTCAAAGGCGCCGACGCCCTGGTGATCGTCACTGAATGGAACGAGTTCCGCCGGCCGGATTTCAGCCGGATGCGGACACTGATGCGGGCGCCAATCATCTTCGACGGACGCAACCTCTTCACGCCGGATCAGATGAAGCAGAACGGATTTACCTACTACTCCATTGGGCGACACTAACCCGTCGGCACGCTCAGGGTCACCCCGAGCGGAGGCGAAAGGTCAGCGCCACGTGGTTCTGGTCACCGGCGGCGCCGGCTACGTCGGCAGCCACGCCGCCAAGGCGCTGCGCCAGGCCGGACACGAGGTGGTCATCTATGACGACCTGTCCGCTGGACATCGGGCCGCCGCGCTCGGCGCGCGGCTGATCGAGGGGAACATTGCCGACGTCGCCGCTGTCCGGCGGGCACTCCGTGAGACGGGCGCGACGGCGGTGATGCACTTCGCCGCGTGGCTGGTAGTGCCAGACTCGGTGAAAGACCCCGCCGGCTACTACCGCAACAACGTCATCGGCACCCTCGGCACGCTCGAAGCCATGGCAGCGGAGGGCTGCCGACACTTCGTGTTCTCATCGACGTGTGCCGTGTACGGAGAGCCTGTCGACACGCCGATCCGCGAAACACACCCGAACAACCCGATTAACGCCTATGGCCAGTCGAAGCTGGCGATCGAGCAGGCCCTGCCGCACTTCGAGCGGGCGTACGGCATCCATTCGATCCGGCTTCGCTACTTCAACGCCGCGGGGGCAGACCCTGACGGGGAGCTCGGAGAGGATCACGCCCCGGAGATCCACGTCATTCCGCGTACGTTCGACGCCGCGCTCGGCGGGCCGGCGCTGGAGGTGTTCGGGGAGGATTACCCCACGCCCGACGGCACCTGTCTGCGAGACTACGTGCACGTGACCGATCTGGCGGACGCCCACGTGCGCGCTCTCGCATGGCTGGCTGGTGGCGGCGCATCGGGCAGCTATAACGTCGGGACCGAGCGCCCTTCGTCAGTCAGGCAGGTGATCGCCGCGGTGGAGCAGGCGACCGGCAGGAAAGTGACCTGGCGGTCCGCGGCTCGCCGTCCCGGCGACCCGGCGATCCTGTATGCCTCGGCGGAGCGAATCCGTGCGGACCTGGGGTGGGTACCACAGCGGCCCGATCTGACTACGATCGTGGCCGACGCCTGGCGCTGGCACGAGGCCCATCCTCACGGATACGCTGATCGCCACAGGTAACTTCTAACGCGGTGAACGTCTACTCCCGCCTGCTCGAGTTCAGCCGACCGTATCGCGGCCGCCTGGTGATCGCCGTGGCCGCCATGACTCTGTACGGTGCCGCGTCTTACGGCCTCCTGCGACTGCTCAGGCCGATCCTGGACGAGGTGCTTCCCTCGCGGACGGCTCTGGCCACGACCATCGCCACGATCCTCGGGCTCTACCTCGCAAAGGGAATTGGCGCGTATGTGTCGGGCTATCTGATGACCGACGTCGGTCAACTGGTGGTGCGAGACATCCGCGACCGCCTGTTCCGGCACATCCTGGGGCAGTCGGCGGCGTTCTTTTCCATGAACACCAGCGGCCGGCTGATGTCGCGGATCACCAGCGACGTGGCTCAGGTGCAACGCGCCGTCTCGGAGACGCTCGGCGATCTCGGGCGAGAGTCGCTCTCGCTGATTTTCTTTACTGTGCTGCTGTTCCAGCAGGATGCGAGGCTGGCGATCGTCTGTCTCACCGGGACACCGCTGGTGGTGTATCCGCTCGTCAGGCTCGGTCAGCGGGTCCGTCGAACGACGCGACGCAGTCAGGAGGCGCTTGAACAGATATCCCACGTCAGCGCCGAGGCGTTCACCGGACATCGCATCGTCAAGGCGTTTGGCGCCGAGGATCGCGAGACGGCGAAGTTCGAACGGGCGTCCGACTACTACTACAGAACCACCATGAAGGTCACGGGCGTGCTGTCCGGGCTGCCGCCGTTGATGGAGTTCATCGGCGGCATCGCCTTCGCCACCGCGCTGTGGTACGGGAGCGAGTCGATCGCGTCAGGCCGCCTCTCGACGGGGCAGTTCGTGACGTTCGTGGCCGCTCTCTTCACGATGTACGGGCCAGCCAAGAAGCTCAGCCGCGTCAACGCCGATCTGCAGCAGGCGCGAGCAGCAGGCGAGCGGATCTTCGAGATTCTGGAAACACACAGCGAGGTGGTGGAAGCTGAGGACGCCGTTCCGCTGGCGCAATTCACGCGATCCGTCGAGTTCCGCAACGTCTGTTTCTCCTACGACGGTGCAGAGGAGGCGACGCTGCGCGGCGTGACGTTCACGGTCCGCGCGGGCCAGACCCTGGCGATCGTCGGGCGCAGCGGCGCCGGCAAAAGCACGCTGGTGAACCTGATTCCGAGGTTCTACGACGTCACCGGCGGCAGCATCGTCGTCGACGGCCACGATGTGCGCAACCTCACACTCGAATCGCTGCGCTCACAGCTGGGCATGGTGACGCAGGAGACTGTGCTCTTTGACGATACGATCGCCGCCAATATCGCGTTCGGCCGTCCCGCGGCATCGTCGGCGGAGATTGAGGCCGCCGCACGCGCGGCACACGCTCACGAATTCATCGTCACGCTGGATAACGGGTACGACACGGTGATCGGCGAACGGGGGCAGCGGATATCCGGAGGCCAGCGTCAGCGGCTGGCCATCGCGCGCGCGCTGCTGCGCGACTCGCCGCTGCTGATTCTCGATGAGGCCACTTCCTCGCTGGACGCGGAGTCGGAGATGCTGGTGCAGGAGGCGCTGGCGAACCTGATGCTCAACCGGACCTCGTTCGTGATTGCTCACCGGCTGTCGACGGTGCGACGGGCAGACGCGATTGTCGTGCTCGAACGCGGCTTGGTGGTCGAGACCGGAACACATGACGAGTTGATCGCCCGCGGCGGCGCGTATGCCAAACTCTATGACTTGCAGTTGCGCGACGACTCGGGATCGGAAGCTGTCTGAGCCACACGGCGTTCGAAGGGGTGGCTACAGGCTTCGTGTTCGTCGTGGCCAACGCGAAACGCATGAATGCCGATGATTAAGTCGATGACGGGGTTTGCCTCGCTCACCCATGAGGACGAGCGGGCGACGCTCGGTGTGACGGTCAGGTCGGTGAACCACCGCTTCCTCGACCTGCAGCTGCGGGTCCCGCCGTCGCTGGCGGACCTCGAGCCTCGCGTCCGGGCGCTGCTGCAGAAGCGGCTGGCGCGTGGGCGCGTGGAACTCGCCATCTCGGTGCAGTTGAGGAATCCCACAACCCCCACGGTGGAGCTCAACGAGGATTTCGCGAATGCGCTGGCGGCGGTCATCGAGCGCGCACGGGAACGCGGGCTGGTCAGCGGCACGATGACCCCGGGCGACCTCCTGCGTCATCCCCAGGCGATCGCCGTTCGTGACCGTCCGGCCGAGGCGGACCCGGCTGTTGAAGCGCAGCTGGGATCGAGCGTCGAGGCCTCAGTGGAGCAGGCGCTCGCGGATCTCGATGCGATGCGCATTCGGGAAGGCGATCATCTCCGGAGCGATCTCGAAACGCGGCGGCAGCTGCTGGCGTCGCTCATCGAGCGTCTTCGCGTCGCCGCCGACGAGGGGCGCGCAGCCGTCGAAGCGCGCCTGCACGAACGGATCGCTGAAATCAGTTCCGAGCTGCCGGTCGATCAGGCGATGCTGGCGCAGGAGATTGTCCGAACGGCGGCGCGATCGGATATCTCCGAAGAGGTAACGCGCTTCCGGGCGCACCTCGCCCATTGGCTCGCGCTCGCCGACGGCCAGGAGCCGTGCGGCCGCAAGCTGGACTTCCTGCTGCAGGAGATGAACCGCGAGATCAACACGGTCGGTTCCAAGGCCGACGGCATCAGCGTCTCCGAGCTGATCATCACGGCCAAGGCGGAACTCGAGAAGATGCGGGAGCAGGTGCAGAATGTCGAGTGATCCCGCCGCTCAGCCGCCACGGCGGGGCCTGCTGTTTATCGTGTCGGCGGCATCGGGCACAGGAAAGACCACCCTCGTCGAGCGGCTCGTGCACGCCGTGCCGAATTTGGGAATGTCGCGCTCCTACACGTCGCGCCCCGCCCGTGCCGGGGAGCACCACGGCATTGACTATAATTTTATTAGCCGGGAACGCTTCGAAGAGATGGCCCGCGCCGGTGAGTTCCTCGAGTGGGCGGATGTGTTTGGTAACTACTACGGCACCTCGGCCGCGGATACCGAATCGAGCCTCTTGCGCGGGGAAGACGTGGTTCTGGTGATCGACGTTCAGGGCGCGCGGCAGGTACGCACCCGCGGCATCGAGACGGTCGGGATCTTCGTGCTGCCGCCGTCGGCTGCGGTGCTCGAGCAGCGGCTGCGGGGCCGCAGCAAGGACAGCGAAGATCAGATCCGGCGTCGCCTCGACGTGGCGCGGAAGGAAGTCGCTGAATACGAGCAGTATGAATACGTCATCATCAACGACGAGGTCGAGGCGGCGGTAGAACGGTTGCGGGCCATCGTCATGGCCGAACGAACGCGGGTCAAGTTAATGCGGCCCGTGGCCGAAACGATCACGGCCACATTTCAACAGCCATCATAAGGACAAGTTCATGGAACGACCACCGAAGGAAAACCGATTCGAGTTCGTGGTAATCGCCGGCAAGCGTGCCCGGCAGCTCCTCGCTGGTGCCGAGCCGCGGGAAACCGGTGGCAAGAAGATCTCCATCGCGCAGCGTGAAGTGTTGCGGCGGAAGGTCGAGAAGATCGTCGAGGAGGAGTCACACTCCTAACGATCGTGGCACTGATAGCACTCGGCGTCAGCGGCGGGATCGGTGCATACAAGGCCGTCGAGGTGTGCCGGGGGCTGCAGCAGCGCGGTCACGACGTCGTGGCAGTCATGACGCGGTCGGCCGCGCGGTTCGTCGGGCCGGTGACGTTCGAGGCGATCACGCGGCGACCGGTGATTACGTCACAGTGGCGGCCCGGGATGAACGCCGACATTGAGCACATCGCGATCGCCGATCAGATTGCCCTGCTCCTCGTGGCGCCTTGTACTGCAAACGTCATCGGCAAGTTTGCAAATGGCATCGCCGACGACTTCCTCACCACGCTCTATCTCGCCACAAAGGCGCCGGTCCTGCTGGCGCCGTCGATGAACACGAACATGCTGGCGCACGCGGCCGTGCAGCGAAACGTCGAGACCCTCGCGGCGCATGGCGTGCGGTTCGTCGAGCCTGGCGAGGGGTACCTGGCCTGCGGCTGGGTCGGCAAGGGTCGTCTCGCCGAACCCGCTGATGTTGTCGAGGCGGCGGTTCGCCTGCTCACGTCCGGCGAACAGCTGGCGGGAAAGAAGGTACTGGTGACCGCAGGACCGACCTACGAAGACATTGACGCGGTCCGGTATGTCGGCAACCGATCCAGCGGTCGCATGGGCTTCGCCGTGGCGGCTGAAGCACGCCGGCGCGGGGCGCACGTGACGCTGGTGGCCGGTCCGACGCGGCTCGACGCGCCGGCTGTTGACGAAATCGTCCGCGTGCGGAGCGCGGCACAGATGCACGAGGCGGTGATGCGATCGGCGGCGGGCGCCGACGTGGTCATCATGGCGGCCGCTGTGGCTGACTACACGCCTGCGCAGCACACCGCCGGCAAGATCAGCAAGATCGACGCACCGCTGACGCTGACGCTCGAGCGGACGAAAGACATCCTGGCCGACCTGGGTGCGATGCGCGATGCGCTCGGTGGGTCCGCGCCCGTGCTGGTTGGATTTGCGGCGGAGACCGAGGACGTGGTGGAGCGTGCGCGTGCCAAACGCGCACGGAAGAATCTGGACCTGATCGTGGCCAACGATGTCTCCGGCGATGATCGTGGCTTCGACGCGTCGACCAATGAGGTGACGCTCATCACCCGGGACAACGAAGAGGTCGTGCCGCTGCAAAGCAAAGAGCGCGTGGCGGCACGAATTCTGGACCGTGTCGAAACCCTGCTGAGTGTCCGCCCGGCTGCACCGGTACGGCGCTGACCCTGTGACGCGCGACGCGATCAGAGACCATCTCGAGTTCTTCGGCGAGCTGGGCATCGATGGGATGCGGCTCGAGCCGGAATGGCGTTCGCGTGCCGAACGCAGTGTCCAGCTTCAGCCTGACCCCGAACTCCAAGATCCGGCTCCGGCCAAGGCCGGTGAAGGTCCTGCCAAAGGCGGTGAAGGTCCGGCTAAAGCCGGACACTACATAGCTCTTACGCAGGTCGACGCGCTCGATGCGCTCCGCATCGACATCGGACCGGACTGCAGCCGCTGCAAGCTGCACACACTCGGCCGAACACAGGTCGTGTTTGGTGTCGGCAACCCCAACGCTGACCTGATGTTCGTCGGTGAGGCCCCTGGCGCGGATGAAGACATCAAGGGCGAGCCGTTCGTCGGTCGCGCCGGCCAGTTGCTGACCAAGATCATCGAGGCTATCGACCTGCGGCGCGAGGATGTCTATATCGCAAACGTCATCAAGTGCCGGCCGCCGGGCAACCGGAACCCGGAGCCCGACGAAGTGGAGCAGTGCGAGCCGTTCCTGTTCCGGCAGGTCGACATCATCCGGCCGAAGGTGATCGTGGCGCTCGGCAAGTTCGCGGCACAGTGCCTGCTCAAGACCGACGCGCCGATCACGCGCATCCGTGGCCGCGAGTTCACCTATCGCGACTCGGTGCTGATCCCCACCTACCATCCCGCCTACTTGCTGCGGAACCCGTCGGCGAAGCGGGACGTGTGGGAAGACATGAAGAAAGTCCGCGCGATACTGATGCAGAGCGCGGACGAGTGACTTGCGGCTGATCTCCGTCGCGGTTCCGGTCCCGTTCCTGGATCTCCTCACTTACAACCTTCCACCACAGTTCGCGATGCCGGCGATCGGCGCGCGTGTCCGGGTGCCCCTCGGGACGCGCACGGTCACGGGATGCGTCGTCGAAGCTCCGGCGGCAGCGGCCGCGCCGGATGCGGTGAAAGACGTCCTCGAGGTTGTCGACCCGGACTCGTTCCTGCCGCCCGCAGTCGTCGAGTTGTGTCAGTGGGTGGCTGATTACTACCTGGCGGGGATTGGTGATGCGGTGGCGGTCGCGCTGCCGCCTGGCGCACGTGACCGGGCTTCCGCCTTTCGGACGCGCCGCACGGCGACGCTGACGCCCCATGGCCGTTCTACTGCCGCGATGCCGGTCGAGGATGTCGACATTCGGCTGACGGCCAAGCAGCGCGAGGCGTTAGCGGTGCTCGCGGCAGTCACGGCGCCGGTGCCGCTGTCGGAACTGAAGGATCGCGGTGTCACTGCCGACGTCGTCGGACGCCTCGCGGCGCGTGGACTGGTCGCCCTGCTCGAAGAGGCACACGACCGGGATCCGTTCGGCGACGCAGCCGTCCGGGAAGTGGCGCGGGACCCGCTACGGCAGTTGACGGAGGAGCAGGTCGGCGCCCTGCAGCAGCTCGAATCGCTCGCCGACCTGCGCGAGTTCCGCGTCGCGCTGCTGCATGGCGTCACCGGCAGCGGCAAGACGGAGATCTACCTGCGCCTGGCGCAGCGAGTCTGTGCGACGGGCAGACGGGTGCTCATGCTGGTGCCGGAGATCGCCCTCACTCCTTCGGTTGCGGCGCTGTTCAGGGGCGCCTTCGGCGATCGGGTCGCCATTCAGCACAGCGCGCTCTCGGACGGTGAACGTCACGATCAGTGGCACCGCATCCGCCGTGGCGACGTCGATCTGGTCATCGGAACACGCTCCGCGGTGTTCGCGCCCCTCGACCGTCTTGGCCTCGTCATCGTCGACGAGGAGCACGACGGCTCATATAAGCAGGAAGAGGCGCCGCGCTATCACGGGCGCGACGTCGCCATCATGCGGGCGAGTCGCGAAGCGGCGCTGGTCGTCCTCGGCTCGGCGACGCCCTCGATGGAGTCTTATCAGAACGCTGTCGCAGGCAAGTACACGCGCATCGTTCTCGAGCGGCGTGTGCTCGATCGACCTCTGGCGGCGGTTCGTCTGGTCAACATGCGCGACGAGTACGCGGTAGAGGGTCCGGACATCGTCATCAGCCGCGATCTGGCCACCGCGATCGAGACGCGCCTCGTGCGCCGCGAGCAGGTCGTCGTCCTGCTCAACCGTCGCGGGTATTCGACGGCGGTCATCTGCCGTCAGTGCGGTGACACGTTCGAGTGTCCGAACTGCAGCATCTCGCTGACCGTTCACAGCGCGCGCAACGGCTGGCGCGCTCGCTGTCACTACTGCAACTACTCGGTGATGGTCCCGAAGGCGTGCCGAAAGTGCGCCGCGCCGTACCTCGAGCACACCGGGTTCGGGACGGAGAAGGTCGAACAGCATCTGCGCGAGCGGTTTCCGGACGCCCGAATCGGACGCGTCGATCGCGATTCGGTGAGGCGCAAGGGCGCCCTCGCATCACTGCTCTCGCAGTTCGCCGCCGCAGAACTCGACGTGCTCGTGGGCACGCAGATGATCGCCAAAGGACACGACTTTCCCGGTGTGACGCTGGTGGGTGTCATTTCCGCTGACGTCGGCCTCGGACTCGCTGACTTCCGTGCGGCTGAGCGCACGTTTCAGCTCCTGACGCAGGTCGCTGGACGCGCCGGTAGAGGAGAGCGCCGGGGCGAAGCCGTGATTCAGACGCTCTACCCCGAGCACTACAGCGTGCAGCTGGCGACGCGCCAGGACTATCCCGGCTTCTTTGAGAAGGAGATCGCGTTCCGCCGCGGCATGCGGTATCCGCCGTTCGTCGCGCTGGTCAATGGCGTGGTGCGCGGGCGCTCGTTTGCCGAAGCGATGCAGGCGGCAACGGAGGTCGTCCGCCGTCTGGAGGCGCGTGCCTCCGGGAGCTTCTCGATTCTGGGTCCCGCGCCGGCACCACTGGCGAAGCTCCGTGGCGAGCACCGGGTTCAGTTCTTTCTGAAAGGGACGCGCCGCGCGGAGATGCGTCAAGCCCTTCGCGCGCTGCTGGCCGAGATGCCGGAGATACGCCGGAGACTGACGATCGATGTCGACCCGCTGAGCGTCTTGTAGGTCCTTCGTACTTGGTGCTTTGTTCTTAGTCCGTCCTGTGGTCCATGGTCCTTGGTGCGCGCCCTACGGCGACGAGCAGACCAAGCGCGAAGGACCAGGGACGGACCAAGAACCAAGGCCGAAGTACCAGGGACGATCTAGTTTCCCCGTCCACCCCGTCCGCCTTGCCGCCCGCTCTGGCCGGGCTGAGCGGGATCGCCGCTGCCGGCCGCACGGCCGCCACGGGCGCCGCCGTTCGACTCAATCACGGTGTAATCCGACGGCACCGCGAAGAGGTCAGCGCGCGGTTCCGCTCGAATGATGTTCGTCATCCGGTATTCGACGACGCCCGTGCGTGGATCGGAGAAGCGAGACGAGATCACCAGATTCAGCTCCGGCGAGTCCCATTGTTCCTCGACGACTTGAATCGCGCGATCATTACCGATGCGACCGGCAGGGATCACGGTCGTCTTGCGTCGTCCTGTGGCCTTGACACCCTCAATCTGCCGGGTGCCCAGCGACTCCTCGGTCGGCTTGAGATCTGGTGGAATCGACGCGGTCTGCGCTGCTCGGCTTGTGCTGAACTCGAGGGACGCAATCCAGGCATTCCCAGGCGCGTTGACGTCGACGGCCCGCCGATCATCGCCACGGGCCATATAAAACCCAGCGGCGGTGAGCCACTGAACACCACGCGGCCCGCGCCGGGCGGTGCGTGTGGCAGGGTTGAGTGTGTACGGCGCCGGATCGCCGGGGACGGAGTCGAACGTGATCGTGCTTTGTGGTGTCGCCGCGGGGTTCAGGCGATCGAGGCCGATCACCGTCTGTTCCCTTCGAACGCGCCCGGTCGAATCGCGATACAGCTTCGCCGTCGTGCGCCGCTCGATTCTGGTGCCATCGCCCAGGGTTTGCGTGACGGTCGTCGTTCCATCCGCCGAAAACGGGGCGTTCGCGATGACGCGATCGTCGAGCGTAAATGTGTCCACCGTTCCGCCGACTGTTCGCGTACGGACCGCCCGCAGGTCATCCTGCGCCGCCACCCCGCTCGCCGCCAGTCCAACGATGCATACGACTACCGCCAACTGAGAACGCTTCATGGTGTCTGCTCCTGTCCGGAGTGTCCGGCTTCAGCCGGACCTCGATCGCTAATCACTTGAACGAACCGCACCGCCCGCGCCAGGCCGTCGTCGCCGATCACCACGTCGGCGAGCACCTGAGGCGATGCATCGCGTGAAAATGCCGTGGCGCCAAACGACGCGAGGGCGGCCCGGGGAACCTGCATCCGCACCACATAGCCGCTGCGAGCCGGCACGTTGCTGTAGGTCAGCGGAAAGAACTCCGTCACGAGCTCGCGGGTCACAACTGCCCCTTCGGGTGTCTGTGGACCGTCAGCGGTCGACTGAGCCCAGCGCCACGCGGGTACGAGCGCGGCAACCAGCAGTGCGGCTGCGGCGCTCAGTGACACGATCAACATGCGCCGCCGCCTCGCGTCCGCGATGGCCTGCACTTCCGCGAGCAGTCGCAATCCAACCGCACTCGACGTGCCCTGGTGCTCGTCGTCTTCCGCCACTGCGCGGAGGCCCGAGGTAAGGGGAGACTGTTCTTGACTCATGTCTACTTCCGCAATCCAACTTCAACGTGCGCGGCAGCAAGTTTCGTCGTCAGCAAGGCCCGCGCGCGGTGGAGCCGCGATCGCACCGTACCCACCGGACACTGCACGACGGCAGCGGCGTCCGCGTAGCTCATCTCCTGTAACTCACAC
>DASROF010000130.1:0-41624 GCA_035647075.1 Vicinamibacterales bacterium | reverse complement strand
GTGTCGGGGTTCAGGGGGTTCACCGGGTTCAGGGGGTTCAGAAGGTCTTGTTCAGGGGGGTCAGATAGGTTCTGTGGGTTCAATGGGTTCGGGGTTCAAGGTTCACACCGCAACCGCGGCATGAGCGCTGCAACTGCGCGTGCGCATGAAAGGTGCTCGTTCACACGAGGAATTGATCGTCTGGCGGCTCTCCTACGAGCTAAAGCTCGCCGTTTACGAATTGATCAAAACGACTCCGATTCGCGGCGATCGAAATCTCCATGACCAGTTACGGAACGCAGCCAGCGCCGCCCCACGTCTGGTAGCGGAAGGCTTTGGCCGGTACCTGCCTGGTGAGTTCTCTCGCTATCTGCGAAACGCGAACGGCGAGCTGAAAGAGACGTTCGATGCTCTCCGCGACGCCGTCGATCGCGGTTACGTGAAGCAGGATCAAATCGTACCGTTGCAGCGGCTATCAAAACGCGCTTCGAAGGCCGCGAGCGGTCTCATCAAATATCTGCGAACGGCTACGCCCCCGAATGAAGCGCCACGCCGGCAACGTCGACGTGGTGAACCTGCTGAACCTACTGAACCTGCAGAACCCTCTGAACCCTCTGAACCAGACCCATGAACCCCCTGAACCCAGTGAACCTCCTGAACCGACTTAAAATTTCAGCGTCATGCGCACACGCGTCCTTGGCGCGGTAGCTCTCGTCGTCGTTCTCTGCAGCCGCGTCTCCGCGCACCCCGCGCCATTCAGCTATCTCGACATCGTGTTCCGCGACGGAGGGATCCGCGGGACACTGGTCGTGCACGTCATCGACATCGCCCACGAGCTCGGCGTGCAGCCGGCCGACCTGTTGAACCGGGAAGTCGTCCGCCAGCGCTCGCGTGAGATCGGCGAAATTCTTCGTCCACGGTTGCTCCTGCGATCGACCCACCGGCTTCAGCCGGACTGGTTGAGCACCGACCTGATGGCCGAGGACCAGGCGATCAAGCTGACGTACCAGATCCTCGACGAACAGCCTGGCGCCGTCATCATCGACACCAACCTGTTTCCCTACGACCCCAATCATCAGACGTTCATCAACATCTACGAAGGCGCGGAGCTGCGGCAGCAGCTGATCTTCAACGCGCGTTCGAACGAGCACACCTACTACCTGGGGACGGCGCAGGGCGCGATCGAGGTGATGAAGACGTTCATTCCATCAGGCATCCACCACATCATGATCGGCCCGGATCACATCCTGTTTCTGATCGGGCTGTTGCTGCTCGGCGGATCATGGACGGCGCTGCTGAAGATCGTGACCGCCTTCACGGTCGGACACAGCGTGACGCTCTCGCTTGCGGCCCTGAACGTCGTCACCCCGCCGCCCAGCGTGATCGAGCCGGCCATCGCGTTGAGCATCGTGTTCGTCGGTGCCGACAACCTCGTGCGCGGCGACGGCCGCGATCTGCGGATGTGGGTGGCGCTCGTCTTCGGCCTTGTTCACGGCTTCGGGTTTGCCAACGTGCTTCGCGAGTTCGGCCTCCCGCGCGAAGCGCTGGGCTGGTCGCTGTTCTCGTTCAACGTCGGTGTTGAAATCGGCCAGCTGGTGATCGTGCTCATCGTGACGGCTGGGCTCTCCACCATCCGCCGCCACAGCTTGACGCTTCGCCAACGGGTGGCGTTCGCCGGCTCGATCGTCGTCATCGCCGCTGGCACGTACTGGTTCGTGCAGCGGGTCTTCTTCCCCGTGTGATGCTGTTTGCGCTGCTGGCCGGAGCGGCACTGACACTGATGCAGACGACTGCAACTGCCCCTGTCGATTCTGGCGTTTCCGAGGCGCTCGCGGCCGAACGGCGTGCCGCCATCCATGAACTTCGTTACGACCTCCAGTTCGCCGTGCCGGAGCAGCGGAAGGAGCCGGTGCGCGGCCGAGTCAGCGCCCGATTCACCCTGAAGGCGCCGCACCGGATCGTTCTCGATTTCGCGCAGACGCCCGATCGCGTCACGCGTGTCGCCATCAACGGTCGCGAAACCCCGGCACGTGTCGTCAACGGTCACCTGGTGATTCCGGCGGCGCAGACGAGAACCGGATCCAACGAGGTCGATGTCGAGTTTCTCAGCGGAGACGAAGCGCTCAATCGCGACGACGAATTTCTCTACACCCTTTTTGTTCCCGCCAGGGCGCAGCTGGCGTTCCCCTGCTTCGACCAGCCCGACCTGAAAGCCCGCTTCACGCTGTCGTTGGAAGTGCCAGCGTCGTGGCAAGCCGTGGCGAATGGACAGGAGGTCGAGACCGCGGGTCAGGCGGCTGCGTCACCGGGACGAAAGCGCGTCAGGTTTGCGGAGACGCAACCGCTCCCGACGTATCTGTTCGCATTTGTCGCTGGACGATTCTCCGTCGAGACCGGGATGCGAAACGGCCGATCGATCCGGCTGTTTCATCGGGAGACCGACGCGTCGAAAGTCGCGCGCAACCGCGATGTCATCTTCGACCTGCACGCCCGCGCGCTCAGCTGGCTCGAAGACTACACGGCCATCCCGTACCCGTTTGGCAAGTTCGACATCGTCCTGATCCCATCGTTCCAGTTCAGCGGCATGGAGCACGCCGGCGCGATTCTCTATAACCAGGCCAGCCAGCTGCTCGACGAGTCCGCAACACAAAACCAGCTGCTCGATCGCGCAAGCACCATCGCGCACGAAACGGCCCACATGTGGTTCGGGGATCTGGTGACGATGCGGTGGTTCAACGACGTATGGATGAAGGAGGTGTTCGCGAACTTCATGGCCGCGAAGATCGTGAACCCGTCGTTTCCGGACGTGAACCATGACTTGCGGTTTCTGCTCGCGAACTATCCGTCCGCCTATCAAATCGATCGCACGGCGGGAACGAATCCGATTCGACAGCATCTGGCGAATCTGAATGAGGCCGGCCAGCTCTACGGTGCCATCATTTACCAAAAGGCGCCGATCGTCATGCGTCAGCTCGAGATGATGCTCGGCGAACAGCCATTCCGCGACGGCCTGCGCGAGTATCTGAAACGCTACGCGTTTGGCAACGCCACCTGGCTCGATCTCGTGCGAATCCTCGACGAGCGGACACCCGAAGACGTCGCCGCGTGGAGTCGGGCGTGGGTCGAGGAGCGCGGACGGCCGGAGTTCAGCATCTCGATCGCGGCGGATGGGCGGGATCGGCTGTCGGCGATGACGCTGACGATGGCCGATCCGTTGAAAAGGGGCCTGGTGTGGCCACAGCGAATTCAGGTGACGCTCGGGTACGACGATGCAATTCGGCTCCTGCCGGTGGCGATCGCTGGGCGTGTGACGAAGGTGCCTGCAGCCGGGTTGCCGCGTCCACGGTACGTGCTGCCCAATGGCGCGGGGATCGGCTACGGGCTTTTCGTGCTCGACGACCGCAGCCGGACATATCTGCTCGGGCACATCGAGGACGTTCCGGATGCGCTGACGCGCGGCAGCGCCTGGGTCACGCTGTGGGACAACCTGCTGGAAGGGCGTGTTAGACCGGGCGCGTTCATCGATGCGGCGCTGCGGTCGCTTCCTCGCGAATCGGATGAGCAGAACGCCCAGCGCGTCCTGACGTACGTCACGCGGGCGTTCTGGAAGTATTTGCCGGATGCCGAGCGCACCGTGCGATCAGCTGCGCTCGAGGGTGCTCTGCGTCGCGGCCTCGAGCGTGCGTCAACCCAGAGCCAGAAGGCCGCATGGTTCAATACGTATCGGGACACGGTGCTGTCGCGCGACGGGCTGGCCTGGCTCGAGCGGGTCTGGCGTCGTGAAGAGAAGATTCCGGGCCTGACGTTCGCCGAGCCCGATGAAATCACGATGGCGATGGAGCTGGCGGTGCGGGAGGTACCAGACTGGAACGCCATTCTCGACGCACAGCTCGCGCGGACGCAGAACCCGGATCGAAAGGCACGCTTTGCGTTCGTGATGCCGGCGCTGTCTGCCGATCCGGCCGTGCGCGACCAGGCCTTTGCCCGTTTTCGCGATGTCGGCACCCGGCGGCGTGAGCCGTGGGTCATCGAATCGCTCGCCTATCTGAACCATCCGCTGCGCCAGGCGCATGCGGCGCAGTTCGTCCGTCCCGCACTCGACCTGCTGCTCGAGATACGGCGCACGGGCGACATCTTCTTTCCGACACGATGGATGGAATCGACGCTCGGAGGCCATCGCTCACCGGAAGTGGCGGCGACGGTGAGGAAGTTCCTGGCCGAGAACCCGCAGTACCCCGAACGACTGCGATGGACGGTTCTCAGCGCCGCTGACGAACTGTTTCGTGCCGCGCGGTAGGTCCGGCTAAAGCCGGACACTACGAAGGGTTTAGCTCTGAACCCACAGCTTCGGCTTCCCCGTCCCGTCGTCCGTCCCGCTGATGTACCAGTTCTTCCCCAGCGGGTCATGATCCATCGTCGTGGCGAAGTCGAACGGAGCCTGGAACTCGATGTAGTCGAATCCGGTCTCGGAGGCCAGGAGCTGATGCCATTCGCCGGCCGGAATCAGCACAAGACTGCCCGGGCCGACGGGGAGCGTACCGGTGTCGTGCTTCACTTCGCCCGTTCCCGTTTCGATCAGGTAGAAGTGCTCCGGCGTCACGGTGCCGGTCTTCGATGCCTGATGCACGTGTCGGGGTGAATGCGCATGCGGGGCGTACTTCATCCGGCCAATCTGCAGATCCCACGCGTTCGATAGTCCGGTTTCCTTGTTCACCCAGAACGTGCGCTTGCGAAACCCTTTCTCATCGATGAGCGCACGCAGCTTCGATTCGTCGAAGAAGTAGCCAGCAGACGTCGCCTCCCCGACCGGTTTGCCCAGATGTTTCGGGACCGTCACCAGCAGCAGGGTCAGCGGGCTTCCTGACGCCGAGATCGCAGCTTCTTCACCAGGTTCGAGATAGAGCCCGGCGCGTCGCTGCGTGAAGTGGGTTGTCGTCTGTTCCCCGCGCGTGAGGGCGATCGTCGCGTCTTTGCCTTCGAGCAGATAGGCCACTCGCGTGCGCGGACCCGGTTCGAGGTGAAGACTCCTGCCCGGATCAATCTCGTTGACAGCCACCTCGACGCGCGTGCCGTCGCTGGCCTGGCTGAGAACGGTTCTGACGCTCCCTTCCGCTGTTGGAGTCGCTGGCGCGGCCGGGATGTTAATTACCCTGATCATTCGAGTCCTCTACGCGAGTGCCTTGGGTCGGTAACCGACGCGCGCGACTTCCGAAATGGGCGCTGGCTGTACGGTCGCCCGGATCTCGACCTGTGTGTGGCGTTCGACAGTCGGCTTGGTCGTACCGCCATTCTCTTCGCCCCAGACGACGGTGACCTGCGTGCCAGGCACACTGTATTCATTGTCGACAATGGCGAGCGAGAGCATCGCGCGTTCGTTGAAGTTGTAGCCCGTATAGGTGGAGATCCCGACAGTCTTATTCCCGCTGATCACCTTGTCGTAGGGAAGCGTCGCGTAATTCGCGAGCGGCAGATCGATGTATTTCGCGATGTCGCCGCGATCTGTGAACAGCGAGCCCAGGGCTCGCTCCACGTCGTCGCCGTTCCAGACGAGCGTCACCTTGGTTCGCGAGGTGGCTCCGGCCATCTTCTCCAACGCGGCGCGCCCCACGAAGTCATGATCGAATCTGACGAACTGCCCGTAGCCAAGATCCCACGGCGTCAGGTAGTAATCAGCGATGTTGTCTGAACGGAAACTGCCGCCGAGCGAGGCCATGGCTTCGTAGCTCGTGGGCTTCAGCCATTCCCGGTAGGCACGCATCGCCTGGCCTGTGTAGATCGCAGGAAGCGGAGAAGGAATCCATCCGGACTCCAGACAACTGGTTGGATATGTACGCGCCCCGACCTGGCGAATTCCATGCGATCGCCCGGCTGCGACGATCGCGTCACGCACTGCGTCCGCGTCTTCCCACGGACCGAAAAGCTCCCACCCCGGCTGGCCGACCATGCCATGGCGCAAGGCGCGCACGCGCCGGCCGGCGATGGTGAAGGTCCCCATGTGGAAGAAACGTATGTCCGGCGTGGGATGCCCTGTGACCGCCTCCATCACTTTCGCCGCGTTTGGTCCCTGGACCTGGAAACGGTACGACTTGCGGCGACCGAGATTGACTGCCGACCGTTCGTCACGTTCGACCTTCACGTCGAAGCTTCCAGTCTGTGCGTGGTACTCGACCCAGTTCGCCGCGGGCGGGCGGCCGACGAGGCTGAGACTGTTTTCGTCGAGGAAAAAGAGGATGGCGTCGCCGATGACGTATCCCTCGTCGTTGCACGCGATGAACTGCTTCGCCTGATCGACCTTGAAGCCCTTGAAGCTGTTGACGCCAAGCGTGGACAGGAGCCGCAGCGCGTCCGGGCCCTCAATGTAGAGGTCGGTCATGTGATGCGACTGGTCGAACAGTGCGCAGGTACGGCGCCACGATAACTGTTCGTCGCGCCAGTTCGTGAACTCGTAGCGGACGACTGGAAAGGCGTACGGCCCGATCTGGGAGTTGCGAAGGAGCTCGACGGGACTCTTCACCGTCCCGAGCAGCTGGTCGAGATTCTGGTGGCTCATGAAAGAGCCGAAATTATACCGGGCCTGCCTCGCTACGCGCGCAGCGCGAAATGCGGTCAGCTTCTGGTGCGTAGCGCCAGCTGGGCCTCCACCGCGGTGACGATGAACTGCATCAGCTGTCGGTCGGACATCCACGACAGGTCTTCTTTTCCCGGGTTGAGCAAGAAGGCCGTGATGATGTTGAGGAGGCGGGGGCGGTTCAGAGCGCCAAGCTCCTGATGCAGCAAGTCGAGACTGCGGGAGCCGATCTCGAACGGATCTAACACCGGTTCCGGTCCAGACGGCATGACTCGCGATACGACCGTGTCGCGCGGTTTCGGTCCGTCGGATACCGGGACTTCCACTGGCCGCACTCGAACCGTGACCGGCCGGCGCGCGCGATTGAGCGCACCTTCCAGAAACACCGGAGTGAGTCCGGTCGCCCAGTACTCGAGGTGGACGCGTTCCGGCTGTCGAGATTCGACGCCCGTTAAGAGAACCTCGCCACCTCCGTCGAGCGGAGCAAATTCAATCCATCCTTCCCACATACCATCGTCGGCCAGGCGTCCGACGGCGCGCGCGTGGTACTCGCCAAGCTGATCCCGAACTGGTTGGTCGAAGGAGACAAGAACTTCAGCCATGCAGACGCTCCCGTGGGTTGCACGGTGCAACAGCGGTGCCGGTCGGGCTGTAGCGGGGAAACGAAGGACGAGAGGTGGAGAACCGGCGGCCGCATCGATTGTGGCCGCCGGCGATGCCGCGCGCCTTGTTATGGAGGTGTGATACCCGATGCCGCGTTGAATCGATACGGCTCCGTTCCGCCACCTTCGCGGTACATGGTGTGGCAGGTCTTGCACGTCGGTGCCACTGCGCCAGCCGCGGTCTGCGCCTTCATCTGATCGCCAGCCTTTGCTGCTGCCGCAACATCGCTGGCGCCGGTGCGCGCCGTCTGCGCGATCTTCACGGCGTCGGGCTTGTTGCGCTGCGTATAGAACCGCTCGACCGTGGCAAACAAAGTCGCCAGGTTCTGCGCTTCCGTCGCTGCACCCATCAGGTCGTTCGATTTGATCAACTTGCCGAGCGAGGCATTGCTGGCGGCGATCTGTTTCATCGTGGCCGCATGCTGCTCGACCGTGACCGGCGCCGCAGCCGCGCCACCCTGACGACCCGCGGCCGCTGCCGGTGCGCCGCCGCCTGCACGCGCGCCTGCCGGAGCTGCTGCACCGCCGGCACGGGCTGCCGGGGCTGGTGCCGCCGCTGGGGCCGGGGCCGCAGCCGCGCCGCCGCCTTGCGCCGGCGGCTTCGTCGTCGCGGTGCTGGTCTTGTTGGCGCATCCGACGCCAAACGCCACCGCGAGAATTACTGCACTGGACAGAATCCGCATCATGGCTCCTTTCAGAAGCGAAACGTCAAGGTCTCCGGCCTTCCGAATCCCGACCCTGGACCTTCAAAATCACGAACACACGTCTAAGACCGGTCATTTGTATCATGTGACGGGGCTGGCGTAACTCGACCGCCCCCAAATTTCGCAATATGACTCCAACTGCCATCTCCGCTGATCTGCACTCCGCCATCCGTTCGGGCCTCGAGCTACTTGGCGACGCGGACGAAGCACGAACCACTCAACCTGCGAAGGATGGGGGTTGGTGCGCCCGCGAGATTCTCGGGCATCTCGTCGATTCGGCGTGCAATAACCATCGGCGCTTCGTGATCGGTCAGGACTCGCCTCCGATTGTGTTTCAGGGTTACAACCAGGACGACTGGGTTGGTCGACAGCGTTATGCGCAAGTACCGTTTCGTGATCTGGTCGAGCTGTGGAGCGCTTACAACCGGCATCTTGCGCATCTCATCGCCGTTACGCCGCTGTCGGCGTTCGCACACTCCGGAGACGGCCCTGACGGCGACGTCGTGACGCTTGGTTTCCTGATGGAGGACTACGTCAGACACCTCCGCCACCATCTCGATCAGCTTCGCGATCTGCTGGCGGCGTCGCGATGAGGACGCTGGAGGAGCTCTTCCAGCAGAACCGTGCGTGGGCGCACGACATCACGTCCCGGGACCCGCAATTTTTTCTCAAGCTGTCGTCTCAGCAGACACCGCGCTACCTCTGGATCGGATGTGCGGATAGTCGCGTTCCGGCCAACGAGATCGTCGGCCTTGCCCCGGGCGAGCTGTTTGTGCACCGCAACGTGGCGAATGTCGTGGTGCATAGCGATCTCAACTGCCTGTCTGTACTTCAGTACGCGGTCGAGGTTCTCCATGTCGGTCATGTGATCGTCTGTGGCCATTACGGCTGTGGAGGCATCCAGGCGGCATACGGCCGGAGCTCGCTCGGCCTCATCGATAACTGGCTGCGGCACGTTCAGGACGTTCACGACCGTCATCTGGATTTCGTCGGTCGAGCTGGAACGGACGAACGGGCAACCGATCGCCTGTGCGAGCTGAACGTGATCGAGCAGGCCCGGAACGTCTGTCAGACCACTGTCGTTCGGGACGCGTGGAGCCGCGGGCAGCAGCTGACGGTTCATAGCTGGATCTACTCGCTTCGCGACGGGCTGCTTCGGGATCTCGGGTTCCTCGCTGAGGCGGCCGACGCGGTCGCCGGAGAATATGCCTCCGCCATCACCTCTCTTCGCGACAGCAAGCCGGTGAAATAGTCGTAGGGACCGACCTTCAGGTCGGCTCTCACCCGAGATACAGGCTCTTCGCTGTGAGTTCCTGATGGTTCAGCCCGGCTGCCTTGTCGAGCGTTCGCAGCAGCGGCGGCAGTTCGGCAGGGAAGCGCCACTCGTCCTCACGTCCACCCAGTGCCCGCACGCGCGAGGCAGTCTTATCCCACCAGGGCGTGAGTGATCGGGAAATCGGTTCGACGATCAGCACACGTGTTCCCTGTGTCGCGGCATCGAGCAACTGCATTTCGAGTGAACCGCGCCGGTCGTTATCCAGCTCATTGAATAGGTACGCGGCAACGATAGCGGCTGTCGGCTTCATTGGCGGCAGGCGTTTCAGGTCTCCCGCCCGGGCCTGCCCGTGAAGCTTCAGCTGATGGTACGTCCATCGGCTTTCGTCCGCTGCCCAGGGGTGACGGTCAATGCCTGTAACGCGAGGCGCACCGCCGGCACACAGCGCCCAGGCGGCACCCCCGACTCCCGTGCCGCACCCGAGGTCAACGATTTCGGACGGCGCCGGGGCGGCCGCATCGAGCGAACGGATGATCTGACCGATCGTCACCAGGTGAAGTGGGCCATAGAACAACGCGAATGCCGCGCGCTTGCCTGCCGAGTTCAATGCGGCGCCGGCGGCGAGCGTCTGGCGCCGCTGGACGTACGCAGAGGACAATGCCCGAAGCGCGCGGGTGACCTCGGCGACCCGGAAGTCGGCGAGGTGGCGAGCTTCGAGCGATGCGAGCCACATCGTGAAGCGCTCATCCTGTGGCGTCACACACATGGAATGCGTCATCCTGATCGGCCTGCCCGGTTCCGGCAAGTCGACGTTCTATCGCGAGCGCTTTGCCGGCACGTACGACCTTGTCAGCAAGGACATCATGCGGCACAACCGCCAGCCGCAGCGCCGCCAGGAGCAGTTGATCGCCGAGTCGCTCGCCGCTGGCCATTCGGTGGTCGTCGACAACACGAATCCGCGGGTGGCCGATCGTGCGCCAATCATTGCCATCGCGCGCCGCTTCGGCGCTGTCCTTGCAGGCTACTTCTTTCCGACCGACGCCGCGGTTGCCCTTCGTCGCAACCGCGCGCGTGAGGGTCGCGACCGCGTCCCCGACGTCGCCATCTTCACGACGCGGAAGCGACTCGAGCTGCCAACCTATGACGAGGGATTCGACCACTTGTTCATCGTTGACGTCAAAGAGGAGACCCGGTCCTTCGACGTTCGTCCCCAGCCCCGGAAACCGAAGACTCAACCATAGCTGCTCCGCTACAATGCCGCTCAGGAGGGCACGCATGCGACTGTTCGTTTCACTTGTTGCAATTCTTCTCATGGTGACTGCCGCCGCACCACGGCTTCAGGCGCAAACCGCTCATGCTGCACCACAATCGGCGCTCGATGCCGCAGTGCAGCAGCACGTCGACACAACCGCGGCCGATCGGGAGGCCGTGCTGCGCGTGCTGGGTCATTCTGAAGTTAAAGGGGTTGCCGAAAAGGCCGGCATCGATCTCCGCCGCGCGACTGGCGCCGTGTCAACGCTGCAGGGTGAGGATCTTGCCCGCGTCGCCGCGCAGGCCCGGCAGGCCGAGACCGCCCTGGCCGGCGGGCAGTCGAAGATTACAGTGTCGACGACGCTGGTCATCATCGCGTTGCTGGTGCTTATCCTGATCATCGTTGCGGTGAACTGACAACGCGCACGTTCGTTCTAATCGCGGCGCTGGCGGCACCTCTTCAGGGACAGCCAGCGCCGGTTTCGATTCTCGACGTCCCCTTCATTTCCCAGTCAGAAGCCCTGTGCGGCGGCGCCGCTGCGGCGATGGTGCTGCGCTACTGGGGCGAACGCGGGCTCACCGCGGAATCCTTTGCCCATCTCGTCGATCGCAGCGCCGCCGGGATCCGTACGGACGCGCTGCTGCGTGAGCTGACAACCCGCGGCTGGATGGCGGCAGCTCTCGACGGCACGGCTGGAGCCATCGACGCCGAGCTCCAGCGTGGCCGGCCGGTGCTGACACTCATCGAAGATCGGCCTGGAAGGTTCCACTACATCGTGATCGTCGGCACGACTCCCGACGCGGTGGTGTTTCACGATCCGGCCCGGGCTCCTCTGCGCGTGGTCGGTCGCGGTGAGTTCGACCGGCGATGGCAGGCGACACGGCGCTGGATGGCCGTTGTGGTTCCAGGTGAACTGACGCCGACCGCCAGGCCGTTATTGATCGAAGTCAAAAGCAGCCCTCAGAGCAGCTGCAGTGAATTGATCGCCTCAGGTGTGTCGCAGGCGCAGGCCGGCGATCTGGCCGCCGCGGAACGCAGTCTGACGACGGCGCTGGCGTGTGGAGGGGCGGCGGCGATGCGCGAGCTGGCCGGTGTACGCGTGCTGCAGCAGCGATGGGCGGACGTAGAGTCGCTCAGTGCGACGGCGACCACCATGGATCCGAGGGAGCCGTACGGGTGGCAACTCCTCGGGACGAGCCGGTTCGTGCAGAACGATCGTGCCGGTGCCCTGAATGCATGGAATCACATTGGCGAACCGCGACTCGATCTGTTGACCGTCGCCGGTCTCACCCGCACGCGGCAGCGTGTCGTCGAACATCTCATCGGAACACCGCCCGGTACCGTGGTCACGGCGGACCTGCTGCTTCGCAGTGAGCGGCGCCTTCGAGATCTGCCAGCCACGTCGTCTGCGGCCATCGAGGTCGTGCCGAGACCCGGTGGGCTCGCCGAATTGCGCGCTGCTGTCAATGAGCGACCCCTGGTGCCGTCCGACGTCTGGAGCTACGCGGTGGTCGCTGCCGCGGCGGCCTCGCGTCGTGAGATTGCCATCAGTACCGGATCACTCACCGGCGGCGGTGAACGGTTGCTTGGAGACTGGCGGTTCTGGCCCGGACGGCCCCGCGTCTCGGCGATGTTCGACGCGCCTGCCCCTTGGGGTGGCGTGTGGGGCGTCGGCGTGTTTCATGAGCGCGAGCAGTTTACGGATGAGGTCGCGCCAGCAGAACGGACGGGCGGTTTCATCCGCTGGTCAAACTGGCTCACGGCACTGGTCAAGCTCTCTGCGGAAACCGGCGTGGAGGACTGGGATTCGTCCGGACTCTTGACCCGGTCACGCGGCACGGTCCGCGTGCTGACGCGGGGCAACCGGGTGGACGTCCAGGGTGGTGCCGAGCTCTGGGCCGGGTCGGACATGTTCTCTCGAGCGGACGTGTCCGTGTCCGCATCCTCCTCAGCGTCGCGCCGCGGATTCGTGTCTCTGGCGCGCGCGGCCGCTACAACGGCAACGTCTGGTCTCCCGCCGCTCGTGTGGTTTGCCGGCGATACGGGCCAGACGCGCGAGACGCTGCTCCGCGCGCACCCGCTGGTGGATGACGGTCGTTTGCAAGTCGAGCAGATGGGCAGGCGACTGCTGGCTGTTTCAGTAGAAGGGCAACGCTGGTGGTCCGCCGGGCTGTTGCGGACGGCGGTGGCGGCGTTCATCGACTCGACCCGCGTGACGGGCCGGCTCGATGCCGGGGCGCGCAGCGATGTCGATGCGGGTGTCGGCCTTCGCCTTGCCCTGCCGGGCGCTGGAACCATCCGCGCGGACATGGCGAACGGGTTGATCCATGGCGGAACGCGATGGTCGTTTGTATATGAGCCCTGAGGCTGATAGAGTGACGCCCCAATCCGAGTCCCAGGGGTGCCCATGGTGTCCAAGCCCGCGGTGGTTATCGTCGCGGTCGTGGCGATGCTTTTCTCCACGAACGCACACGCGCAGTTCGGTCGCAACAGGGTTCATTACGATCGTCTCGATTTCCGCCTGCTGCAGACACCGAATTTCGACATCTACTACTACAGCGAAGAAGAAGAGGCTGTCGCAATTGCCGCGCAGATGGCGGAGCGGTGGTACTCACGCTTCTCGCGCATCCTGCGGCATACCTTCGATCACCGGCAGCCGCTGATCCTCTACGCGAGTCACTCGCATTTCACGCAGACGAACCTTGCCGGCGGTCCGGTGGGCGAGGGCGTTGGCGGGTTCACCGAGCACGCGAAGTCGAGGATCGCACTGCCCTTTACGCCGGGGCTTGGCGAGACGGATCACATCCTCGGTCACGAGATTGCCCACGCGTTTCAAATCGACATCGCTCGCAGCGTCAAGCGCGACGCGTTTTCGCTGCCAGGCTGGTTCATCGAGGGGATGGCGGAGTACCTGTCGCTCGGTCCGGCGACGGCGCACACCTCGATGTGGGTGCGGGACGCCGCCCGCCACAACCGCCTTCCCACCCTCAAGCAATTAGAGGATCCGAAATACTTCCCCTACCGATATGGGCATGCTCTGTGGTCGTACCTCGCCGGCGAATTCGGTGACGGTCTGATTGGCGACGTCCTGCGGTCGCGCGCAGGAGATGGGGTCAAGCGCCTCGAGCAGGTGACCGGCCTCACCGCCGAGCAGATCACGCGCGGATGGCATAGTTCGATATCGGTGGAGCGCGAGGACTCCGACGCGCGCGGCGGACTCGTGCGGGCCGGACGTCAGGAGCGGATGCAGCTCGGTCCCGCGCTCAGCCCCGACGGCCGCCGCGTCATGTTTCTCTCCGAGCGCGATCGCCTGTCCGTCGATCTGTTCCTGGCAGACACGGCGAAGGAGAAGACCGCGCAGAAAATCGTCAGCACCGCTGCCGATCCTCATTTCGACAGCCTGCAATACATCGATTCATCGGGCGCGTGGGATCGATCCGGCCAGCGCTTTGCGATGGCCGCGGTACGCGACGGCGACGCCGTGCTCATGCTCGTCGATGTGGCGCAGGGCACTCGTGAGGAAATCCCTCTGTCAACGGTAAGCCAGTTGTTCAACCCGAGCTGGTCTCCCGACGGATCGCAGATTGTCGTGTCCGGACTGAAGGGAGGCCTGGCGGATCTCTTCATCTACACGGTCGCGACGAAGACGCTGCGTCAGCTGACCGCCGACGTGTTTGCGGACGTCCAGCCGGCGTGGTCGCCCGATGGCTCGACCATCGCATTCGCCACCGATCGCTTTACGTCCTCACTTGACGAACTGCGGTTCGGCCCGCTCCGGGTCGGCCTGCTCGATCTCAAGAGCGGTGCGATTCGACCGCTCGACCCCGCGACGGTGGCTCGGGAGATCACGGGCAAGCAAATCAATCCGCAGTGGTCGCCGGCGGGCGATGCTGTCTACTACATCGCCGATCGGGACCAGACGAGCAATGTGTATCGCCGCGTGCTGGCGGGCGGTGAGCTGACGCGTGTCACCGACGAGACCGCGGGGGTCAGCGGCCTCACGCCGACGAGTCCGGCGCTGGCCGTGGCGTCCGACAGCGGTGCCGTGGCCTTCACGGCGTTCTCCGATGGCGTGTACCGGATTCGAATGCTCACCGACTGCAGTCGCTGCGCGATCGTCGATGAGACCGAGGCGTCCGCGGCGCCGGCGATCGCCGACGAGCGGATGACCGTAGCGGACGCATTGCGCGACCCGCGCTCGGGATTGCCGGACGCGTCCTCATTCACGCAACGTCCGTACGACGATCGCCTGCGTCTGGAAGCGCTCGCCCAGCCGTTTATCGGCGCCGGGACTGGCAATGCGTTCGGCGGCCTCGTCCGCGCGAGCTTCGGCGCGACGTTCGGGGATCTGCTTCGCGACCGGCAGTTGCAGACCGTGTTCCGGGTCGGGACTGATGTGGACGATCTGGCGGCGCAGGTCACTTACGCGACAAGGCGGGGCCGATGGGGCTGGGGCGTGACAGGCGGATTCGCACCGAACCGATTCTACGGGGCGCGCCGGTCGCTCGAACGGGGGACCGAGTCCACCACCCGCGAGACGGCCAGCCTGCGGTACGACCATCAGTGGGGCGGCCTCGCCGCCCGGTATCACATCGACGCAGCACGTCGTTTTGAAATGCGTGTCGGCGTTCGACGAACAGGGTTCCAGTGGCAGACGGCAACGCGAACGAGCGACGCAGCGGGACAGATCCTCAATCGTTCCCTCGTCGCGTCCCCGGGCGGTCCTGCGCTGTATCAGGCTGAAGCGCAACTCGCGTTCGTACACGACACGACCGTATTCGGACCCGTCGGTCCTGTTCTCGGGCAACGGTTACGTGTGGAAGTGGAACCTGCGTTCGGGTCGGTACCCTTCACCGACGTCCGCGTAGATGCGCGGCGCTACTGGATGCCGGTGCGGCCGTTAACCATCGCGACACGTGTGGAACACGTCGGGCGCTACGGTTCCGGCGCGTCAGATCCGCGATTGACCCCGCTGGTGGTCGGCCTGCAGACGATGGTTCGCGGCTACGACTTGCGGAATTTTGCCGCTGATGCCTGTGGGCGCACGGCAACGACCTGCTCCGTGATTGACGAACTGGCCGGCAGCCGAATGGCGCTGATGAACGTTGAGTTGCGGATGCCGCTTGTCGGATTCCTGACCCGCGATCTCGATTACGGCCGACAGGTGCCCATCGAGCTCATCGCCTTCGCCGACGCGGGCGCGATGTGGACCAAGCACGCCGACGAGACCAACCGCGCGCAATTCCGCAGCATCGGCGCAGGCGGTCGGGTCAACATGGGAGGGATCATCCTCGAGCTGACTGCGGCACGTCCGTTCGATCGGACGCCGCTGGGATGGACTCTCGGATTTCTGATCCGGCCCGGCTGGTAGCCTACGACGCGCGCGGTGTTGCGGTCGCCATGGCTCGGGAGATGAAGGCTTCGATCTCGGACGCCGGACGGACTCCCGTTATGCGCTCGATCTCACGTCCGCCGAAGACGAGCGCCAGCGTCGGAATAGAGCGGATGCGGAACCGTGCGGCCACCTCCGTGACCGCGTCGGTGTTGACCTTCACCACGAGATAGCGGCCAGCATTGGCCTGCGCGAGCCGCTCGAGCTCTGGCGCGATCAGGCGGCAGGGCCCGCACCATGGTGCCCAGAAGTCCACGAGCAGCGGCAAGGCGCTGTCACGTGCAGCAGCGTCGAACGTTGCCGCGTCCGCGATTTCCACCGGACCGGAGAGCGGCGGCAGCGTCACGCGGCAGTTCCCGCAGCGAATCGTCTTGTTCAGCGCGGTGTAGCGCATGCGGTTCGCCTGTCCGCACGAGGGGCAGCCGACAATGACGCCCTGGGCGTCAGCGCGCGCGCCCACGGTTACTTCGCCGTTTCGCACGGCTCACCGCTCAGCGTCCATAACATCGTCAGTGGCCGGTTTCCCTGGCGGGCGAGTGTAAACGACGTGCCCCGCGGCACGGTGAGGAACGACCCTTCACTGATGACGCTCTGGAGCTTGCCGACAATGGCCCCGCCCTGGCCCGAGATTACGTAATACGTCGATTCGGCGGCGTCGTAGATCCGCTGCGACTGCTCGCCGGTGAGGACGAGCAGCATGTTCCGGGTGTTGCCACTGCAGGAGAGCAGGATCTCGCGGCGCTCCTTCGTGTTCTTCTCGCGGTCCGCCAGCTTGGTCAGCGAGCCGAGCTGCGGCTCACCCACGGGTCCGGCGGCAGGACGTTGCGGCGGCGCGGGTGCTACGGGCGCGGCGACTACGGGTGGTGGCGGCGGCGGCGCCATCGTCAGCGTGACTGCGATCTTCTCGATGGCGCCGGCCTTGAGTATCACCTCGCGTTCGAACGCGGTGATCTCGTCACCCACAAAGCGGAGGCGATAAGTACCCGCCCGAAGGCTTGGAAAGCTGATTTGTCCGGCGGCGTTGGTCTTACCGCTGTTTGAGACGGGGCCACTCAATTCAACGGTCACGTCCGCGAACGGCATTCCCCTGCCATCGGTCGCGGTGATCGCCATCCCCGCTACTGCAGTCGACGCCGGCTGCCGCGCAGTCGTGGTGCGAGGTTGCGCGGGGGCTGGTTTGGGCGTTGTGGGCTGCGGTTGCGGCGGTGCCGGTTTGGCGGGCGGCGTAGCCTGCGCCATCAGCAAGCTGAACAGCAATGCGATAACCATACGTGAATTGTAGGTGGTCGCGTGTCGTTGCGGACAGAGACGTATAATCGCGAAGGCCGCCAGGGGTATCCGAACAGGATTGAGACAAACCCTTGGAACCTGATCCGGTTGAAACCGGCGGAGGGAGTGCGGCGATCCTCATACGATCCCGCCGGCCCGACGCTACCGAGGGCCCGTTCACTGAGACATCGAGAGTTCCATGATCGACTTTGCAGCGGCGTATCCGAATTCCAGTAAGGCCTTTGAAGAGCGCACCGCACCACTCATTCCTGGCGGCGAAGCGGTCACGCTGCGCGTGCCGATGCGCGAGGTCGCGCTGAGTGGAGGGGAGGCGCCGGTCCGTCTGTACGACACCAGCGGCCCGCAGGGCCACGACGTTCGCACCGGACTGCCGAAGCTGCGCGAGCCGTGGGTCGCCGCACGCCGGGCGGCGGGCGGCGTCGGGACGCAGCTGTACTACGCCCGTCGCGACGAGATCACACCCGAAATGGAGTTCATTGCCGCGCGCGAAGGCCTGCCTGCTGAATTCGTGCGCTCCGAGGTCGCGCGTGGGCGCGCCATCATTCCCGCGAATATCAATCACCTCGAACTCGAGCCGATGATCATCGGCCGCAATTTCCTGGTGAAGATCAACGCCAACATCGGGAACTCCGCCGTGCGCTCGTCGATCGAGGACGAGGTCGAGAAACTCCAGTGGGCGACACTGTGGGGCGCCGACACGGTGATGGACCTCTCGACCGGCAAGAACATTCACGAGACGCGGGAGTGGATCGTCCGCAATTCGCCGGTGCCGATCGGAACCGTCCCGATTTACCAGGCGCTCGAGAAGGTCGGCGGGCGGCCCGAAGACCTGACATGGGAGGTCTATCGCGAAACGTTGATCGAGCAGTGCGAGCAGGGCGTCGACTATTTCACCGTACATGCCGGGGTGCTGCTGCGCTTCATCCCCATGACGGCGCGTCGCGTCACCGGCATCGTCTCGCGCGGCGGATCGATTCTGGCGAAGTGGTGCCTGGCGCATCACCAGGAGAATTTCCTGTACACGCGCTTCCGCGAGATCTGCGAAATCATGCGTGCGTATGACGTGTCGTTTTCACTCGGTGACGGTCTGCGCCCGGGCTCGATCGCGGACGCGAACGACGAAGCGCAGTTTGCCGAGCTCAAAACGCAGGGCGAGTTGACGAAGATCGCGTGGGAGTACGACGTCCAGGTGATGAACGAAGGTCCGGGTCACGTCCCGATGCACCTGATCAAGGAAAACGTCGAAAAGCAGCTCGAATGGTGCGCCGAGGCTCCGTTCTACACGCTGGGGCCGCTGACGACCGACGTCGCACCCGGCTACGACCACATTACCTCCGCGATCGGCGCGGCCATGATCGGGTGGTACGGCACGGCGATGCTCTGCTACGTGACCCCGAAGGAGCATCTCGGTCTTCCCAATCGGGACGACGTGAAGGCCGGAGTCATCGCGTACAAGATCGCCGCTCATGCCGCGGACCTTGCGAAAGGGCATCCGCGCGCACAAGCCTGGGATGACGCGCTGTCGAAGGCACGATTCGAGTTCCGCTGGCAGGATCAGTTCAACCTGGCAATGGATCCGGTCACCGCCCGTGCGTATCACGACGAGACACTGCCAGCCGACGGCGCCAAGGTCGCGCATTTCTGCTCGATGTGCGGTCCGAAGTTCTGCTCGATGGAGCTCTCGCAGCAGATTCGCGACTCCGGTATGCAGGAAAAGTCGGTCGAGTTCCGCAAGGCCGGGGAAATCTACGTGAAAGCGAGTTCGTAGTTAGATAGTTGGATAGTTCGTAGTAAAGACAACTACGAACTACGAACTACGAACTACCAACTCACTACGAACTACCAACTATCCAACTAGCTAACTAACGTGAGCATCGACAAACTGCGAACATTCATCGGCGAGGTGATGGATCTCAGGCACGCCGCCGATCTGATCGAGTGGGATGAGCGCGTCTACATGCCGCCGGGCGGCGTGACCGTGCACGGCGAGATGAGCGCGGCGCTGCGCCGGCTTGCGCACGAGAAGTTCACATCCAGTCAGATCGGGGATGCGCTCCAGGCGGCTGACGGAGAGCTTGCCAGCGCAGATGCCGATTCCACAGACGCTCGCATGGTCCGGGTCGTGGCTCGTGACTACGCACGCGCCACGCGTGTTCCTGCCGACTTCGTTGCGGAACACGCTGCCGTAGTGTCCGCGGCGCAGCATACCTGGGCAGAGGCGCGCGCCCGCTCCAACTTCGCCCAGTTCGCGCCGCATCTGCAGAAAGTGATCGACCTGAAGCGACGCTACGTCGCGTTCTTTCCACCTGCCGATCACCCGTACGACGTATTGCTGGATGACTACGAACCCGGCATGAAGACCGCGGACGTGCGCCGGCTCTTTGATTCGCTGCGGCAACGACAGGTCGCCATCATCAAGGAGGTGGCCGCCAGGCCAGCGCCCGCAGCCGACTTCCTCACCAGGTCATACGCCGAGAACGACATCTGGCGCTTCGCCGTGGACGTCGTGACCGCGTTCGGATTCGACTGGGCCCGCGGCCGGCAGGACAAGTCGGTTCATCCGTTTGCGACAGGGATCGGCGCCAGCGACGTGCGCATCACGACCCGCTGGGTCGAGGGCCAGCCGCTCGCGTTGCTGTTCGGGACAATGCACGAAGCGGGTCATGCCCTCTACGAGCAGGGCGTCGGCGCCGAGCATCAGCGCACGATTCTCGAGGGCGGTGCCTCACTTGGCGTTCATGAATCGCAGAGCCGTCTCTGGGAGAACATGGTCGGACGCTCGCGTCCGTTCTGGGATCACTTCTTTCCACAGCTGCAGGCGGCTTGCCCCGCACAGCTCGGCGGTGTCACCGCCGGCGGGTTCCACGCTGCGATCAACCGTGTGCAGCCCACGTTGATTCGCGTCGAGTCGGACGAGGCGACCTATAACCTCCACATCATGCTTCGCGTTGAGCTCGAGCTCGCGTTAATCGAAGGCTCGCTGAAAGTCTCTGAGCTCCCGGACGCCTGGAACGCCAAGATTCAGGAGTACCTCGGTCTTACGCCCCCTGACGATGCGAAGGGTGTGCTGCAGGACATCCACTGGTCGGCTGGGCTGTTCGGCTATTTCGCCACGTACACACTCGGCAACGTCATCGCTGCGCAGCTCTGGGAGCGATTCGGTGCCGTCCACCCAGATCGCGACGCCGAGATCGGCCGCGGTGATTTCTCGGCCTTGTTGTCCTGGCTCAGAGCGGAACTGCACCAGCACGGACGCAAGTTCGAGCCGAAGGAACTGGTGCGACGGATTACCGGATCGGCCGTCGATTCAGAACCGTACCTGCGGTATCTCGAGCGTAAGTACGCCAGCCACTAAGGATCAGCGAGGCGCCGGTGTACCCGGCGGCGCCGGGACGATCATGATGATTGTCGGGAACCGTTGCGGTTGGGCGCCGATTCTCGGGTTGGGATAACCGGGCGATCCGCCGCTTGTCCAATCCTTCACCGTCACGCTAGGCGGAAACACCATCGTCTCTTCGCGGAAGCGGGCCAGCGTTCCGCCGGTGAACATGTGCGTCGGCGGGTCCTTGAACACGAGATCTCCGCCTTGTTTCGTTTGCACCTTGTAGTAGCCGACGAGCTCGTCGAAGCTGGCCGTCGTCCCAAACAGATAGTAGCGCTGTCCTCGGCCGGCGTCGTACGAGGCAAGAAACTGCGCCGTCGGGTAGATGGCCACGCCGAGACTTTCTGCGGTCGGTGCATTTGGATCGGCGGATCCAACGGCGGCAGGAGGCTGCGGCTGTGTCGCGGGTACGGGTGGCGCCGGCTGCGGCGTCGCGGGTGCCGTACGCGCCGGTTGTGCATTACCTGGGCGAGGAAATGGTTGAGGGGTTTGGGCGCCCGCCGACGCCGCGAGCGCTGATGCAATGACGGCCGTCAGTAGCACACGTGCCATGACGCAATTATAGAAGTGGTAACCGCCGGTCGTTCGTCCTCGGCTGAGACGGCCCAGCCGCAACCGCCTGTTTCTTCGTAACCTGCTGGTCCGATTGATTCAGCAAACGCATGCGTGTGTGCTGGCCCCCTTCTTGCCTCTGCGAAGGCCAGACACCAGCGGACGTCACTGACGGACGCCGGGTCAGGAGGACCGACTCGTGGACGACTTCGACATTGCACAAAACAAGATTGGTGAATCGGCACAGCGAGTGGTGGATCGCGCCGTTGAGGAATCGCGCCGCCGAGATCACGCGCTGCTCACCAATGAGCACATCTTTCTCGCGTTCGCGCAGGTCGAGTGGGATACGTTCTCGCAAGTGATGCGCGATCTCGAGCTGAACCCGCACGAGATTCTTCAGGGGCTGGAAGAGCACCTGCAGGTGTTGCCGACGTTCGCCGATCGCGAGCTGCGCGTTGCTCCCGCCACCAAGCTCGTGTTCAAGCTCGCGTTCCATCAGGCCAGCCGGGCCGGACGCCAGACGATCGAATCATCCGACCTCTTCTCGGCGATCTTCGAGGAGAGCCAGGGCGTTCCCGTATCGATCATCCGCCGTCACGGCGTTGAACCGGAGGTGCTGGTGTCTCGAATTGCCACGCGGATGCGCGACAACGAACTGCGCGAGGAACGGCTGCGCAAGCGGTTTGAGCTGCCGCCGTTCCTGAAGCACTTCGCGACCAACCTCAATCTGCTCGCGCGGCAGGACAAGATCGCCCCCGTGTATGGACGCGATCTGGAGATTCAGCAGGTGGTGGAGATCCTGTGCCACCGCGAACGGTCGAATTCCGTGATGCTGATCGGCGAGCCGGGCGTTGGCAAGACGGCGATCGTCGAGGGGCTCGCACGCCGCATCGAGTTCGAGCCCGAGACGGTGCCGGTCCGGCTGCGCGATTGTCAGGTCGTCAACCTGCAGATGAACACGATGGTTGCGGGAACGATGCTGCGCGGCATGTTCGAAGACCGCATTCAGAACGTGATTCGTGAAATCAAGGAGCGCCCGAACCTGATCCTGTTCGTCGATGAGGCGCACACCATGGTCGGCGCCGGATCGGCGCTCGGCGCGCCATCAGACGCCGCCAACGTCTTCAAATCGGTGCTGGCGCGCGGTGAAGTGCGCATGATCGGTGCGACGACGCTCAGCGAGTACAAGGAATACATCCAGGAAGACGAAGCGCTGGCGCGCCGATTCCGGACGGTCCATGTCGCGGAGCCGTCTCTCGAAGAGACACGCCGCATTCTCTACAACGTGCGACCACGACTCGAGCGCAACTATTCGGTGCGACTGCTCGACGAAGCGATCGAGACGGCACTCGAGATGGCGCCGCGATATCAGCGGCATCTGCACCTGCCGGACAAGGTGATCGGTTGGCTCGACACCGCTGCCGTGCGTGCCGAGATCGATCGCCGCTGGGAGGTTCGCTCCGACGAGGTGATCGAAGTCATCTCGCATGCGGCGCAGATTCCGCGCGACATGGTGTTCCGTGACGTCGGCGATCGCTTCAAGGACATCGAAAATCGCCTCGGCCGGCGTCTGATCGGACAGAAGAAGGCTGTTCAGGCACTGGCGCATCGCCTGGTGCTGAACAAGGGCCCGCTGAAGGACGGATTCGATCGTCCGGATGGCGTGCTCCTCTTCCTCGGCCCGACCGGCGTTGGCAAGACCGAGCTGGCAAAGGCGATCGCGGAATTCATGTTCGGCGACGAGAAGAAGATGATCCGCATCGACATGTCCGAGTATCAGGACGGCGGTGTCTCGGTGGACAAGCTGATTGGCATGCCACGCGGGATCGTCGGCAGCGAACGCGGCGGTTTTTTGACGAATCAGTTGAAGGACAACCCGTGCTCCGTGATCCTGCTCGACGAGGTTGAGAAGGCGAGTCCGAGCCTGCTGAACGTCTTCCTGCAGGCGTTCGACGAGGGATGGCTCACGGATGGCCGCGGCAAGCGCGTCTACCTCTCCGACACCATCGTCATCATGACGTCGAACGCCGGGTCGGAGCATTTCCGCAAGCTGCAGAGCCCGATGGGCTTCCGCTCAGGGCAGATGCGGATGGAAGAAGTGCAGTCGGAGATCAATCGCGACCTCGAGCGGCGATTCCCGCCGGAGTTCCGCAACCGCATCGACCAGGTCGTGGTGTTCGAACCGCTGACGAAGGATGAAGTCCGTCAGATCGCCATCAAGTACATCGACGAGGTGACGAGCACCTTGAAGCGGTGGAACAAGATGCTGGTGCTCGAGCCCGAAGCGCTCGAGAAGATCGTCACCGACGGCTACAGCCTGGCGTATGGCGCGCGTTTCCTGAAGCGCGTGATCGACGACCGCATCAAACTGCCGCTCAGCCAGCGCTGGAAGGAAGCGAATAGCTTCCGTGCGATTGTCCGCGACGGTCAGGTCGTGCTCGAAGCGGCGAGTCCGAGGCTGGTCGCGTCGGCGGATCCCGACGCAATGGCGGTCTAGTCGCGGCGGCTCAAGCGGTATTTGTCTCGAAGGGCGTTGAACACCGCATGGATCTCCGTGCGGTACATCGAGGGCGCGTACTTCCGGGCGTAGAGACGGCGATAGCCGTCGACGAGTTCCGGGTGCTCGCCCTCGAGCCATTTCGTGAAGTGATCCCGAGTCCCCCCTTCCAGATACATGACATTGCAGCCGACGAAGTGCGCGCCGTGGTCGGCGATCGCTTTCATTGTTCGCTCCATCAGCGCCGGTCGAGATGAAATGCCGGGGACAATCGGATTCATCAGCACGCCGACTCGTACGCCGGCATCGGCGAGCTCACGTACCGCGCGCAGCCGTTGCATGGGCGGCGCGGTGCCGGGCTCGAGTTGACGCCACACCTCCTCGTCGATACAGGGGACGCTGATGTAAACGCTGCAGCCGCCGCGGTTCGAGAGGTCAGCGAGCACGTCCTTGTCGCGGACGATCATCGGTCCTTTGGTGATGATGCCCGCCGGGTTCCTGTATTCACACAACGCCTCGAGGACCCCGCGGGTCAATTTGTAGTGGCCTTCGATCGGCTGGTAGCAGTCGGTCGCGGTCCCGACGGCGATGTAGTCGCCCTTCCATGCGGGCTTCTGCAACTCGTGTCGCAGGACCTCGACGAAGTTCGACTTGACGAAGATCACCGACGCGAATTCGTCGTCCGCGCCGAGCTCGAACTGAGTGTGGTAGCGGCGCGCGTAGCAGTAATGGCACGCGTGCGTGCAGCCGCGATACGGATTCAGCGTCCACTTGAACGGCATTCCCTTCACGGGATTGAGAGCAGAGCGACAACGCACTTCCTGATAACGCGCCGCGTCAGCGCGACGTGTCGCTTCGGTGAGAGCGTCGGCGCCGCCCCCAAGCCGGACGAGATCGGCGATGTCGCGGGTCGTTGGTTTGGGTTTCCCGAGGTCGAAGAGCAGGGGTGCCGTTTCCACGGCCCCAGTTTAGTTTCGCTTTATGTTCGTCTGCAAATGGTCATGACTGGGCTCGCCAGTACTCGAGAAGGTCATCGACCATTTTTTCGAACGACACCTGCGGACTCCAGCCGGTGGACTGCTGCAGACGCCGGGGATTTCCAGCCAGCACCGGAACATCGCTGGGCCGGATGCGTGAGGGGTCCTGCTCGATCCGAACCGGCACCCGCGCGCGACTGACAAGCGCTTCCACGATCGATCGCACGGGCCGCGCGACTCCAGAGGCGACGTTGTATATCGTCCCTGGCGTCCCTGTCTTCATGAGTGCGGCATAGGCACGCACCGCATCGCGCACGTCCATGATGTCGCGGCTCGGATTGAGGTTGCCGACCTTCAGCACGGGCTCGAGCAGCCCGCGTTCAAACATCACGATCTGTCTCGCCACGCTCGGCGCCAGAAAGGACGGCTTCTGGCGCGGACCGGTATGGTTGAACGGTCGGGTGACGATGATCGCCACCGTGTCGGAATTCGAGCGAAGGGCGAGCTGCTCCTGTGCCAGCTTGCTCAGCGCGTACGGACTCGAAGGAGCGATGCGATCGTCCTCCGCGATCGGTTCGTTCGACGGCGCGTACACCTGCGCCGAGCCGGTGACGACAATGCGGCAGCGGGCCCCGACGCGTTCGACGGCTTCGATGAGGCGGTGAGTGCCGAGCACATTCGTTGCGAGCGGTGCGGCGGTGTCCGCCCACGACTCGGCGACGTGCGGCAGCCCTGCGCAATGGAAGATCGAATCAGGCCGCAACATCGCAATCGTGTCGGTGACCTGTTCGCGGTCGAGGATATCGACCCGCTGCCACTTCGCGAGTGCCGCAATCTCCGGCGGCGGCTGGGTTCGGGACCAGCCGACGAGATCAGCGGATCCGGCCAGCAGTTCAATGAGGTGGCCGCCAGCGAACCCGCCGGCTCCGGTCACGAGGACGACGGAGTCGCTCACCGCTTACGGCTGGCCGAAGAGGCCGAAGAAGTTGGAGAACGTCCCGAGGCCGGCCAGTACAAATGAGAAGTTCAGGCGGCGATCGCTTGGAATGGGTGCGCCAATGGACGGCAGAAAGTTCACCACCTGGAAGTCGCCGCGCACACCGCAACACTGCGACATGTACGTCCCGCCGATGCTCTGACTGTAGATGTACTTGGCGTCAATGTCCCAATTCAATCCGTAGAACGCCGTGATGCGGCCCTGCGAGAATCGCCACGCCGACGAGCCGGACACGTAGCTGCTGACGTCGGACAACGGCGTGAAACGCTGTCTGCTGAAGCTGACATTCGACGAGCTGGCTGCAGTCGATACCGTGCTGCCGGCACTGAGGACCTGCAATCCGTTCCCAGTCACGTCGTACTCGAGTCGTGCGTTTGCATCGATGGTCTGCGTTGGCGCGAAACGAACGAGCGCAGCGATAGGCGAGAGATCAACGGGCTTCGGCCGCCCCGAGTAGCTGACGTAAGTGGTGTCGTAGCGGCTCGTTTCAGGATTCGTGTAGTAGGTCTGCTGGACGCCGACGGTGAGGAATTCCCGTGTTGAACCACGCGCACCGTCGGTGCTCCGGGTCCTCACAATGAGGCGGTTCGTCAGCCCGTAGGTGAGGCTCATCGCGTCGCCGACCACCACGATGCTGGAATCGGTCAACGGGACGCGCGACTGATTCGCGATGTCAGTGAGGTATACCGCGCTGAACGTGGGCTCGATCACGTGCTTCATCCGATCGGAGTAGCCGCTCCCCGGCGTATCCCAGATTTTGGAGAAGACGGGGCCGATGATATCGGTCTGCAGCGACATGTACCGGCGGCTGACACCGTCCTTGACGAAATTGCCGGAGGGATCCACGCTGCGCGAAAAATACGTCTGTCGATAGAACGCGTTCGTCGTCACCGACAGATAGGTCAACCGCGAGAGCGGCACGCGGACCGCGGGGGTGACATCGAAACGCGCCAGGCTTTCATCCGCAGTGACGACACCGTCCGTCAACCGGCGATTAGGCTGAAAGAGATACTCGCTGTTGAACGACGCGTATGCCGGCGAGCCGAACAGCTTCGATGGAGCGATGTTCGCGGTCGCTCGCGGCGTTGATCCATACACCGTGGAGTGGTCCGTATCGCTGAACTGCTCGGAGCGCGAGTAGTACCCGCCGAGCGTGGCCGGGCCGTACACGCCGGTGACACCCCCGGCTATGGTCCGGCGACTGCTCGAACGCTGGTAGGTGTTCTGTTGATACAGCTGCTGCGTGGAAACGTCACTGAAGTATTCGACGGTGCCCTGTCCTCGCAATCTCCGACCGAGGTTCTGATTTACGGCCGCGTTCACCTGATACGACGTCTGCGACGGTAACGTGGTTGTGGAGTTGTTCTGCTCAAAAACCGTCTGGTGCTGATTCAGGCGGTACGCGCGAATGACGCCGCCCGACCCGATTCCGCTGAGATATCGATATTCCGCCCCGATGCCCGTGCCGGTTCGCGTAAACCAGTCGTGAAAGAACGTCGCGTCCTGGCTGCGGCTGATGGCCCAGAAGAATCCGTTGCTCAACGCGGTGCCACGGAACGTCGATGTTCCGAAGTTGGGCATCAGGAAACCGGTCGAGCGTCCGTCTTTGTGCATCGGGTAATACATCACCGGAAGAAACAGCATGGGCACGCCTTTGACGCGCAGCACGGTATTGCGGGCGACGACATAGTCATCGAGGTTGATGATGAACTTGGCGCTGCCGAGTTCCCATCGCGGTGTCGGCTGTACGCACGTCGTGAAGTCGCCGCGCGTGACGACATAGCTCCTGGGACCGCGCTTTTCGATGAGCTCTCCCCAGAAATAGACGTCGGGCTCCTGGTTCCCGAACTCGGCGCGGTTGGCCTTGGGGAACGTCATGATGCCGCTGGCGTGATGGAACGTGGCGGTGCCGTCCCCCAGATTGAACTCGATCCGGTCCGCGTTGATCTGCCCCTCCGCCGTGGTGAACGAGACATTGCCGGTGGCGACCAGTAGCTTCTTGTCGTCGTACACGTCGAGCCTGTCGGCGAAGACGCGAAGCCCCGGGTGGCATGGGATCGGAGCATCGACGCGTTCGAGGAACGAGATGTGGTCTGCCTCCCGCTGGATCTGTCCACCGACGGCCTTGACCAGGGCAATCAGATCCGCAGATTCAGTGCACGACGGATCGGGCTGCTGCGCCATGGCCGGGCGCGCGGCGCTCAGGATGGCAATGCCGATCGGCAATACGACTCGAACGATGCGCCGCCACCGCTCAGTGGACACGGGCCCGCCGATGCAACGCGTCGCGGACGGCGCCCGCGAGAAAGATGGATCCGGCAACGCACACCGTCGTCGACCGATCGAGCGCCGCGGCAACGGCCGCCTCCGGATCGGCGATTGTGGACACCGCGATATCGTGACCCAGTTCGGTTTGCCGATCGACGATATGCCGCGCGAGCTCGGCTTCAGGAATCGCGCGTGGTGACGGCGCGCGAGTGGCAATCACCGCGGAGGTCACCGGCAGCAGCTCGGCGAGAATCTGATCGACGTCCTTGTCTCGCATCACGCTGATGACGAGCGTCGGCTTTTCGGGATGACACTCCCGCAAGTAGGCCGCCAGCGCCTTGGCTCCATCGGGGTTGTGGGCGGCGTCGATCAGCACCGCCCGGCCGTCATCCAGCCGAATCAATTCCAGCCGCGCCGGCCACTCGGTCGTGGCGAGCGCCTCTTCGATAGCAGCGGCTGAGACGCTGATGCCCTGACGCCTCGCTGTTTCGAGCAGCCGTGTCACGACGATCGCGTTGGCCACCTGATGCGAACCCCGCAACGACAACGTCAGGGGGCCATAGTGGTCGTCCGGCGTCGTCAGCGTCATCCGCGCGTGCCCGTCGATCATGGAAACGTCCGCCGCCACTCCGGCGTGCGCCTCGACCACGTCGGAGCCGCGTTCTTCGGCGACCGCATGAACAACAGCGAGCGCATCCGGCGGCAGGTCGCCGACGACCACGGGAACACCGTTCTTGATGATGCCCGCCTTTTCACGGGCAATGGCTCCGATGGTCGATCCGAGATGCTGTTGATGGTCCATTCCGATTGTCGTGATCGCGCCCGCTGCAGGAGTGATGACGTTCGTGGCGTCGAAACGGCCTCCGAGCCCGACCTCGATAACGGCCACTTCAACCCCGGTCCGGCGGAACATCTCGAATCCCATGGCGGTGGTGACTTCGAAGAACGTCGGCGTCACGGTCAGGGTTCCCGCCGCCTGCAGCCGGTCGACGACGCCGAGGACATCGTCGGCCGTCTCCTGCAGCGTCCGCGCGTCAACAGGGGCCGTGCCGATGACGAACCGTTCAGAGAGATCTGCGAGGTGCGGCGACACGTAGCGCGCGGCGCGGATCCCTTGCGCCAGCAGCGCGCGATGGGCGAATGCGGTGACCGACCCTTTCCCGTTCGTGCCGGCAATGTGCAACGACGCAAAGCTCCGTTCAGGATGGCCGAGCGCGGCGCAGAGCGTCTGCATGTTCTGCAGGCCCAGCTTGATCCCGAAGTTCTCGAGGGCGAAAAGACGGTCTAATGACAAGGAAAAACCTGATCGGTGTGGATCAGGGGGCTCCGACGGCGACGGCCACTGCGGCTGGCGCGGCCGGCTCCGCACGCATGAACCGCAGCGCGCGGGCGAGTGCGTCCTTCATCCCCCGGCGGTCCACGATCAGATCCAGCATTCCATGCTCGACGAGAAACTCGCTGCGCTGGAATCCGTCGGGCAGCTTCTGCCGGATCGTCTGCTCGATCACCCGCGGACCGGCAAATCCGATGAGCGCCCTCGGCTCCGCGATGTTCAGGTCGCCGAGCATCGCGAAGCTGGCGGTCACACCACCCGTCGTCGGGTCCGTGAGAATTGAGATGAAGGGAAGCTTCGCCCGATCGAGGCGAGCCAGGGCCGCCGAGACCTTGGCCATCTGCATCAGCGACAGCGCACCCTCCATCATGCGCGCCCCGCCGGAGCAGGAAATCACGATCACTGGCTGCCGGCGCTCGATGGCCATTTCTATAGCCCGCGCAATCTTTTCGCCGACAACCACGCCCATGCTTCCGCCGATGAACGTGTACTCCATCGCCGCGACGACGAGATCCAGACCATCGAGTTTCCCGGTGGCGACGATGATCGCGTCCTTGAGACCGGTGGACGAGATGGTGGTCTTCAGGCGCAGGCGGTAGGGCTTGGTGTCGGTGAATCTCAGCGGGTCGGTTGAAATCAGATTCGGAAAGTGCTCTGTGTAGCGCCCGTCGTCAAACAGGGCGCGTAGCCGCTCCGCGGCGCCGATGCGGAAGTGATGCGCGCACTTCGGACAGACGTTGAGGCTTTCCTCAAGATCCTTCTTATAAATGAGCTGCGTGCAGCCAGGGCACTTGATCCAGAGACCCTCGGGAACCCGGCTTGGTTTTTCGGCGGTGGAGGATGCAATCGGCTTGCGGGCCTTCTTGAACCACGCCATCAGTGGGTATTAAGACAAGTCAAAACTGAAATGTCAAAGAGATGAGGTAAAGCGAAAGCAAAGGTGGGATCAGGCCCGCGGAACGTAGTACTGGGTCCCGCGCCCCATTCCCCGAATTTGCTTGAGGAGGTCGTCCAGCACGGCGTCGCCTGCCGCGAGGTCCAGATGAGATGTCTCAACGACCAGTAAAGGTGTCGCCGTGTAGTGAAAAAAGAAGTGCTGATAGGCCTCGTTCAGCTCGCGCAGGTAGTCCGCGGCCGGTTCGGGGGTTTCGTCCTCAATCTCTTTCGGGCGCTCGCGCTGACGGCGGAGAAGTACGTCAGTCGGCGACTGCAGGTAGACCACCAGATCCGGCGTCGACACGTCCTTGACGAGCAAGTCATACAGGCGCTGATAGATAAACAGCTCGTTGTCGTCGAGGTTCAGGTAGGCAAAAATCTTGTCGCGGTCGAATAGGTAATCCGAGACCGTCGCCTGAGCGAACAGGTTCCCCTGTCGCAGCGACATCTGTTGACGATGACGGTTCAGCAGGTAGAAAAGCTGTGCCTGGAGCGCGGAGCCCGCTCGTCCGGCGTAGAAGTCGGACAGGAACGGATTCTCCGTCTCTTCCAGCACAGTCGTTGCATCCAGACGAGCGGCAAGGCGCATCGCCAGCGCAGTCTTGCCGACACCGATCGGTCCTTCGATCGCAATGTACCGGTGCATGACTCGTGTGATGAGGATGCTATCATCGCCGCGAATGTACGCATGGCGGCTTCTGTCGTTCTGCCTTGCGCTTGCGGCCGTTTCGTGTGCTTCTGCTCCGATCGCCGCAACAGTCGTTCCGCCCACCCCGATCCATCCGCCTGACATCACCTGGGAAGAGAAACTGGTCTGGATGGTGAGGCTCGAGGATCAGCGGATTCTCAAGGAGGCTGACCCGCCTCCGCCGGCGCTGCTGCAACCGGCGACGGCGTCCACTGCGGCGGTTTACGCGTTGCCCGCGCCATCGGATCTGAGCCGGCTGCTTTCCGATCCCGAGGGACGCGTTCGCCGCCGCGCCGCGCTCGCCGTCGGTCGCGTCGGGCTCATCGACGGCGTCGAACCGCTGATCCCGCTCCTTGCTGATGCGGACGTCGAGGTTCGCCAGATGGCGGCGTTTGCGCTTGGTCTCATCGGGCATGCCTCCGCACGTGCCGCGCTGATCAAAGCCCTCGACGATCCGGAACCCATCGTGCAGGGTCGCGCGGCGGAAGCGCTTGGTTCGATCGGCAACAAGGCCGATGCAGATGCCGTCAGCGGCATCGTCCGCAGGCACACGGCCGCTGGTGCCCTGAACGCAATCGATCCAGACGATGTGACGTATCCGCTGTCCGGTCCGGCGGAAGCTGCGCGACTGGCGATTTATGCGCTCGTGCGGCTCGGGTCGTACGAGGCGCTCGCTGCTGCGGTGCTGGATGGATCGGGACAACCGGTGTCGCGCTGGTGGCCCGTCGCTTACGCGCTGGGACGGATCAACGATCCGCGGGCTGCCCCGGCGTTGCTCACGCTGCTGCGGACCCCGGGACGGTACACGGCGGCATTCGCAGCGCGTGGACTCGCTGCCCTGAAGGCGCCGCAAGCGTCAGCCGCCCTCCGCCAGATCGTGGAGGACCGCGGACGGATGCATCCCGCTGTGGTGCTGCAGGCGGTTCGCGGCCTCGCAGCAGTCGGGGACGCAACGGTCATTCCCGTGCTGGTGAAGATCGTCGCTGACCGTACGGTAGATCCCAACCTCCGACTCGAGGCAGCCGGCAGCATTGGGGCCCTCGCGACCCCCAACACCGCGGAACTGCTGATCGAGCTCCTCGGTGAGCCGGTCCCGGGAATTCGAGCGGCCGCTCTTCGCGCGCTCGCTCGAGTTGACCCCGACGTATTCATCGCGACGCTGGCCGGACTGGAACCGGATCAGAACTGGACGGTGCGCGCGGCGGAGGCAGCGGCCCTCGGGACGCTGCCAGCCGAGCGCAGCCAGACGCGCCTGATGACGCTGCTCGAGGACAAGGACCAGCGTGTCGTGCCGGCGGCGATTGAGGGGCTGGCGGCAAGCAGGCCGCCGGGGCTGGAGAAGCTCCTCATCGAGAAGCTGCAGGCCGATGACTTTGCCGTCCGAGCCGCCGCGGCAACGGCGCTGGGAGAGCTGAAATCGACAGCCGCCGTGCCCGCTCTGCTGGAGGCCTACAAGATCGCCACGGTGGACGTCACCTACGGAGCCCGGGAAGCGATTCTCACAGCCGTCAATCTGATTGAGCCTGCCACAGGACGCCAGATGCTCCAGCAGGCGCTGATGGACAAGGACTGGGCGCTGCGCATGCGGGCGGCGACGCTCCTGCGCCAGCAGGGCGTCACTGACGTCGATGCGTCAATGCGACCTGCACCGTCTGACATCGTTGTTGGCGATAAGCGGGTGCTGGCATCGTTGACGCCGCAGTATTCGCCGCATGCGTACATCGACACCGACAAGGGAACGATCGAGGTCGAACTCGCCATCCTGGAAGCGCCGCTGACGGTAGAGAATTTCGTCACGCTGGCTCGCAAGGGATACTTCAACGGCCTGACGATCCACCGCGTCGTCCCCGATTTCGTCGTTCAGGATGGTGACCCGCGTGGCGATGGCGAAGGCGGTCCTGGGTTCACCATCCGGGATGAAATCAACGAACGTCCCTATCTGCGCGGGACGGTCGGGATGGCGCTGGCCGGCAAGGACACCGGAGGCAGCCAGTTCTTCATCACGCACTCGCCCCAGCCGCACCTGGATGCGCGGTATACGGTCTTCGGACACGTCGTGAACGGGATGGACGTCGTGGATCGGATTGCGGTGGGGGATATCGTGCGGGGCGTGCGGATCTGGGACGGGGTTACCGCATCGCAGTAGCCCCCGTCCCTTAGGCTGAAGGCGCAGTTAGCGCTTCTTCGCGGCCTTCTTCTTCGCGCCCTTTGCTTTCTTCGCCATCTGTATCCCCCCCTTCACGTGGTGTGTTCGCGAGATATCTGTCGCCGCATCTGGCACACTCTGCCGCCTGGCACGTCGGGCCTTATGTCGGCGTTCTCGCTTCGTGGGACGCTCCCGGAGATCGTGGACACGCGACTGGTATGCGTGTCATCGGGAGCGCAGCAACCGGAGCTGCTGTGAAATCGGGTGATAAAAAAAAGGGGTGCTCTGAAACGAGCACCCCGTGAAGCCTTGCCGAAGAACTACCGCTTCTTCGCGGCCTTCTTCTTCGCGCCCTTGGCCTTCTTCGCCATTGTGCTCTCCTTAGAGTTAGCGACTCAGCCTCCGACGGACCGCTTGGCCGTCACAACGGGTGGGCTGAGCCATCCACCCTCATACCAGATGTAGATTATGGGTGAGATTTTTTTAGTGTCAAGCACAAAATCGATTGGCTTGTCAAAAGATCGTGGTCTTCATCGTTCGACGGCCACGTCCAATCGCACCCACTCTGTCAAGTCTCTCGGCGCGAGCGATCAGCGACTGTAGACACGAAGGGCACGAAGAGATCGAAGGGCACGAAGAAGAACGCTGAACTCTTCGTGGTCTTCGATCTCTTCGTGTCCTTCGTGCTACCGGAGCGGCGCTCGCAGCCCCGCACGCGCTTTCGATTCGAGCTTCAACGGATCACCCGAGGGATTCGCGGCCAGCGCTGCTCGATAGGCGGCGACGGCCAGGTTGCGACGCGAGAGCCGATCGTAAACGTACCCAAGTTGCAGCTGCGCGACGGCCTCGGCACCGACCGGTGCGCGAGGTCTGGCATCGATCACTGAGCGCAGATGGGGAATCGCTGCTTCGAATTGGCCAAGGTGATACAGCTCGAGGGCGACGCCAAGCCGCGCGCGCGCTTGCGCCATGTCGGACTCGGCGATCTCCCGGGCTTGTGCGCGCTCGAGCAGCGTTGCCCAGGTGTGGAGGCTTGCCGTATGCCGATCCAGGTACCGGTCCTCGATTTCGGCGATTTGCTGAGGAAAATGCGGGTTGTGAGGGTACCGCTCGGCGAGGGCAGTCAGGAGCTCCAGCGCTCGAGGCGCCTGCTTTTCGTACCACAGGTACACCAGGTGCAGCTGGTAGTCCGCTTCACTCCGAAGCAGCTGACCACCGTTTCTGGCGCGCTGCATCTCCGCGAGGCCTTCGTCCCGATCGCCGCCCGGCAGGAGCAGCAGCCATCGCAGCATCCTTGCCGCCGCGGGAGCGACGGCCGCGTAGTAGTGATACAGACCGATCCCGAAGTAGGCGTCCTGAAGAGCGGGATCCAGGGCAAGAGCTCGTTCGAGGGCCTCCTTGATCCGCTTGCCATCGCGGGCGGCGGCCAGCGTCTCACCCCGCAGTGCCCGCCACTGCGCTCGAGCCCCGATCGATCCACCAAGGTAGAACCACGCCTCCGCGCGCATCGGCTCGCGCCTCGTCCACCTCTCGATGTCCGAGATGACGTTGTCCGCCTGTTTCTGAAATGCGTCGTCGCGGCTGCGGTTGTGCGGGTCCAGCTGGATCTGCCACCAGGTCGCAACGACAGACAAGAGTGCACAGACCTCGGGTGGTGCCGGCGGGCAGGTCTCCGCCAGGCGCGCAGGAAGTTCCGTGAACCGGGCATCCATGATCACGTCGTACGTGCTCGAGACCTGGGCGGCGCCGGTCAGTCCGGAAGCCCTGGCGTCAAGGCGTGGAGTGCTGATTGGACTCGTGAGCACCGCGGCGAGCACCAAGGCGATCGCCGCGCGACGGATCATCGATGGTGATCTTCGGCCACGCTCGTGCGGAGGCGCTGCTTTTCGCCGTGCCGTTCAAGCGCGAGCTGAATGAGACGATCGAGCAACGCGGGATAGGGAAGGCCGGTGGCTTCCCACATCTTGGGATACATGCTGATCGTCGTGAACCCGGGGATTGTGTTGACCTCGTTGACGAACAGCCCTCCGGTATCGCGTGACAGGAGAAAGTCGACACGGGCCATGCCAGAACATTCCACCGCTTTGAACGCCTCGATCGACAGCCGACGGATCTCGGCCGTCTCAGCGTCGCCGAGTGGCGCCGGAATGATGGTCTTCGAGTTGTCGTCGATGTACTTCGCTTCGTAATCGTAGAACTCGCGCGATGGGATGACTTCGCCCGGAAGCGAGGCTTCGGGGTCGTCGTTGCCCAGCACGGCGCACTCGATCTCTCTGGCGTTGGGCACCGCCGCTTCGATGACGACCTTCCTGTCGAACTGGAGCGCCAGCTCCATCGCCGCGTTGAAGTCGTCGTCTGCCTTCGCTTTCGAAATACCGACGCTGGAGCCGAGGTTGGCCGGCTTCACGAATACGGGGTATCGCAATTCGTCGCGGACCCGCTGTCTGATGCCGGCTGGATCGCGATCCCATTCGTGACGCAACGCGACGACGTACGGACCGACTGGAAGGCCGGCGACCGTGAAGAGCTTTTTCATCACCGCCTTGTCCATGCCGGCGGCCGACCCGAGAACGCCGCATCCGACGTATGGAACATTCGCCAGCTCGAGCAGCCCCTGGATCGTGCCGTCCTCGCCGTTGGTCCCGTGCAGCACCGGAAACACGACATCGATGCCCGACGGGCTGACCGCGGCTGTCGGTTCGATCGTCTGCAGCGCCTCGGTCGACGATTGCTTCAAGACCTCCGCTGCGGAAATGGCCGTCGGCGCTTTCGAGGTGAGCGCCCAGCGGCCGTCCTTTTCGATCCGGATCGGCACCGGGTCATAGCGGCTGCGATCGAGGTGCTTGAAGATCGAGGCGGCAGACGCGATCGAAACCTCGTGTTCGCCGGAACGGCCGCCGAAGATGACGCCAACTCGGAGCTTGGTCACGCGTACTAATAATAGGTCCGCTGAGGTCCGGCTAAAGCCGGACACTACGTCCCTCAAAGCCGGACACGACGTCCCTCAATGGTGAGCTCCTTCAGTTTCGACCTGCATGGAACAGACGGCGCCGCACGTCGCGGCGAGTTCCACACTCCGCACGGCATCGTGCAGACGCCGGCGTTCATGCCCGTCGGGACACAAGGAACAGTCAAAGCCGTCCTCCACCGTGACCTTCGCGAGGCGGGCGCCGAGATCATCCTGGGCAACACCTACCACCTGTTCCTGCGTCCCGGCGACGAGCTCATTGCACGGCGAGGGGGGCTGCATCGCTTCATCGGCTGGACCAGCCCCATCCTCACCGACAGCGGCGGGTTCCAGATCTTCAGCCTTGCTCAACGACGGGTGATTCGCGAGGACGGAGCGGAGTTCCAGTCCCACCTGGACGGCTCCCGTCACATGCTGACCCCCGAACGCGCCGTCGACATTCAGGCGCGGCTCGGATCCGATATCGCCATGGTCCTCGATGAGTGCCTCTCGTACCCGGCGAGCCGGGACGACGCCGCATCGTCGATGCAACGCTCTGTGCGATGGGCGCGTCGCTGTCGCGAGCGATTTGCCGTGCTGGATGGGTCGGACGTTCAGGTCTCGAACCCGGGGCAGGCGCTTTTCGGCATCGTGCAGGGCGGCGTGTTTCAGGACCTCCGCGACGAGAGCGCCGCCGCGACCGTGCAGATCGGCTTCGAGGGATACGCAATCGGCGGACTCAGCGTGGGCGAGCCGGTTGAGGTGATGTACAGCGTGACCGAGCAGACTGCGAAAACGCTCCCCGTTGACCGGCCCCGATACCTCATGGGAGCCGGGACGCCGGAGGATCTGGTCGAATGCGTCGCGAGGGGCATCGACATGTTCGACTGCGTCATGCCGACGCGTAACGCCAGGAACGGCCAGCTCTTCACGAGCGAAGGGAAGATCAACATCAAGAATGCCCGATATGCCGAGGACGATCGGCCTCTTGACCCGGCCTGTGGCTGCTATACCTGCCGGCACCATTCGCGCGCCTACTTACGGCATCTCTACCTGGCAGGTGAAATGACCGCAGGTGCCCTTAACACGTTGCATAATTTGAGCTTCTACCTTGACACCATGCGGAGGATCAGGGACGCTATAGCGTTTCGGACCTTTGATACGTTCAGGCAGGGGTTCCTTCGCTCGGCTTCCCGCCTGTCGCTCGATTCATGACCAATTTTGATTTGAGATTTGGGTTTTGGGATTTGGGATTTCCCAGTCTGTTAGCCATGGCCGCGCCCTCAGGGGCCAACCCGAGCCCATGGTTACAGTTCGTCCCGTTCGTACTCGTCCTCGCGATCTTCTATTTCATCATCCTGCTGCCCATGAAGAAGAAGCAGCAGAAGGTGCAGGAATTCCTGGCGGGTCTGAAGGTCAATGACAGGGTGATCACGTCGGGCGGCATCTTCGGCACGGTCACCAAGGTGGCGGAGGCGTCGGTGCAGCTGCAAGTGGCGAACAACGTCCGGATCGAAGTGTCACGGGCGGCGATCGTCGGGTATCAGGGGCAGGACCCGGTAGGGGAAGCCCTCGCGCAATCCAAGACAGAGTAGTCAGCCATGATGAAGAACGTTCGGTGGAGAGTTGCACTGACGGTAGCGGTCGTCGCGCTTTCCGTATGGGCCTTCTACCCGCTCAACAAGAAGCTGAATCTCGGCCTCGACCTGCAGGGCGGCGTTCACCTCGTCCTCCGCGTACAGACCGACGATGCCTTGCGAGCGGAAGCGGAAACGACTGTCGGGCGGTTGCGCGACAGTCTGTCCCGTACAGGCGTCCAGTTCACGAAGCTCGAAGTGACTGGGGCGGACGAATTCCAGGTCGCGGGCCTGTCGAACGACGACGCGTTCCGCACCGCTTCGGCGGCAGACGCCGAGTCGGTGTTCGATCGCAATTCGGGGGCGGGTGGATACACCTTCAAGATGAAGCCGAACATCGCCAGGCAGCTTCGTGAAGAGGCGGTCACCCAGGCCATCCAGACGATCGAGCGGCGCGTCAACGAACTCGGCGTTGCCGAGCCAGTGATTGCACGTCAGGGTGGAGGCGACCAGATTCTGGTGGAACTGCCCGGTGTCAGCGATGTCGCTCGGGCAAAGTCGCTCATCAGCTCCACCGCGGTCCTGCAGTTCCGGCTCGTCGAAAACGGTCCGTTTCCCACGCAGGAGGCTGCGCTCGAGAGCGTCAACAAGGTCCTGTCTCCTGAGTCCGAAATTCTTCCGGGCCGCCAGGAGGCCGCCAGCAGCGGTGCAGCGACGCCGGCGACCGGCTTCTACATCGTCAAGAAGATCTCTGTGGTCACGGGGAGCGAGCTGCGGAGCGCGCAGCAGGGTCTCGATCAGTTCAATCGGCCCGCCGTCATGTTCACGCTGAAGCAGGATGCTGCCCAGCGGTTCGGCAATTTCACTCAGGCCAACATCGGGAAGCCGCTGGGGATCATCCTCGACAAGCGTGTGATGTCTGTCGCGACGATTCAGGACCGGATCGTCGACAACGGACAGATCAACGGCATTACCCGCGAGGAGATGGCGAACCTCGTCATCACGCTGAAGTCTGGCGCGCTGCCGGCCTCGCTCACGTATCTCGAGGAACAATCGATTGGGGCGTCGCTCGGTGAAGATTCGATCAGGTCAGGAGTGACGGCCGCGGTTGTCGGGCTGGGCCTCATCATCCTGTTCATGCTCATGTACTACAAGCTGTCCGGCGTGAACGCGGTCGTCGCGCTCGTCTGCAACCTGATCATCCTGCTCGGATTAATGGCGTACGTCGGTTTCACGATGACGCTGCCGGGCATTGCGGGCTTCGTGCTGACGATGGGTATCGGCGTCGACTCCAACGTGCTGATCTTCGAGCGCATCAAGGAGGAGCTCGATCTTGGTCGTGGCGTCCGCGCCTCGGTGAATGCCGGCTTCAGCCGGGTGTTCATGACGCTCCTGGACACGCACATCTCGGCGTTGATCGCCGCCGCATTCCTGTTCCAGTTTGGCACCGGCCCGATCCGCGGTTTTGCGCTGACGCTGACCATCGGCCTCATTTCGAACCTGTTTACATCCACGTTCGTGTCCAAGACGCTGTACGAGCTGGTGCTCGGCCGCCGCCAGCAGGTGGCGACGCTTTCGATTTAACGGATTCGCCATGCGATTGTTCAAGAACACCAATTACAACTTCCTGCGGTGGCGCTGGCACGCCGTCGCCCTCTCGTGGGTCGTCATCATCGCGGGCATTGTCACCATTGCGACGAAGGGCCTGCCGATGGGCATCGAGTTCGCCGGCGGCACTGGCGTCGTCGCGCAGTTCGACAAAGAGCCCTCCGTCGAGGCCGTCCGCAATGCGTTGAACCGGAACTACCAGTTCGGCGGGCAGGACGCGATCGTCCAGAGCTACGGCGACGCGGGCTCACGGCAGGTGATGGTCCGCGTCCCGCAGGTGGGTGCCGAAAAAGGCGCCGACCTGGCCACCGTCAGCGGGGCGATCGAGGCGGCACTTAAGAAAGACCCGTCACTCGGCAATCCTACTGTCGTGAGCCGCCAGATCGTCGGCCCGTCGGTTGGTGAGGAACTGGCCAGGAAGGGCTTCTGGGCCTTCATTCTGTCGCTCGCGGGCATCCTGGCCTACATCGCGTTCCGCTTCCAACTCTCGTTCGCGGTTGGTGCCGTGGTCGCGACGCTGCATGACATCCTGGTCACCCTCGCGTTCCTGGCGTTCTTCCAGTACGACATGACGCTCAACGTCATCGCCGCGATCCTGACGGTGACCGGCTATTCCACGAACGACACGATCGTGATCTTCGACCGCGTCCGCGAGAACCTCCGATCCCATCGCCGCGAGTCGCTGAGCGACGTGATCAACCTCGCGATCAACCAGACGCTCGGCCGAACCGTACTGACGGCGGGTTTGACCCTCCTGTCCGCGATTGCGCTGTACCTGTTCGGTGGAGAAGTGCTGCGCGGGTTTTCCTTCACGATGATTGTCGGGATCATCACCGGCACGTATTCGAGCGTCTTCGTGGCGGCAGCGATTGTCACATTCTGGAAGGGTAAGAACTCGCGCCCGGCGGCTGCGGCGGCTCCGGCGTCGACTGATACGGCGGCGCAGAAACAGGGGCGCAAGCCCCGTCGAGCCCGAGCCTCGTAGTCCCTTGTGACGTATGTCTCCGCCGCCATCCTCGGGGTCATCCAGGGGCTGACGGAGTTTCTACCGATTTCCTCGACGGCACATCTTCTCCTTGCCGAGAAGTGGCTCGGTTTCGAGGATCAGGGCGGCGTGTTCACCGTCATGATTCAGCTGGGCGCTGTCCTGGCGGTGATGTGGCTGTATCGAGGCAAAATCGCGCAGGTGGTCTCCAGACTGCCCTCCGACGCCGACGCGAGGCGCTTCGCTGCGGCGATCCTGGTTGCGTTCCTTCCGGCGGCGGTCGCGGGAGTGATGTTCGCCGACGCGGTGAAGAGCCGGCTCTATGACTCGGGCTCCGGCAGTCCGGCATTCGGCGTCATCGCCGTTGCGTTCATCGTCGGCGGCGTGGTGATGCTGGTCGTTGACCGGTTCCGTCCGTCGCCGGACGTTCACACGGCCGATCGGACGCCGGTTGGTCGCGCCTTCGGCATCGGGGTCGCGCAGGCTGTGGCGATAGTTCCCGGGGTCTCGCGGTCGGGCGCGACGATCGTCGGCGGGCTCCTGATGCGCCTGGATCGTGCGGCAGCCGCGGAGTTCTCCTTTTTCCTGGCGATGCCGACGATGATGGGGGCCTTCGCCCACGATCTGTGGGAGGTTCGCACGCAGCTGGCGCCAGAGCGGGCCCTGGAAATCGCCATCGGTTTCGTCACCGCGTTCGCCGCGGCGGTGGTGGTCGTCAGGCCGTTTCTGCGGTATGTGGCGCGGTCGGGTTTTGCGCCGTTCGCCTGGTACCGGATTGCGGCAGGCGCGCTGATCCTGGTGGCGATGTGGGCGCGGTGGCTGTGATTCCCTGGGTACGGCGCCGCCTGCTGGCGGGGTTTTTTGTCAGCATTCCGCTGGTCATCAGTGTCTTCGCGCTGGTCTGGATCTTCGGTATCATTGACGGTTTGACGGCCCCGCTGGCCGCCAGAGTACTGGGACACACCGAACCCACGGGGCTCGAGCGGCTGCTGGTGAGCGCCGTCGGATTTCTCGGGACGGTGACGGTGATCCTGGTCGTGGGAGTGGTGGCGACCAACGTTATCGGACAGCGACTGCTGAGTCGTGGCGACCGCTGGCTGATGATGATTCCGGTCTTCCGGACGATTTACGCTCCCGTCAAGCAACTCGTCGCGGCGTTCTCGCCGGAGAACGAGTCCGGATTCAAGCGTGTGGTCATGGTGGAAGACCCGCACCGTGGTTGGGTGATGGGATTCCTGACGAAGGAGTTCACGGTGGATCGCGGCGCTGGCGCCGAACCGATGATGGCGGTGTACGTGCCGACGAACCATTTGTATCTTGGAGACATCGTCTTGTACCCGCGTGAGCGGGCACTCTTCCCCGACATCCCGGTGGAAGAGGGCATCAGGATTTTTCTGACCGGCGGGATGTCGCTGCCGAGCCGTATAGCACCCAAGCGATAGCACAGAGAGAGTAGAGAAGGAGCAGAGAGTGATGACGTTCTCGTTGAAGAGGTTCGCCCGCCCGGGCGCGCTGGCGATCGTGATGGTGATCGCGCTGTGCGCCCCCATGGCCGCGTTCGCCCAGGAACCCGAGGCGGCTGCGGCCGCCCAAGCCGGTGAACGGCAC
>DASROF010000129.1:0-54601 GCA_035647075.1 Vicinamibacterales bacterium | reverse complement strand
ACCACGATGATCGCCATCCGATCGGGACGGTAGAAATCGCGATAGAAGACACGCAGGCGCTGGTGTGGGAAGCTCTTGAGGTTTTCCGGCGTGCCGATCGGATTGCGGTTGGTATATTTCGACCCGCCGAAGAGCGCGTTCATCTGCGGCTGCAGCATCCGTTCGCTGGCGCCCAGGCGGCCGCGCCATTCTTCCAGCACGACGCCGCGCTCCTTGTCGATTTCCGCACTGTCGAGTGTCGCGCCGCCCGCAAAGTCGCTCATCGCTTCGAACGCCTTGCCCAGCGCGCCGGCCTTGTTCAGCGGCACGTCAAGCATGTACACCGTTTCGTCGAAGTTCGTATACGCGTTGACGTGCGGCCCGAACTGCGCGCCGATCGACTCGAGGTACTTGACCAGCTCCCCTGGAGGGAAATGCTTCGAGCCGTTGAAGTTCATGTGCTCGACGAAGTGTGCGAGACCGCGCTGGTCGTCGGCCTCATCGATCGAGCCGGCCTTCACGGCCAGGCGCAGCATCGCGCGATCATCCGGCTCGCTGTTCTTCCTGATGTAGAAGGTCATCCCGTTCGGTAGCGTGCCGGTGCGGATAGCCTTGTCGAGCGGCAGTGGTGTATTCAGATCCGCCGGCGTCTGCGCCGACACCCACACTGTGCACGCGAGCGCCCCTACTGCCTGAATGAGGAGCGCGAGGTATGCTCCGCGGATGCGGCTCAAGATCAAACGGCTGGATCCCACAATCTCCCTCCCTGCCTACGGAACTGACGAAGCGGCCGGATTCGACCTGGCGTCGGCGCACGATGTCGTCGTGCCGGCGGGTCGCATCGTATTGGTCCGCACTGGACTCATTATCGAGGTTCCCAGCGGACATTGCCTGGCGATTTTCGCCCGGAGCAGCACGCCGCTCAAGCGCGGTCTGCAGGTGGCCAACGGCGTCGGGATCATCGATCCCGACTATTCCGGCCCGAATGACGAGGTCATGATTCAGGTCCTGAACTTTACGGACGCCGAGGTCCAGATTCGCCGCGGCGACCGGCTGGCCCAGGGCATCGTCTTGCCCGCCCCGCGGGTGCAGTGGGAAGAGGTTGCAGAGATCAAGGAGGCGACCCGAGGCGGTTTCGGAGCAACGGGAAACTGAGGCGCTCTCGGTGCCTCGGTGTGACGGATTCTGTGTGAGACGCATCCTGCACCTGGACATGGACGCCTTCTACGCGTCCGTCGAACAGCGCGACCGGCCGGAACTTCGCGGGAAGCCGGTCGCGGTCGGTGGCGCGCCCGACAAGCGCGGCGTGGTGGCGGCCGCCAGCTACGAAGCGCGGGCTTTTGGCGTCCGCTCAGCGTTGCCGATGTCGCGCGCGGTGAGGCTTTGTCCCGCCCTCGTCATCGTCCGGCCCGATTTCACGAAGTACCGCTCGGTCTCCGATCAGGTCTTCGAGCTGTTCAGGTCCGTCACTCCTTTGGTGGAACCGCTCTCGCTGGACGAAGCCTATCTGGACGTGACCGAAAACGCCTGGGGTGAAACGCTCGGGATGAACGTCGCGCGACGCCTGAAGGCGGAGATCCGTCAGCAGACGGGACTGACCGCATCGGCGGGCGTGGCGCCCAACAAGTTCCTGGCGAAGATCGCGTCGGGCTGGCAGAAGCCTGACGGGCTGACCGTGATCGCGCCCGAGCGCGTCGAACAGTTCCTGCAGGGGCTGCCGGTCGACGCGTTGTGGGGAGTCGGCCCGGTCACCGCGGGCAAACTGCGCGAGCGCGGCATTGAGAAACTGACCGATATCCGGACCGCCGACGCTGCGGTTCTGCGCGAGGCCGTCGGCTCGCTCGCGGACTGGCTGCAGGAGCTCGCGCGCGGCCATGACGACAGGCCGGTCATTGCCGAACATGAGCCCAAGTCGTCGGGCAGCGAAAACACCTTCGAGCGCGACCTCACCGATCTCCGCGTCATTCAGGAAGAGATCTCGGAGATGGCGGGCCACGCCGCCTCGTGGCTGGTGCGGCGCGAGCTGTATGCGCGGACCGTGACGATCAAGGTCCGCTACAGCGACTTCACGACGATCACCAGGAGCCTCAGTGAGGCGGCGACACGCGACGAAGAGAACATCCGTCGACGTGCCGTGGCACTCCTGGAGAAGACGGAGGCGGGCCGCCGTCCCATTCGCCTGCTCGGCGTGAGCGTGCACAACCTGACAGACGGCACGGAGCCTGAGGAGGAAGACGGACCACAGCGACGGTTACCGTTTGAGACGTAAAGGCACTCAATCGGCTTGATGGACGGCGGTGACGACACCGACGAGAAAATCCAGACGGACTCGATCGCCTTCCGCGATCTTCGGGCCGATCGCTTCGCCGCCGACCCGTGCGACACGCATCTGGCTGTCCGGCTCGTCGGCAAATCGATAGTGCAGGTCGTAAAACAGCTGGCCGTGAATGCTCACGGGCTGCAGGCGGTGGAGCACCGCGTCTCGCGATCCCTTGAGCATCAGTTCACCGCCGCCACGCGTGCGCGAATCACATCGATCCTCGTCGTCGGCGTCTCTCCGTCGCGCATCACACCTTCAATCTTCTCCACGACGTCCATGCCAGCCACCACACGGCCGAAGGCCGTGTATTTCCCATCGAGTGAATCGGCCGGCGCGAGCACGATGAAGAACGACGTCGTGGCGCTGGCCAGCTCGGCGCCGCGCGCCATCGACAGGATTCCACGTTCGTGCTTCGTCGCGTTGAATTCCGGCTCGAGCGTGCGCACGTATCCTTGCTGCCGCTCATCGAGCGGATCCGTGCGCGTGGCCAGGTATCCACCCTGAATCACGAACCCGGGCACGACACGATGAAACGACGTCCCTTCGTACACCCCTGACGCCGCCAGCCGCAGGAACTGCCTCACGTGATTCGGTGCCCGATCGGGAAACAGCTCGATGGTGATGTTCCCAAGCGATGTCTCGAGCACGACTCGCTGTCGTGACATCTCTTCGGTGCTCGCGGAGGCGAACGGTTCTGGAATCGGCGCCGGCTTCTCACGAATCGTGACCTTTCGGATCACGACACGCTCGGCCGGAACGTTTCCGGTCGCCGGGACTGTCGAAATCTTCTGCGCGACGGTGATCCCCTCCGCAACGCGGCCAAAAACAGTGTACTGGCCGTCGAGCGCGGGCTGATCGGTCACCGCAATGAAGAATTGTGAGCCGCCACTGTCGCGATTGCCGGGCGCGAGGACGGCAGACACGGCGCCACGGGTATGCTTCTCGCCGTTCGCCTCGAAGCGAAGCACGCCCATGCCGCCCGTGCCGTACTTCGCCGCCTGCGACGGATCCTTCGACAACGGATCCCCGCCCTGAATGATGCCCAACGCGATCACGCGATGGAACGTCGTGCCGTCATAGGCACCCTCGCGCGCGCGGGTGATGAAGTGCGCGACATGGTTCGGGGCAGCCTCCGGGAGCAGATCGATGACGATGGTCCCCAGCGTCGTGTCGAGGACGGCCTGCTTGTTGCGGAGCTCGGATTCCGGGAGTGTTGACGTGAAGAACGTGGACCGTGGCGGCGGCGCGGGCTTCTGCGTGCCGCGGCCCTGGTCATAGGCCGCGTCGTGTCCGCCTTCAGGCGGACCGGGCACTACGCCAACGACGAGCAGCAACATCAGCGCGAAGACGAACACGCCGCTGATTATCCGTTAGCTGCTGCCCTCCTTCAATTTGAGCACCTGACGAAGGGCCTTCGCACCGATCCGTCCGCGGCGCTTCTCGTCGATCAACGCGCGCTCATCCTGCTGCCGCTCCAGGAACGACAGCTCGTCCTGCAACCCGAGGTAACTGTCGAGCCTGTCGGGCGCGAGCCGGCCATCCTCAACGGCTGCTTTCACCGCGCAGCGCGGCTCGTCCCGATGCGCGCAGTCGGTGAAGTGGCACGACGCCGCCAGCGCGTCGATGTCGTCGAACGTTTCGCGGACGGCCGTGCCGACCTCCCACAGCTGCAACTCCCGCATGCCGGGCGTATCGATCAGCAACCCGCCGTTCGGAAGTACGACCAGCTCGCGGTTCGTGGTGGTGTGGCGTCCCTTCGAATCCCCCGCCCGGACGTCGCGCGTTCGTCGAACGTCGGTTCCCAGCAGCCTGTTAATCAGCGTCGTCTTGCCAACGCCCGAGGATCCGAGCAGCGCGCCCGTGCGTCCGCGCGTCAGATAATGCAGCACCTGATCGACGCCTTCGCCGGCTTTCGGGTTGAGCACATGCACCGGCACGTCCTGCGCAATCGCCCGAACCTCGACGACTCGGCCGTCGACGTCCTCGCCGACGTCCGGTTTCGTCAACAGGACGACCGGCGCGGCACCGCTCTCGCGGGACAACAACAGGTACCGCTCGAGTCGCCTGACGCTGTAGTCCTGATCGAGCCCCATGACGATGAACGTGACGTTGACGTTGGCGGCCACCACCTGCTCGTCGGTGACATTGCCAGCCATGCGACGCGAGAAGCGGCTGCGCCGCGGCAGCACGGCGACGATCGAGCCGCGCTCGTCTCCCGGCCGTGTGCGCACCACCACCCAGTCGCCGACCGCAGGCAGCTCGCTGCGGCTCGTCGCGTGATGTTTGAGCCGACCGGCAAGCACGCTCTCGAGTTCGCCGGCGTGTACGTAGACTCGGAAGATGTAATTGAACTCGATGTACACCCGCCCGGGCTGCACGTGCGGTTTCGCCGTCCAGGGCTCGAACTGATGTCGCAGCGCGTCGTCCCAGCCGAGATCGCGAAGATCCACAGGGATAGTTTACGGTGCGATAGGTGCGATAGGTGCGATAGGTGCGATAGGTGCGATAAGGCTACGCGGTCGGTGCGATGAAACTGGCCGCGATTTCAGCGAGTTCGATGTAGGTCTCGGCCGCGGGTCGGCTTCGCACGGTAAGCGAATGATCGCCGCGTGGGATCACGTGCAGATGAACCTCGGCTTTCATCGCCTCCAAGTGAGGCCGTAATTCGTCTGGTGTGCCGAACGTGTCGCGCTCACCCTGGATGACGAGCACCGGCACCGCGATCGAGGGCAGATGCGCGACGCGCAGTTGTTGTGGTTTCCCTGGTGGATGGAGCGGGTAACCAAGGCACACGACGCCAGACAGCGATTCGAGACCCTGCGCGGCAAGATGCGTGGCGATGCGTCCGCCCATCGACTTTCCACCGATGAACAGCCGATCGGCCTGACTCCATCGACGCGCCACGGCCACGACCTCGCGAAACGACTGCTCCAGCACCGGCGGGCGATCAGGCGCGGACTTCTGCAGCCTCTTGTACGGGAAATCGAACGTTACGACATCGATGCCGCGGGCCGCGAGCGCCTTCGACACGCCGGCCATGAACGGATGATGCTGACCGGCGCCCGCGCCGTGCGCAAACACAAATAACGCGCGAGCGGCATCTTCCGCCGGATAGGTATGCGCCCCTAACTGCGTCAGCTCCATCCGTGAAGGCTACTTTCCGTCGACCATGCGCCGTAAAAGCGACCTGCGTCGGCCGATCGCACCGACAGTTACTCCTCTGTATACGTCTGGTGCAGATGCACAGGCTCGGACTTCTTGCGCACGCGCAGATTGATCATCTCGACGAAGACTGAAAAGCCCATCGCAAAGTAGATGTAGCCCTTCGGGATGTGCTGATCGAACCCTTCGCCAATCAGCGAGACGCCGATCAGCAGCAGGAAACTCAAGGCGAGCATCTTGACAGTCGGATGCCGGTCGACGAACTCGCTGATCGCGCGCGACGACAGCAGCATCACGCCGACCGCGGCGATCACCGCCACGATCATGATCGACACGTGATCGGCCATGCCCACGGCGGTGATCACCGAGTCGAGCGAGAAGACGATGTCGAGCAGCAGGATCTGGACGATGACGGCGCCGAACGACGCGACCACCCGCGCGCTCCCCGCGCCCTCGGCGCCTTCGAGCTTTTCGTGGATCTCGTGCGTGGCCTTCGCGATCAGGAACAGGCCGCCGATCAACAGAATCAGATCGCGGCCGGAGATGTGCGTGCCCGGCAGCGAGAAGAGCGGTGGCAGCGAAAAGAGCGTCGCGGTCAGGCTCATCACCCACGTAATCGAGAGCAGGAGCCCGATGCGGATGAACATCGCGAGCGAGAGCCCGACTCGGCGCGCCTTCTCACGCTCCTCGACGCGCAGCTTCCCCGCCAGAATCGAAATGAAGACGATGTTGTCGATGCCGAGGACGATCTCGAGGACCGTCAGCGTGGCCAGCGCAATCCAGCCTTCGGCGCCGGTGGTCCACTCGAACGAGAGCGCGATCGAATCCAGCACGGCGTGAGCGGCGGGCCTACTGCTCGGCCTTTACCGGAATCAGTGCGTCGAGCCCTCCCCAGGTCTCCGGGTCCTGCCACCAGAGCGTCGACAGGTAGAGGGCGACGTCGTCGGCCGGGAATTTCTCCTCGAGCGTCTTTGCCGCCTGTGCAAGGCGCTCCGCCGGCGGCGCCTCCATGTCCTCGTCGTTGATCAGGCCCTCCTCATGCGCGATCCCGAGCGCATCGAGAAACGCTCCCATCATTGGGCGCTGGTGCGCGAGGTGATAGGCGACGAGCAACCGCGCCGCCACGAGCTCCGACACCGCGCCGACCGCGACCAGGTGCTTCGCCTTCTTCTCCACCGGCAGCGCGATCACGCTTTTCGGGCGGAACTTGATGCGTTGCGCGATCGCGATGATCGCCTCGGCATGCTCGACCGACGCGTTACTGTCGCTCCAGAACGCTTCCGCCGCCTGGAGCCTGCGCTCAGGAGACAGTTGTTTCCACAGCTGAGAGGGCCTGGTGATTGCTCGTTGTTCGTTGTCCGACATGAACGTTGGATGTTGGGAGTGGACGGTTGGAAGTTGTGGCTACGTTACCATACCGACATGCCGACGCTGACCGTTGAAGGGTTTCGAAGTGTGGAAGTGCCATCAGGCAAGCGACTCGTCCTCGCCATCGAGCAGGACGCCGGCGTGGACGTCCTCCACGCGTGTGGTGGAAACGCGCGCTGCACGACCTGCCGCGTGGAATTCGTGAGCGGCGAGCCGCAGCGGATGACCTCGGCCGAGAAGGGGAAGCTCGAGGAGCGCGGACTCCAGGGTTTGCGGCTCTCCTGTCAGATTGAGTGCGACCACGACATGACGGTCAGGGCGATCAGCCGTCTCGAGGGCAGCGGCCGGCCCGATCCCGGTAAAACGCCGGAACCGACGATCCAGCCGCCACCGGAGTGGATCGAAGCCTAGCGCTGCGATCCGAAATCCCGTTCGTCGCCGCGATAGTCCATGTCGATCCCGGTGTCGTCGTCGGCATCGCTGTCGAGTTCGCCCAGACCCGTGGATTGACGGTCGATGCTCTCCTCATCGAGCGCACGCGTCCGCTCGCGCCGGCTGACGTCCTCGTCCAGCGGCAGCTGATCGTCGCGATCCTGCGCGATCGGCTCGTCCTTGAGCCCGAGCGGGTTCTCGAGATCGAGATCGTCGTCAAGAGGTTTCATGTGGGTCCTCCAGCGACTAACGAGGCAAGGTGGGTACCAGGGACGCGGCCCTGAAGGCCGCCTCTAATCGTCCATTCGCTTGGGGCGCTGATTGCTGGCGAGAATCCGTTTCCGCAGGCGGATGTTCTTCGGCGTGATTTCGACGAGCTCATCGTCGTTGATGAACTCGATGGCCTGCTCGAGGCTCAACTTGCGCGGCGGGATGAGCCGAATCGCCTCGTCTGCAGTCGAAGCGCGCATGTTGGTCTGCTTCTTTTCCTTGGTGGCGTTGACGTCCATGTCGCTCGCGCGGGCGTTCTCGCCGATGACCATTCCCTCATACACGGCCGTGCCCGGTTCAACGAAGATTTCCCCACGCTCCTGCAGGTTGTAGAGGGCGTATGCGGTGGCCACACCGGTCCGGTCCGCGACGAGCGCCCCTGTCGTGCGAGCGGCAATGGCGCCGTGCCACGGCTCCCACCCGGCAAACAGGTGGTTCATGATCCCGGTCCCTTTGGTGTCGGTCAGGAACTGCGACCGGAAACCGATCAGGCCGCGCGCCGGGATGCGGAACTCGAGGCGTACGCGGCCGCTGCCGTGATTCACCATCTTGGTCAACACACCGCGCCGCGTGCCGGCCTGAGCGATGACCACGCCCTGGAATTCTTCGGGCACGTCAATGACCAGCTCTTCGACCGGCTCCATCTTCACGCCCTTGACTTCCCTGGTCACGATGTCCGGGCGCGAGACCTGCACCTCGAATCCCTCGCGGCGCATCATCTCGATGAGGATCGACAGCTGCAGCTCGCCGCGGCCGATCACCTTCATCTGCTCCGGGCTGTCGGTGTCTTCGACGCGCACCGACACGTTGCCGAGCAGCTCGCGGTCGAGGCGCTCCCGCAGGTTGCGCGACGTGACGTACTGGCCGTCCTTGCCCGACATCGGCGACGTGTTGACGCCGAAGATCATCGACACCGTCGGCTCGTCCACCGCGATCGGCGGCATCGGCGACAGGTGTTCGGGGTCGGAAATCGTCTCGCCGATGGTGATGTCTTCGATGCCGGCCAGGCAGACGATGTCACCGGCCGCGGCCGAGTTGATCTCGACCCTCTTGAGGCCGTCGAATGCGAACAGCTTCGTCACGCGCGTTGGCTGGATCGCGCCATTCAGTTTGCACACGGCCACGGAGTCATTCAATCGGACAGTCCCGTTGAAGATCCGCCCGATCGCGATCCGGCCCAGGTAATCGCTGGCGTCGAGATTGGCGACCAGCATCTGCAGCGGTGCTGCCGTGTCCCCTCTCGGCGGCGGCACGTGCTCGACGATCGCGTCGAACAGCGGGCGGAGATCCTCGCCGCGCGTGTTGGCGTCGCTGCTCGCGTACCCCTCGCGGGCATTCGTATACAGCACCGGAAACTCGATCTGATCTTCGGTGGCGTCCAGGTCGATGAAGAGGTCATAGACCTCGTTGAGGACTTCCTGCGCTCGCGCGTCGGGGCGATCGATCTTGTTCAACACGACGATCGGCGGGAGTCCGCGCTCGAGCGCCTTGCGCAAGACGAACCGCGTCTGCGGCAGCGGCCCTTCCGACGCGTCCACCAGCAGCATGACGCCGTCCACCATCGACAGCGTCCGCTCGACCTCGCCACCGAAGTCAGCGTGCCCCGGCGTGTCGACGATGTTGATCAGCAGGTCGTGGTAGTGAACCGCGGTGTTCTTGGCCAGGATGGTGATGCCGCGCTCGCGCTCGAGGTCGGTATTGTCCATGACCCGCTCGGCCACCTGTTGATTCGCCCGGAAGGCGCCGCTCTGCCGCAGCAGCGCATCAACCAGCGTCGTTTTGCCGTGATCAACGTGCGCGACGATGGCGACGTTGCGGCGGAGCGGGTTGGCGATCTGCTGCGATTTCCGGTGTGAAGACATCCTCCCAGTATGGCATACGCGTTCTGGCCCGGCCGGTCGTGACGACAAACAACCACGCGGCGATCACTACTTCGGCTCGCCGGACCAGACCTCCAACTCGGCAAGCGACCAGGCGTACGTGCCCTCACGTGCGAGTTGCTGCAGCCGTACGTATCGTGCGGTCCGCGGTGAGAACTCGATGATCGCGCGGGTCTCGAGCGGCTTCGCCATCGCTGCATGAAGAACGGCGACGGCCGGACTCCCCTTCCACGCCGGCACCCACGTCGAACCGTCCTCGGACGTTTCGATGACCAGGCGTCGAGGGAATTCGCCTCCCACCGATCCCAGCGCGTGGACGATCATCCCGACTCGAACGGGCGCACCCAGGTCCGCGATCAGCGTCTGATCCGGCGACTGCACTCCGCAGACCCACCGGGTGCGCAGGTCGCCATCGATCACCAGCGCGCCAACGCCGGGCGAGCACGTCGCCTCCACAGCCTGCACCGGGATTCGCGTGCCGGCAGGTTCAGTACGCACGGACGCCACGGCGCGCGGTGGGATGCGGTAATGCGCGACGGGCCCTTCGAGCACGAGCTCGGCTCCCGGCTGTGCGGCAACCAGCGTCCGCAGTTCCGCTTCGTCGCGGTTCACCAGAACGTGCAGCTCCTCACGTTCAAAGGGAGCGAACAGGAGCGGGTCGCGGGCGTCCGAAAGAGTCCGGAGCGCTTCGTAATACGGCGGCTCGTAGCCGCTGTAGCCATTGATCGTGCGGTAGTGCCGGGTGACCGCGCCGTACAGGGCTGTGATGTCGGTCAGCGCCTGCCCGATCGGCAGGACCAGGACGGTTTTGCCTGATGGCGGAACGAGCGGTGTGGCCGGGATCGCTGCCGCCGGAATCGTCGTGAAACCGTCCGCCACGAGTCCGACCGCCGCGACGATCGTCAGGATCGATCGGTTTCTCCGCGACGACAGCAGACGAGCCATCCCGAGGGCCATGAACACGACCAGGCAGAGCACGCTCATCATCCAGAGTCGTGCCGGAGCGCGCAGCGATCCACCACCAGGCAGACGCGCGATCCAGGCGTACGGGGCCTGGTACAGAACCGTCTCACCAAGTAACCGCGGAAACGGTCCCCACGACAGCAACCAGCACACGGCGGCACAGAGGACGTAGAACGTCTCGATGGATCCGCGACGAATGACGCGATGAAAGCCGCGTGACAGCAGCAGGGATGCCAGCAGGAAGAAGAGCGTCACCGAGGCCGGCTTTCTTGCGGACGAAGCCGACGCGTGGAACGGCATCTCGACCTGCCATGGTCCCCAGATCAAGGTCCACGCCGTAATGGCGCCGTACAGAACCGCGATCGCGAGCGTCAGCCACATCAGGGCAGTGCGACTCCTGCTCCACCGCGACCGCCCGGGAGAAACCGTAGCCGGTGCCTCGGCAGCTCGGTTGCGTCGCATGGCAATCGCGCCTGCAACACACAGGACCGTGAAGGCCACTCCGGCGAACAACTGACCTTCAGGGCCGCATCCGATCTGAATCCAACCCCAGAACGTCAGGACGGATGGAGCGCACAGGACCGCCGCGATGTCGGCGCTGAACACGGCCATCTCGCCAATGCCGCGTGACATGCCGAATGCGCGCTGCACGGTCACGTACTGATAGAGGATCGGCAGCAGCGGAATAGCGGCGACCGCCAGCGTCACAACGACGCGGCCAACGTCGCGCCAGCGACCCCGTGCCGCCATGAACCAGGCCACCCAGAGGGCGACGACGCCGGTAAAGAACACGAGGTAATAGCCGTTGGACGCTGCCTGAAGAAGCCAGCTTGCACCAAACAACACGAGCCATCGGCGTCGCCGCGTCTCGAGATAGGCGTGCAGACCAAGCAGCGCGACGGGCACGCCCCAGGCGGCCAGCACTTGAAGATGCGGCAGCTGGCCGGCGCGGTACGGAGCGAATGCGTACGCCAGTCCCGCCAGGAAGGCGGCGGCGCGGTTCCGCGTCAGTCTCCAGGCGAGGGCGTACATCGCCAGACCGCACAGCGGAAACGACAGGAGCACCATGATGTTGTAGGTGACGAGTGGACTCCCGACCAGCCATTGAATCGGCGCGGCAATCACGCTGATACCGAGCAGATGCTCGGACAGCGCGAGCGCGTCAGGCATCGGGAAGAAGATCGGCAGTTGATACCACTCGTGTGTCCACGGCAGATGGGTCGCATTCCACGTCAGGAGAGCCGTGGCGAACAACGGGTCGCCGATGTCGCTGGCGATCGACGACCCGAGTGACGCCAGCACGTGCCGGCCCATGACGATGGTGATGCCCGCATAGGCAAGGACGCTCGCGAGCACGGGTCGGGAGAAGCGATGGTCCGGCAACACGTCGTCCGTCACGCGTCAGCGCGCACGCTTCACAGCGCAGTAGCGGAAGCCTGGCGTGTCGGCATGGTGGGCCCGATCATCGACGACATCAACCACCGGAGCGCCAAGGCTGGTGAGCAGCTCCTCCACCTCACCGCGAGGCAGACCGTGCATCTCCATTCGGGGAAATTCGCGAAGCCGGCGGATCGCGCGAATCATCGCAATCACACGGACGGGCAACATCCTTTTCAGCCCGCGCCCCTCCACCGTCACAGGAACCGGATCGCGGGACGGTAACTGGAATACCAGGACGCCACCGGGACTGAGCACGCGGACGAACTCCGCCAGGTATTGGCGGACGTAGCGTGGCGGGATGTGCTGCAGAACGAGCAAGGTATAGACGAGATCGATCGATTCCGACTCGATCGACTCCAACCGGGTCGACGTGTTGAGACGGAAGTCGATTCCAGACCGATGTGCATGAAGACGGCGAGCGACGCCGATCATCGACGGTGCGATGTCGACGCCGATCACCTGATCGAAATGGTCGGCCAGCGCGTGGGTCAGCCGTCCCGCGCCACACCCGAAATCGAGCGCCCGGTGTCGCTTTGGTACCAGCCCACGCGCAGCGAGATAACTGATGAGCGCGGCGATCTCATCACGGCCGGTTTGTAGAAACTCGTCGACCGACCAGCGGTTGCCTTTCTTGTCGGGCTCGGTCAGCACCGCCCACAAGGGATCACTCCGCCCAAACTCATCCCAGTGGCGACGAAGCGCTCCGAGCTGCATATGCCTCAACAATACCGTCACTTGTGCTTGCGACGCGTTGATCAGTTTCTTAGGATGGGTTCGGTGCAGGCGCACTGCACTGCAACAACACAACCATATTGTGAACACACGAGCGACTTCTCCTACGTCGTCTGTTCTGATCGCTGACAACGACCTCTCCCATCGGCAGCAGATGCGGGCATGGGCTCAGACTTTGGGCTACGTTGCCCGGGACGCGGCGACGGCTGGACGCGCGCTCGCCGCGCTCGCCGAACACCCCTGCGCGATCGCGGTGTGCGACGTGAGGCTTGGGGGCGGACGGCGCAACGGCGTCTGGCTCGCGTCGCAAATCCGGGATCGCTTTCCGGACACCGCAGTAATCATGGCGACGGGCGTCTATGAAGTGGAGCTCGCCGTTGCCAGCCTTCGCAACCAGGTCGTTGACTATCTGCTGAAGCCGTTCGACGAACGCCGTTTCCAGGAAGCGCTCACCCTGGGGCGCGACTGGCACAACGCGGCGGTCGCGCAGGAAGGGCTGCACCACGCGCTGCAGGATCGGTTGCGCGCACGTCGCGCCGCCGTGGCGGCGGCGCTGGCGGAAGCGCAGGACACGCCGGAGCAGGCCCTCGAAGGGTTGATGGCGATTCTGCAACTGCACGAACACGACGCGCGCGGTCATGCGACGCGCGTCGCCCGGCTCGCCGTGGCGGTCGGCGACGAGATGGGATTCACCGACGAGGAGCTCGCGACCCTCGAGCGCGGCGGGCTGCTGCACGATATCGGCAAGCTGGATATGCCGGCCTCGATCCTCTCGAAGCCCGGTCCCCTCGACGAAGACGAGTGGCGCATCATGCGGACGCATCCGCAGGTCGGCTATGATCTTCTGCGGAACCAGCCGCGGTTTGCTGATGCCGCGGAGGTGGTCCTGTCCCACCATGAAGCGTACGACGGCACCGGCTATCCGCGGCGGCTCGAGTCCACCCGGATCCCCAAGGCCGCACGGGTGCTCGCGGTGGCCGACGCGTACGATTCGATGACGCATCCGCACACGCAGCGCCCGGCGATGCCGCCAAGCCTCGCCATCGAGGAAATCGCGCGCTGCAGCGGAAAGCAGTTCGACCCGCAATGCGCGGAAGCGTTGGGCTGTGTGCTCGCGCACGCGCTGGAGAGCGAAGCGCATGCCGCTGTTTGAGTACGCCTGCAAGACCTGCGATCACCGGTTCGAGTGGCTGACGCGCGGGGCCGCGACGCCGGAGTGCCCGTCGTGCCACGGCACGGACCTCGAAAAGCGTCAGTCCGTGTTTGCCGCCCGGACCTCCGCGCAGGCCGGTGGCGCCACCCAGGTCCCGCTCGGCCCCTGCGGATCGTGCGGCGATCCGCGCGGTCCTGGCTCCTGCTCAATGAACTAGCCACGCCAAATCAGGGTTTTTCAGGCTCCTGCCCGAGCGTCACGATATAAATTGAGGTCGATGCGTCTCTTCGTTGTCCTGCTGGTCTCGGTCTGCGCGGCCGGCAGCTCTGGCTGCTCGCTGAAGAAAATGGCGGTGAACACCGTCGCCAATACATTGTCGGAAGTTGGCACGACCTTCACGAGCGACGACGACGTGCAGCTCGTAGGCGACGCGCTCCCCTTCGCGCTCAAGTTGTACGAATCCTTTCTCGAGTCCACTCCGAAGCACCAGGGGTTGCTGCTGGCCACCTGCAGCGGCTTCACCCAGTACGGCTACGGCTACGTTGAAACCAACGCCGAGGCGCTCCCCCGGGGCCGGCCCGCGGAGATCCAGGCGCTTCGCGATCGCGCGCTCAAGTTGTATCTTCGGGCGCGCGGCTACTGCTTTCGGGCCATGAACGCCAGGTTTGGCGAGAAGACCAGCGAATTGCTGCTTCAAAACCCCGAGACGGTGCTGTCGCGGGCCAGGCGCGGGGACGTGCCGCTGTTGTACTGGATGGCGGCTTCCTGGGGCGCCTCCATCTCAATCGGCCTCGATAAGCCGGAGATTGCAGTCGATCTCCCGCTCGTGCGGATGCTTGCGGAGCGCGCGCTGGCCCTGGACGAAAAGTGGGAAAAAGGGACGCTGCACGAACTGTTTATTACGCTCGACGGCCTGCCCGAGGTGCTGGGAGGGAACCCGGCTCGGGCCAAGGAGCACTTCGCCCGGGCCGTCGAGTTGCAGAAGGGTCTGTTGCCCGGGCCGTATGTCTCCCTGGCGACGGGAGTCGCGGTGGGCGCTCAGGACCGCGCCGAGTTCGAGCGGTTGCTGAAGATGGCCCTGGCGATCGATCCTGAGAAAGACCCGTCGAGCCGTCTGGTGACGCTGTTGACGCAGAAGCGGGCGCGTCTGCTGCTGGATCGGATCGACGAACAATTTGCCAACTAGCTCCGGAGGTTTCATGTTCCGCCACAGTGTGCTTACGCTCGCCTTCGTCTCACTCGTCGCGTCGGGCGCCGCCGCACAGACCGTCACCATCAAGCTGGCCACGGTGGCGCCGTCGATCTCCGCGTACAACAAGGCCCTGACCGACCTCGGCGCCGAATGGGAAGCCAAGACGTCCGGACGCGTCAAGCTGGTCGTCTACGCCAACGGTTCGCAGGGAAGCGAGGACGCGACGCTGCGCATGATGCGGCCGGCGGTCGATCAGCTCCAGGGCAACCTGTTGACGCTCCCGGGTCTCTCGTCCATCGACGATGCGTTCAGCGTGTTTGGCGTGCCCTTCATGTTTGCGTCCGATGAGGAAGCGAACTACGTGCTGGAAAAACTCAGCCCGATGCTCGAGAAGCGGCTCGAGGCCAAAGGCTTCAAGCTGCTCGCCTGGGGCAGCGCCGGATGGGTGCAGCTGTTTTCGAAGACCCCGATCACCAGCCTGACCGACGTGAAAGCCTCCAAGCTGTTCACGTCGCAGGGCGATGACCGGATGGTGCAGTGGTACAAGCAGAACGGCTTCCGACCGGTGGCGCTGAATTCCGGCGACATCCCGGCGCAGTTGAAGCTGAGCACCGGGATGATCGACGCCGCACCGATGCCGCCGTATCCCGCGCTGCTGATGCAGGTCTTCCGCGACGCAAAATACATGCTGGACGTCAACGTGGCGCCGCTGTACGGCGGACTCCTCATCACCAACCAGACATGGAACAAGATCTCTGCCGAGGACAAGGCGGTCATGGTCGCGAGCTCAAAGGTCATCGAGAAGCGTCTGCTTGGAGAGGCCGTCAAGCTCGACGCCTCGTCGATCGCCACGATGAAGACGCGCGGCCTGACTGTGAACACGCCCGACGCGAAGGCGCTGGCGACGTTCCGTTCCGAGGCGGATCGGCTGGTGACGACAATCCGCGGCACGCTGGTGCCGGCAGACGTCTATGACGCTGCGCTGCGCGAACGCGACGCGTATCGGAAGACGAAGAAGTAGTTGAAGCCGGTCGTCAAGGCGCTCGCGGGCGCCGAGAACGTTCTCGCGACTCTCGCCCTTGCGGGCATCATGCTGCTGCCGCTCGCCGAGATCGCGATGCGGCTGACGCTGCACCGCGGCATTCCGGGCGCCGGGCCGTTCACCCTCAATCTCACCATCTGGGTCGGCCTGCTGGGCGCCGCCATCGGCGCGCGCGAGGGCAAGCTCCTCACGCTCGCCACCGGCGAATTCCTCCCCAAAGGCACCATCAACCTTGCACACGTCGTGTCTGGCTTCGCCGGCGCCGCGATCGCGATGCTGTTCGCGGTCGGCGGTCTGGCGCTGGTGCAGAGCGAGCGCGAGGCTGGCACGATCGTCGCGGTGAACCTCCGCGTCTGGGTGGCAGCGCTCGCCTTCCCGATCGCCTTCACGCTGATCGCGCTGCGACTCGCCTGGAAGTCGTCGCCGCACTGGTGGGCGCGGGCCATCTCGTTCCTCGGCGTGGTGGTTGGCGTCTACGCGGCGCGGCATTTCGAACTGTTCGAGGGGGCGCCGCTCCTCCCCTGGGTGCTCGGCATTCTTGCGGCGGGGGTCCTGGGCACGCCGATTTTTGCGCTGCTTGGCGGCATCGCCATGGTCGCGTTCTTCATCGACGGCACGCGGCCGATCGTGCCGCTGATCAAAGCCTACGAAGAGCTGACCTCGCCCGCGGCAAACCTCGCGGCGATCCCGCTCTTCACGCTCACCGGATTCCTTCTGGCTGAAGGCCAGTCGTCCACTCGCCTGCTGCGCGCCTTGCGCGCGCTGTTCGGTTGGGCGCCGGGCGGAACCGCAGTTGCCGCGGCGACCCTGTGTGCGTTCTTTACGCTCTTCACGGGAGGATCCGGCGTCACGATCCTCGCGCTCGGCGGCCTGCTGCTGCCGGCGCTCCTGAAGGAAGGCTACCGCGAGCGGTTCGCGATCGGGCTGCTGACGGCCTCCGGCTCGCTCGGCCTCCTGTTCCCGCTCTCCGTCCCGCTGATCCTCTACGGCATCGTGGCGCAGCAGGTCGCGATCGAGGACCTGTTCATCGGCGGCATCGTGCCGGGGGTCCTGATGCTGGCACTCCTCGCCGCACTGGGAGTGCGGGAGGCGATCAAGAGCAAGGCGGCTCGATCGCCGTTCCGTTTCGGCGAACTGGGCTCCGCCCTCTGGAACGCGAAGTGGGAGATGGCGCTGCCGATCGTCGTGCTCTGGGCGCTCTTTGGCGGCTACGCGACGACGTCGGAGTCGGCGGCAATTGCGGCGCTCTACGCGCTCATCGTGCAGCGGTTCGTGCACCGCGACGTCCCGTCGTTCAGTGCGATCGTGCGCGTTGCCGGCGAGTGTGTGGCGCTGGTTGGCGGCGTGCTCGTCATCCTGTCAATCGCCGTCGGCCTGACGAACTACCTGGTCAACGCGCAGGTGCCGACGCACCTGATTGAGTGGACGCAGGCGCACATCCAGTCGAAGTGGGCGTTCTTGCTGGCGCTCAACGTCTTCCTGCTGCTGGTCGGCACGGTGATGGACATCTTCTCGGCGATCGTCGTCGTCGTGCCGCTGCTGCTGCCGCTGGCGGATGCGTATGCGATCAGCTACGTCCACCTGGGCATCATCTTCATCGCCAATCTGGAGCTCGGCTACCTGCACCCGCCACTCGGGTTGAACCTGCTCCTGGCGTCGTACCGGTTCAAGAAGCCGGTGCTCGAGGTGACGTGGGCGACACTGCCGATGCTGGGCATCCTGGCGCTCGGCGTACTGCTGATCACCTACGTGCCATGGCTGACGCTCGGCCTGCTGCAGGTGTTTGGACGTACACCGTAGTGTCCGGCTTCAGCCGGACCAAACGAAACCATTAAGATCGCGAAGAGCACGAAGATCGCAAAGGCGTATCGCCTGGTCGAGAAATCTCGAAGCGTCGAGCGCTGGTCTTCAAGGCTCCCGGGTATTCGGGCCGCAGCCGCCCACCGCCTTCAGCGCGGACACCGTCAGGAGCGTGTCGCGCTCGTCGCGGTAGACCAGCCCGCGTGCCTCGACACGCTGCCCCACCTGGCTTGCGGGATTGAACGGCCCTGCATTCAGCAGCACGACGCGGCCGCTGCCTGACGTCGGGAGAGGCAAAGAGGTGTTGTCCGACGCCGCCGCAACAGGCTCGGATGCGTTCGTGAGGACGAACCGATTCTCTTCCGCGCGAGCCAGGCATCCCACCACCTGCACACGCGCGAAATTCTGCGCTTTCGGCTGCTCGCCACGCGCCAGGATCTGAATCGCATCGAGCTCGTCGACCGCCAGCTCCTTGCTGCCAGTCGGGAAGCCGTTGGTCTGCAGGATGAACGTGACGATGTCGAGCTTGGTGGCTTCGTCGATGGTGCTGGTGGCAAACACCGGCATCGTGTCGCGGATCTTCTCGAACAGACGTCCGACGCCGCCGCCCCCCCACGTGGTCATGAAGCGCTCGCCCTTCAGGGCCGGCCCACGGTCGCCAGACAGATCGGCGTTATGACAGCGCTGACAGGACGCGAGGAACGCCGCCTTGCCGCGCTCCGCCTGAGCAGTCGTGTAGACGCCCTGCCAGATCCGCGGCTGCGGTGCCTGTTGCGCCCGGAGCCCGATGGCGCCGGCACAAACGACTGCGATCGTCACGATCAGAACCGTGTTTCGCATGGCTGACAGATTATGCCTCGGCAGGTCGAACCGGGAACCGGGAACGGGAAACCGAACACCGAACTGAGAACAGAGAATTGTGAACGGCTGTGCTCAGAACATCGTGTACGACATGATCCTCCCGGCGACGATCACCGTGGCCCAGACGCAAATAGAGAGGAGGCCGGCGACACGAGCCCCCTTCGGTGGCGCTGCGGACTCGTCCCACAACGCGATCCGGCGCTCGGTGTATCGGTGATAGACGAAGGCGTTGATCGCCGCGACGACCATCGCAGAGACCTTGATCCGGAAGTAGAGGTTGCTGTACGCCGCGGTCGCATACGCGGTGACAAGCATCAGGCCGGTGACGAACATCACCGCGAAGCCGGTGACCATCCATGGCGCCAGCCGCTTGTACATCAGCGACGCGCGGTACCCGGTCATGCTCACGCCGAGCAGTCGCAGATCGAACCACACCAGCGTGCCCACCGACAGCATGATGCCCATGATGTGGACGGCCACTGTGATCGGAAATCCCCAGGCCGATTCCTTGATCATCACGCCGACCGGCGTGGCTTCGAGCCATTCGAGAAACGGGTGTATCGACATAGCCAGTCGGCACCCCTGAAGGGGCGCCCTACTCCAGCAGGATGAACGCGCAGCCGGACAACGCGAGCCCGGTCCACAGCAACAGGCCCACAATCGCCGTCGCACGCTGTGTCGTCTGTGACCACGCGACCGCAGATGGCCCAGACAGGTGAACGTGCCGGGTCGCGCGCGCCACGCGGCGGTGAACGAACACATGAAACAGCACGGCCGTGACGAGCAGGGCCATCTTCAGCTGAAAGATCCCGTTCACGCTGGCAGCGGTGGCCCGCGGCGCGAACAGAAACACGCCTGTCGCGCCGCTGATCAGCAGACCCAGCGCGATGCCGCGGCTGGCAGGCCGCGTGACCTCGATCGGAGGCCGACCGGGGAACAGCACCCCCAGCAGGTTCAGATTCGCGACCAGCGCGCCGCCGGTCGTCAGCGCGAAGCCGATCAGGTGCACGCCGCTCAGGCCGGCGTTGAGCAGCAGCGTGTCGCGCACGGCGAGCGCCACGCGCGTGCTTTCAAGCCAGGCAAAGAACGACGCCACGGCTACATTCTGTGCGGGCCTGGCCGGACAGTCACGAAAAAGCCGACGCCGAGATTCGCGCGACTGCCGTACTGAGGCTCGATCGTTTTCGGCACGAAGCCCGCCGACAGTTCGCCGCCGACGCCAAGCAGCAGTCCGTACGCGCTGGCGAGGTAGCGCGTATACCCACCTTGCAGCTTCCCGACCGTCAGCACGTCGTTGAACAACTCGTGGATGTGCAGATCATGCGCGGGTTTGCCTCCAATCTCGAATCGGCCAAACCACACGTCTCGCTCGGCGAGCGTCACACTGGTTTCAGCGAGGAACGCGTGCGATGCAATGCCCACCTCCTCGTTGCGCCCCCAGGCAATCGTATTGGCCCACATCTTCCCTGTGCCGAACCGGCGCTGGTAAATCACCGAGGCGGTGACGCGATCGACATCCTTGCGAGGCAGTGTGCCCTCACCCGGTTCTGCGTCGGTCAGATGCCCGGCTGATACCTGAAGAACGAAATCCGGAGTCGGGGCAAAAGAGAAGCGGCCTGAAAACGAATTCAACGCGGCCAGATCCAGATCCCAGCGGTCTTCATCCGGCTCACGCCCGTTGAACACCGATCCTTCCGCCTTCCACCGCGACGTGAAGACGCCCGCCGTCACAACGCCGAAGGCGATGTGCGTCGCGTCCAGCCAGTGATGGCCGATTGGCGCCAGCGGATTCGGCATCGCCGATGGACGGTGAGGAAAGGCAACGGGACCGAGCGCCGGCTCGCCAGCAAGGCCTCCATACAACTGCCATCGCATGTGACCGCGTAGCGGGCGCTCGTAGTCGCCCGCCAGTTCCATCAGAAAGTCATGGGGATGCTGACGATCGTGAATCGAGTCGCCGTCACACAACTCACCCGTGGCGAGCAGGTCGGGATACCCGCATCCGCCAATCGTCGCTGGCTCGAGACTGATCATGGCGCGCAGGCCGACGCGCGCCTGGCCCACTTCCCGGCGCCCCATCACCATCAGCCAGTTGATGCTGCCGGTTTGACTCGACCCACGATGCTCGTTCGCATCCTCGTGCAGGTACTGGAGGAATGCGTTGCCGTGCCACATCAGCTCCCACGAACCAGCACGGCCATGCAACGCATACATGTCGGTCGTTGCCGGAAGCCACGCCGTGCCCGAGCCCTCGTTTGCCGTAAAGAGACTCGGTGCCGCCGCTGTGTGCTCGTGTTGATGCTGTTCCGCCGCCGGCGGTTGTGGCCCGGCACCGTGTTGATGGTCCTGGGCAAATGCGTTGCCCGACAGCAGCAACACCGATCCGAGGAGAAATGAAAACCAAAATCGCATGACCGCTCCATGGGGTCAGAGAGTCCGGCCGCAGCCGGACGTTACCGTTGCCGTCCGCCTGAAGGCGGACGCCTCAGGTCCGGCTAAAGCCGGACACTACGGGTGCAGGATCAGATTCGGAGCGGGATGAGGAGCGGAGGCGGAGCGTGAAATGGGCTTTGAAGATGATCGGCTGAACGATTTCGCTGGCGAGCGGATGCCTCGATCGCCAGGGACGGATCGGCAACGTCCACCAGGCCGGGGACCTGCGGCGTGCTCGTCAGAACTGACTCTGGCGCCGTCGACACCTCGTGGCACTGATGTCCGCGCGCCATCGTTGGCGTCGACGCGTCGGTGCCGTGTTCATGGCAGCCACCGACGGACGCCGTCACGACCTGGTGCTTCGCGGCGCACGCCCAGTCGCACACGAGCGACGTGACCGCCGGACCTGTCATCGTCAGGGCGAGGAAGAGGGCGAGCAACCGCATTGCCCGTCAATTGTTTCACAGTTCATTCAGCGGCCGCTCGAGCCGAGATGGCGCGAAGCCAGTCGGGCCGCGCTTGCTCCATCATCTCGAAATACAGCGACAGGCCGGACGCAATGCCGTCGCTGGCATAGCGCATGCGCCGCGGCAGCGTCTGGCGCGCCACGATCTTGCCGCTGCGACCATCGATGACAACGACCGTCGCGTCGAGCGTGCGCCCCGATTGCCCAAGATAGGCCGTCCGGCGTCCTCGCTGCACCACCTGTGCAGGCGCGAGCAGCAGCCGGACGATGCCGGTGACGACCAGTCCGGCGCGACGATCCTCCGCTTGTCGTCGCCAGTACGCCGCGTCATCGAACACCGCCTGGTCGGCGAGGCTCAACGGTTCTGCGTCGACAACCCGGGCGTTAGATAGCCGCCGAAGGTCTTGTCGCAGCAGTCGAACCGTCTCGACGTTGAGGTCAACCTTGTCCCTCCCCGGCTGAGAGATAAACCCGGCAACCCAGACGTCGTCCACGCGCGACATGCCGATCTGCACATCCGCGGGGAGACTGTTACGCATTCGATGCACCCGCGGAGCACAATTCGACGTCAGCACTACCACGACCAGTCCAACGCACACCACACGGATCATCGTGTTCTCCGCATCGTCAGCCCCTAAGAATCATTCGTGCCATGAAATCCAACAATGCGATTCCGGCCAGCCCTGAACCGTGAGGTACGCGACCGGCATCTATACTCTTGGGGAACTGCTCAGAATGAAGATGCCGGAGTCCCAGCCTGCTGTCGTCGATCCCGTTTGCGGGATGACAATTTCGCCGACGAAGTCCGTCGGCGAGGTCGTGCATAACGGACACACCTATTACTTCTGCAACAAGAGCTGCCTCGATCGGTTCCGCGCTGACCCTGAGCGTTTCTTGAGGAGTCCGGCTGAAGCCGGACACCACCACGAGCGAGGCGCACCACAGCCGATGCCAGCGGGCGTCAGCCCACAGCCACTGCCAGCGGGCGTCAGCGAATGGACTTGTCCGATGCATCCGGAGATCGTCCGTAGCACGCCGGGGTCGTGCCCGATCTGCGGCATGGCTCTCGAGCCGCGGATGATCCAGCTCGAAGACGAGGGCAATCCGGAACTCGACGACATGACGCGGCGGTTCCGGATCAGCGTCGCATTGACGATCCCGACGCTGCTGTTGGCGATGGGCGAATTCCTCCCCGGCAACCTGGTGGAGCGGCTCGTGCCACCCTCCGGGATGAACTGGGTCCAGTTGGCGCTGGCCACACCTGTGGTGCTCTGGGGCGGATGGCCGTTCTTCGTCCGGGGGTGGCAGTCGCTGGTCAACCGCAGCCTGAACATGTTCACGCTGATTGCGCTGGGCGTTGGCGTGGCCTACGTCTTCAGCCTCGTCGCAACGGCGTTCCCATCGCTCGTTCCGCATTCGTTCCGCATGGAAGGCAGCCGGGTTGGCGTGTACTTCGAGGCCGCCGCAGTCATCGTCACGCTCGTGCTGCTCGGGCAAATCATGGAGCTGCGGGCACGCAGTCAGACCGGCGCGGCCATTCGGGCCTTGCTGGGCCTCGCGCCCAAGACGGCGCGGCGCGTTCGCGCCGACGGCAACGATGAGGATGTGCCGCTCAACCAGGTGCATGTCGGCGATCGCCTGCGAGTTCGTCCGGGCGAGAAGTTACCTGTGGACGGCATCGTTCTCGAGGGAACAAGCGCCATCGACGAGTCGATGGTGACCGGCGAACCGATCCCGGTGGAAAAGCACGAAGGCGACACGGTCATCGGCGCCACCGTCAACGGGACGGGATCGCTCGTGATGCGTGCAGAACGCGTCGGCGCCGACACGCTCTTCGCACACATCGTCAACATGGTGGCCCAGGCGCAGCGCAGCCGCGCTCCCATTCAGAGGCTGGCCGACGTCGTCGCCGGCTACTTCGTGCCGGCCGTCATCGCCGTCGCGATCGTGACCGCGATTGTCTGGGCTACGGTCGGGCCGGAGCCGCGACTGGCGCACGCGATTATCAACGCGGTCGCCGTCCTGATCATCGCCTGCCCGTGCGCGCTGGGGCTGGCCACGCCGATGTCGATCATGGTCGCAACCGGCAAAGGCGCGACGGCCGGTGTGCTTTTCAAGAATGCCGAAGCGGTCGAAGTCCTCCGCACAGTCGACCTGCTCGTCGTGGACAAGACGGGAACGCTGACGCTGGGAAAGCCGAAAGTGGTTTCGGTGACGCCGGCTTCCACATGGGACGAGTCCGCACTGCTGAGGCTTGCCGCGGCGCTCGAACGCGGCAGCGAACACCCCTTGGCGGCGGCAATCGTCGCCGCCGCCTCTGAGCGCGGGATCGCGCCAGGCTCTGCTGAGACGTTCGAGTCGATCACAGGCAAGGGTGTACGTGGCCGCATCGAAGGCCATGACGTCGCGCTCGGGAATCTCCAACTGCTGGCGGACCTCCGGATCAATCCGGGCGACAACACCCTGGCACGTGCGGAGGGCCTGCGGCACGACGGCCAGACAGTCATGTTTATTGCTGTCGACGGTGCGCTGGCGGGACTCATTGGGGGGGCAGATCCGATCAAGGAGACGACCGCGGACGCGATCGCCCGTCTCCATCAGGAAGGTGTCCGGGTGGTGATGATGACCGGCGACAGCCGCACCACTGCCGAAGCCGTCGCCCGCAGACTCGCAATCGACGAGGTCATTCCGGACGTGCTGCCCGATCAGAAGGCCGCGATGGTCAAACGCCTGCAGGACGAAGGGCATGTCGTCGCGATGGCAGGCGACGGAATCAACGATGCTCCAGCCCTGGCTCAAGCGCATGTCGGCATCGCGATGGGCACTGGTACCGATGTGGCGATCGAGAGCGCCGGCGTGACGCTCGTGCGCGGTGACTTGCGAGGAATCGTTCGCGCCCGTCGTCTGAGTGCGGCGACGATGGGCAACATCAGACAGAATCTGTTCTTCGCGTTCGTCTATAACGCACTCGGCGTTCCGATCGCCGCCGGCGTGCTCTATCCGTGGTTCGGGCTGCTGCTGAGCCCGATGATCGCTGCGGCGGCCATGAGTTTCAGCTCGGTATCAGTGATCGCGAATGCCCTGAGGCTTCGATCCGTGCGTCTGTAGACGTCACGGCAGAAACGAAAGCGGAACGGCTCTTGAAGGTTCATCTGATGGTGACTTCCGCCTGGAGGCGGAAGAAAAGCTGGAGAGAGAGCAAATGGGCACATTCCGCAAGAAGTCGGCCGAGCAGGAGATCAAGGGAACCGGACAGAAGATCAAGGGCGTCGGCCAGGAGATCGTCGGACGCGCGACAGGCAACGAGAAGATGCGCGCGAAGGGCGAGGTCAATCAGGCCGCTGGCCATCTTCGCAGCCGCGCAGGCGAAGCTGGACGCAAGGTGGCCGGAGCCGTGGAGCGTGGAGTGAAGAAGTCGCGCCGCGACTACTAAGCGGTAGTTAAGCCGTAGTGTCCGGCTTGTGGTGTCCGGCTTTCGCCGGACCCCAGGTCGGTCGGCTGGTCGCAATCAACGCGATCCCGGCGATCGTGATTCCGGCCGAGATGAGCTGAGCGAGCGTGAACGAGCCCAGGACGGGTTCGTTCACGCGGATGAACTCGATCGCGAACCGAACCACTCCCGCCATCACCAGATACCGTCCAAACACCAGGCGGTCGGCGACACCGTCTCGACGCCAGCGAATCAGCAGCCAGGCGATCGGGAGTAGCAAAACCATCTCGTACAGTTGAGTTGGATGGACTCGAATATCGGTTGGCGGTAAGCCCTTCGGAAAAGCGACGGCCCACGGCAGATCGCTGGGACGTCCGTAGTCGTCGCCGACAAGGAAACAGCCGATGCGACCGATCGCGTGACCCATCGCGAGTCCAGGTGCGGCCGCGGCCAATCCCGCCATCAGCGGAACTCCCCTGCGGCGCAGCATCAAGACGCCGGCGCCGACGCCGCCAAGGAGTCCACCAAACCAGCTCATGCCGCCGCGGCTGAAGAGGAGATTGGCGAGCGGCTCCTGGCCGGTGTGTTCAATCGTCCAGAGCAGCTTCGCGCCAAGGAGTCCGCCGAGCACGCCCGCCACCGCCGCATCGACGCCCGATTCGGGCAGCCCGCTGCGCCTCAGCTCACGTTGAAAGACCCAGATGCCGACGAGTGCACCGATCGCCACGAGGACGCCGAAACTCGTGATCTCAAACGAACCGATGCGAAACAGAACCGGGTACACGTCAGACCACGCTCATTCCAAGGGGATCCCCAACCGTCGCATCCAATTTCTCGACTTCATCGACTGACACGACAGCGGTGATCCGCGTTCCCTCACCGGGTCGGGACCAGACCTGGAGCGAGCCGCGACTCGTCTCGAGACGCTCGGCCATGCTGATCAGGCCGAGCCCCCTGCTCCATGCGCTCTCGACGTCGAACCCTACGCCATCGTCGGAGATCTCGAGCGTCAGCGTGTCGATTCCACCGGACAATCGAACGGACACGCGCCTGGCGCGGCTGTACTTGACCGCATTGTGCAGCGCCTCCTGTGCTGCGCGAAACAGACACAACATTACATCCGGCGAGAGCGCTGCCGGCACATGGCCATGCGTGAAGACGATCGGGATGCCGCCGCGCGAGAGTTCGCTCACGAGATGATCGAGTGCACCCACGATGCCGACCAACCCCAGGCGGGTCGGATGCAGGCGATGCGAGAGGTCGTGCAGGCTCCTGGAAATGTCGCGCGCAACCGTCACCGCGTCCTGTGCGACGGTGATGTCGCTGCCGGAGTGTCCAAGTGACTCGAGCTCGATGGTGAGGACCAGCATGCGCTGGCAGATGTCGTCGTGCAGCTCGCGCGCGATGCGCGCGCGCTCACCATCCTGCGCCATCAACAGACGCGCACCAAGGGCACGATTGCGCTCGACGCTGTTGCGCAGCTCACGTTGACTGCCACGCAATTCCTGTTCGGCGCGGCGCCGGCGCCGGCACTGTAGCAACAGGCCCGCGATCAGCGAGCTCTGCACGATCAGGAGCGCAGCGGCAGCGACGATGTAGGCCTTGTAGGTGTCCCACGCCGTCGGCTCACGAAAGCTGACGAGCGTACCAGCGGGAACTCGCCCCTCGCTGATGCCCCACCGGCGCAACTGTCTCCAATCGAGCTGATTGGTATTCAACTCGAGCGTCGATATCGGAATGCTGTCAACCGGCGCGCCGGCCAGTACGCGCAGCGCCAGTTGCCCCACTCGCTCGATAACGTGTTTCTGGCTGTAGAGGTGTCCGCCGAGAACCCCGCGGTCCATCGCCGAATCGACCCAGCAGTACGTGGGCGCGTTCGCAGCAGCCGACACGCGTTCCAGGTACTCAAGTGGATGGAACCGTTTGCCATCGCCGTCCTCGTCCACCAGGATGTAGTACACGGCAGAATGTGGCGGCAACTTTGAGAGCCGGTGCTCCAGCGCTTCGCTGCTCAGACCGGACAAATACGTGAACGTGAACGGACTATGAGCCGAGTCGAATTGCCGCCGCACATCGCGTTCGAACTCACGATCGACAGCCGCGGCACCGGTCACCACGAAGATCTGGTTCACGTCAGGCTGGAGCTGACGGATCAGCGTCAGGGTTCCGGTGAAGTTCCGCGGATTGATCAAGCCCGTGGCATTCGACATCCGCGATTGCGTCTGCGCGTTGGCAAGAAACACGACCGGGACATCGCCAAAGAGGTCGCGCTGACGCTCGACGAAATCGACGGCTCTGGCCTGCAATGCGATGACCAGATCGAACCGCACGCCTTGGTACTTCACACGCAGGAATTCACGGAACGGCTCCCGATACGCCTCCGCGGGGAACGTCGACTGATCGACGAACTCCGAGTAGTAGTCGAGCTGACCGTCGAGACCTCTCGACAGCGTCCGGGTCAGCTCGTTCTCTCCGACGATTGAAAACTGCGCATCGCTCCGCGTCGAGTAGAGCACCAGGACCTGCTTGTGGTCCGCCGCCCCGGCGGGCCGATCTGCCAGCCCTCCCAACAGCAGGAGAACGGTTGCCAGCACACGCGGACGTATTGCCTGCCTCCGGGTCATCAGCATGCTCACCACTCGACTTCCGCTGAGATTCTGAACATGCGCGGGGTGAGGATTGTCAGTGGCTGGAGCCAGGGACCGCCAGGCACGAACGCATTGTTGTAGGTCAGGACGGCACTGGAATTCAGCGCGTTGTAGATGTCAACGGCCACGCGAGTGCGCGACTCGTTGTACCTGAGGATCTTGCCGAGTCGCAGGTCGAGCTGATTGACGCGATCGCCGTACATCGCCCCGGGCGCGAGCAGGTTGACCGTCGCGTTGGATGCGCCGCCGGACAGGTCGCGGCCCAGCGACGGCGCCACAACCGCATTCGGGACCGCATAGTTTGCCGCGAGCATCGCTCCGGGTTTGCTTTGGATCGTTGCGGCCACCTGCACGTCCACCTTTGGCACGATCCACGACGAGAACCCTCTGAATTGCGGGGCGATGCCGAATGCGACGTGACAATACGGGCTCATCGGCGAGACAGACGAGGTCATCAGGCCGGCGCCGAACGCGGTCGTGCCGGTCATCGTCGTGGCAAGCTCTGGCAAGCGCGCGCGAACCGCACAGTTGTCCGCAACGGTCTGACCGACGCTGGTGCCGCCAACCAGAACAAACCCTCCGCCGACGCGCATGTTCAGCGTCACGTCAACGCCGCTGAAGTACTGCCGCCACTTCCCATACGACGTCGAATCGGTCACGTAGTTGTTCACCTGCCCCGATTTTCCAGGAACGACATCGTACAGACCTGAGACAACGTAGCCTCCTCCACCAGGCAGCCGCGGGTCCGAAGGCGCGACGATGCTGAAGGGAGTCAGATCTTCAGACTGCAGCGACAGATTGTCGAGCACCGTGAAGCCACGATAGGAGCGCCGCGTGTAACTCAGGTCCATAGACGATCGCCGACTTAGCTTCTGCTGCAGCGAGACGGTCAGGTTCCAATCCGAGGGACGAACACCCCAGCCGGACAGGACGCGGGGGTCGAACGAGTTGGTCAGTACGTTCCTGCCGAAGTTCTCATTCGACAGCGCGCCGCAAAAGTCGCCGCCAGTGCCGCGCAGGTCCTGTGTGCCCGGTGCCAGCAAGTCGCAGTCGGGCACGAGATTGCGATTGTCGTCGATCCATGACCGCGTCACACCCGCGGTGCCGAACACCATGGTGGTTTGCGGCATCCGCAGCGTCGGGTTGGCGTTCGCATAGGTACCCATGGCGCCAGCGCCCTCGAGGTACCGGCCGATGCTCATCTTGATAGCTGTGACGCCGTTTCCCGTCACGTCGTACGCGATGCCGAATCGCGGTGAAATATCCGTGTAGCTGTCGACGCCTCGCGTCTCGGGGACGACAATCGGCACCGGCAGAAATCTCGATGGGCCGAGTACCTGCTCGGGAAACCAGCTGCCCGCGCGATCGAACCGCAGGGCGGTCTGCACCGTCGCCCGGCCGTGGGTCCACTCCTCCTGCGCAAACACCGCGTCCCAACCGACCCGCGCGTCGTTGACCCACGGCGAGATCGACTGCGTGAGCTGGTTCGGCCGTCCATTGTCGAACCGATATGTGAGGTTCTGGGTGTTCGTGATCCAGGTGCGGTCGTCGGTCATCAAGGTGTGCTGATAGCCGACTTTCAGGGTGTGCGCCCCGGTCACGTAGGAGACGGATCCCTTCCAGAGGTACGAACCCGTGTGCGCGACGCTGTAGTCCTGCGATCGATAGGTCAGGCCCGGTATGCCACCGTTTGCGGCACACCCGCTCGCGCACTGTTCCACCACTCGAACGAGATCCCGCGTCGGGTTCGGATCCCGCTCGAAGTTGCCAACACCGAAGAAGGTGCCACCGTAGCCCACTTCCAGCAGCAGCCGATCGTTGACCTGCGACGACCACGCCACCTGGGTCACGTCCAGCCGCCGGCCAAGGACGCCGACGGCTTCAGGCGATATCCGTTGCGGCTCGGCCTGTCCTGCTGTCGCCCCGGTGCATTTGCGGCAGGTCTCCTGCACATCCCAGAGGCCGCTGATTTTGTTGCGGGGCGTCGCCTGCCATGTCAGGCGCACACTGCCCTTTTCGAAGGTTCGATCCGAATACGAGGGTCGGCTGCGGTCCGGAACATACAGCCACTCGTCGGGACGACCGGCGTTGCGGTTGTAGTAAACGTTCGTGCTTGGCCGGGTGTTGGCGCCAAGGTGTGCGCCACCGAAGTACCACACCCGGTCGGTGGCGATGGGACCGCCAATCGTCCCCGAGACGTCGTACGCCTTCGTGAACCGGGCGTTCGGCGAAACGTTCTGCGCGATCAGCGGCGCCGTGAGATTGTCGGCCTGCAGCTTCGGCCCGGAACCGCCACCGAACAGGGAGCTCTGCCGCGTGTTGCCGCCCGCTTTCGGGATGACGTTGACCGCGACGCCTCCGGTTTCGGATTCACCGAGTGCACCAGTCGTTGTGAAGGTCACCTCTTCGGCCTGGCCGATGTCCAGATCGAAGATGGTTGCCGCGTTTCCCGCGGGCGGACTGCCGACGGTCAAGCCGTCGATAAGCAGCCGTCCCTCGCTCGTCCGGCCGCCATGAAATGGAAACGCCGTGGCGGCCGGCCCCGCTACCGTATCGTTGGTGTTCGTCACGACGCCGGGCACCAGGACGATCAGGGCGTTGTAGCCGCGTGCGGTCGGCAGCGATTGGACGAGATCACCGCTGACGGTGATCTCCCGCTTTGCGCTGCGCATGTCGATGACCGGAAGATTGGCGACGACGGTCAGCGCCTGAGTGAAATCGCCGAGCGACAGCTCGGCGTCGATGTCCGCCGTGAACGAACCACGCAACTCAACGCGCTCCAGCACGAGCGTTTGCCACCCCTCACTCGTGAAACGGATCCGATAAACGCCGGGACGCATGTCGTCGACGCGATAGCGCCCATTCTCGTCGGTGGTCGTCGTGCGGACCTTCTCGATCAGGGCCGGGCCAGCGACCTCGACGGTGACGCCCTCTAAAGCCGTCCCGAATTGGTCGCGAACAGAGCCGGCAATGGCCGGCTGGGCCGATGCCAGTGCTGGAACGCTGAGGAGAACGCCAAGAAAAATACTCGTCTTCAGCATCTGCGTTCTCGCGTGCGCGCGTGCACAGAACCGTCTATGATTCGCGAACCGGGAACTGACGTGCCTGTAGAAGGGTCGCCTCTCCACCGCCGGCCTCGAGTACTGCTCGCGGACGATCATCCTCTGATTCTGGTCGGCTTCCACCGGTTGCTGAAAAAATCGTGCGCAGTGATCGGCAGCGCATCGAATGGCGCGCGTGCCATCGAAGCCACCCTCCGGCTGCGGCCCGATGTCCTGGTTGTGGATCTGATGTTCTCCGACATCAACGGCCTTGACGTCTGTCGTCGCGTCAGACAGGCTGCGCCGGAGACGGACGTTGTCATCGCGACCGCGTTCGACGATATGCAGATCCGGCAAGTCGCCTTGCAGGCGGGCGCCGCAGCATTTGTGGTGAAGCACTCGGCCCCCGGCACGCTCGCCGACATCATTCGGCACATCTTTACGGAACGCCAGCGTGCTCTGCTGCCCGTGACGGGAACGTAACCAGACCGACATCGAGCGGCGGTGCGGCGCTATGCGCGCGCAGAAGGCAGATCGGGTTTCGTCGCCCGCAGGATTTCGATGATGGCGTTGCGGTCAGCACGCGAGAGGTGCTGATACTTGCGGTTACGTTCGGCTCCCGAGAGGACGGCCAACAGTCGCTGGTAGACAGCGGTCCTGGCCGCGACGGGCAACTGATCGAACTGTTCCGAATAGATCATGTAGCTGCAGGGATAGCGCATCAGCCGCGTCTTGAGATCGAGCTGATACAGCGAGCGCCCTTTCTGGTCGTGCGGGCCACGGCCGCTGAAGACAGCCGCGAACTGGGAGGAGCCGGTAATCGGTGACGGGATCGGCGCTTCGTCGACGAACAACATGTAGTCGACCACCTGCTCGACCCGATCTCGAATGACCGACCGTTGTGCATCGAGTCGACCTTCCTGTTGTGCAACTCGCGTCTCCCATCCGAGGCGCGTCAGCAGATTCATCATCTGCATCTGATGCTCGAACACCAGCAGCGCAGCGACGTCGCTGTGTGACGTCAGGTAGCCGCTGGTGTCGAATGTGGTGTCGAGCGACAACAGCTGGTCGGGCGCTCGCACCTCGGGATGCTTCAGAAACGTCGCCTGATCAACATTCCCGAGGTGACGCAGACCGCCGAGCTGGCCGGTCACGTACCACCCTCCCCAGCGCTGATCGAGCGGTCGCATGTGTCCGTTGCGTTCGATCATGCCGGGCACGTCACCAGTCCGTCCGCCGAAATGGCACGACAGGCACCGATCGTTCTCGCGCACGAACAGTGATTGGGACGACGCGCCGGCGGTGTAGAAGACCGTGCCCTGCGTCGGATCCTGCGCGGCGATTTCGATGAAGCCGCCGCGTACCCAGCCGACGGAAACGGAGTCGTTGAAGTAGAGCGCCCGGGGATTGCCCTTATTGATACGTTGCCCCTGCAGGCTGCCGCTCAGGAAGACCAGCATCTGCGATTCCTGTGGAATCGAGAGCGCGTCCAGCAGCGTCTTCAGCAAATGCTCCCGGTCCGTCGAGTCCAGCTGCGCGCGGATCTTTGGGTCGCGAAGCATGACGGCCACGGGGTCGGTCGTCGACGGTCCGTAGCCGATGGCGGGATGCGACAGCGGGATGTCGTGTAAATCCTGGGCGTTCACCGCGAGAACCGCCCAGGACAGTGCGGCGACTGCGAGCGCGATCCACCGCGGCGACCTCACACCGGAATTCTACGCCTTAAACCGTACAATTCACGTCGTGCATACCATCACCGTTCGCCCTGCGTTGCCGCACGACGCCGCAGCGGTGGCAGGTATCTACGCGCCGTACGTCGAACAGACGACGATCTCGTTCGAAGACACCGCCCCCGGCGTGGACGACATCGCGTCACGAATCGAAAAGTCTCGATCGCGGTGGCAGTGGCTCGTCGCTGAACTGGACGATGCCATCGTCGGCTATGCGTACGGCTCCGAGCACCGCACGCGAGCGGCGTACCGCTGGTCGGTTGAAGTGTCCGCGTATGTCCACCGCGATCATCACCGCAAAGGAATCGGACGTACGCTCTATGACGCCCTGTTTGTGGATCTCGCCGACAAGGGCTTCTGCAATGCGTTCGCGGGGATCACACTCCCGAACGAACCAAGCGTACGGCTCCACTCGGCGATGGGATTCGAACCGATTGGGACGTTCCGTTCAGTCGGCTGGAAGTTCGGGCGATGGCACGACGTGGCGTGGTTTCAACGGCCGTTACGGGAGGGCCCCCCTACCATCGTTCCTTCGTGATGAGCGCGTCGACGCGGCGCCGGATGTCGTCGCGAATCGATCGCACCTCGTCGAGCGACTTGCCCTTCGGATCCGCGAGCGGCCAATCGTCGCGAATCAATCCAGGCACGTACGGGCACGCATCTCCGCACCCCATGGTGATCAGCATGTTGGCGGTTCCGGCGAGTTCTGGGGTGAGCGTCGTCGGCGTAGCGTTAGACAGGTCGATCCCGACTTCGTTCATCACTGCCATGACTTCCGGATGAACTTGCGTTCCCGGATCCGTCCCCGCTGACACCGCACGAGCCTCGGTCGGATTCGCCAGGCTGTTGAACAACGCCGCCGCCATCTGTGATCGCCCGGCATTGTGGACGCAGGCGAACAAGACCGTCTTCATTGCGTCCCGCCGGAATGTGGTACGACCACTTGATTCGCCGTGTCGGGCAACGCCGGCACGAGCCAGCGGAAGAGCATCGTTGCCACCATCGCGCCGGCGAACTGCGCGGCGATGAATCCGGGCACATCGGCAGGCCGAATGCCGGCGAAGGTATCAGAGAGTGCGCGTGCGAGTGTCACCGCGGGATTCGCGAACGATGTCGACGCGGTGAACCAGTACGCGGACGTGATGTATGCCCCAACGGCAAACGGTACGGCCGTGGAACGACGTCGCGAACATCCCCAGATCACCGCGAGAAGACCAAAGGTGGCGACGAACTCGCTGAACAGCTGCGCCACGCCACTTCTCGCGTGCAGCGACAGCATGAACAGTCGCTCCTGAAACATCGCGTGTGCCGACCACACGCCAACGACCGCACCAACAACTTGCGCACCGACGTAGCCCGGCACGTCGCTCCAGGCCAGGCCACGCTGCCACGCGTCGGCCACCGTTACTGCTGGATTGAAGTGCGCGCCGGAGATCGGCCCGAACGTCAGGATCAGTGCGACCAGGCCAGCACCGGTCGCCACGGTATTCGCCAGCAGCGCGATCGCCTGGTTTCCACCAGACAAGCGGTCCGCCATGATCCCGGAACCGACCACCGCGGCAAGCAACATCGCGGTGCCCACGCCTTCGGCGGCCACGCGCCGGCTCAACGTCGGCGTCATGCGATCGAAGCCACGCGCTGCCACATTCCCGTCACGGTCGTCATGGCTCGGCCACCGATCGCGGAGCGCAGCAACATCCGCCCGTGGCTGTCGGCAGCACATACAGCTCACCGAAGGCGCGCTGGAACTGCTTCCGGTCCTGCGCGGTTGCCGGAGCCTTCGTCACAGCCTCCACAGCCGCGGTCAACACTCTCTGCGCGTTCGGATCAAGGGACCTGGCCACCTGGTAATGCATCCACACACCATCGCGGCGTGTGTCGACAAGTCCCGCACGTCGGAGATACGCAAGATGGCGTGACACCGTCGGCTGCGGCAGTCCCAGGCTGTCGTGGATGTGACAGACGCACACTTCGTTGTTCCCGAGCAGGGCCAGGATCCGCAGCCGTGTTTTGTCGGCCAGCGCCTTGAAGAGCGACTCGAGCTGGTCGACTGCCGGCCGGGCTTTCGAGACGTCCCTGCTCATATATTCGTCTTGACATATATATCATGGCATCGCTATATTCGCCAAGACGAATATTAAAGAGCGCGTTATGGATTCACTCAAGGCAAGCGTTCAACAGAAGTACGGAGACGCGGCGCTCAGCGTCCGCAGCGGCGCAAAAGCGAACTGCGGGTGCGGGACGTCGGCGTGTTGCGACCCGATCACGTCGGATCTCTATGACGAACAGCAGGCGGCGGCGCTTCCCGTGGAAGCGATGCTCGCGTCGCTGGGATGCGGGAATCCCACGGCACTCGCTTCACTGAACCCCGGCGACGTGGTGCTGGACCTGGGGTCCGGCGGCGGCATTGACGTGCTCCTGTCGGCCAGACGCGTCCTGCCAACGGGCAAAGCGTACGGCCTGGACATGACCGACGAGATGCTCGCCCTTGCGCGCGAGAATCAGGAGAAATCCGGCCTGACGAACGTCGAGTTCCTGAAAGGCGAAATCGAGGATATTCCGTTGGCCGACAACTCGGTCGACGTCATCATCTCGAATTGCGTGATCAATCTGTCCGCAGACAAGGATCGCGTCATCGCTGAGGCCTTTCGTGTCTTGAAACCCGGTGGCCGCTTCGCGGTGTCCGACGTGGTCATCCGCGGCGGGAACATGCCAGAGGCCGTTCGGCGCAGCATGGAGCTCTGGATCGGGTGCGTCGCCGGCGCGCTCGAGGAACGCAGCTACCGGGACAAGCTGACGCGCGCGGGGTTCCGCAACGTGGACGTCGAACCGACACGCATCTACCGCGCTGCCGACGCGAAACACTTCCTCGATGACGCAGGAATCTCCGACGAAGCGGTACTCGCGGACATCGACGGACGGTTCATGAGCGCGTTCGTGCGGGCTGAAAAACCGGTCGCCCCCCGGGAGTGCTGCTCGTCCGTGTGCTGCACCGATCCGAAACACGAATCCGGAACTGAGAACACGGACGCGTGAACCGCAGGTCTTACTTGAAGTTCTTGTTCTTTACCGGCTGATCTGTTCGGAACTCATGCGCGAGGTTGTAGTACCCCGCGCTCGAAAGCGTCACGGTCTGGTCCTGGTCCGTCGTGTTCTGCCAGTACCAGCCGTGGATTCCCGCGAACGGCGCGGTCAGCGTCCCTGACGCGCCGGTCATCCCATCCTTCTTCTCGTACGATTGGGCGTAGCCTCGCGGCGCGCCGTCGGGCTCCGCATGGAACTCAGTGTTCATGGGCGCCGACGACGACCACGAATAGAGCAACGACTCCCCTTTCTCGAGCCGGTACTTGTATTCCATCCCTTCCTTCGGCTTCAGTTGAAAAGTCACGGTCTCCTGCGTGAACGTCGTCTCCTGCGGCGCCAGGATCGGCACGCCGCCCGCCGCCGCCCCCTTCCCCGCTTCAAGCGCGGCCACCTGCTTGCCGGTCTCGCCGAGCTGCAGCAAGCCGAGCCTGGCTCCAGTCCCCAGCGGATCGATCGCATATTCAGCCGGCAGGATGACGGTCACGAGCAGCACGCCGGCGACGAGCAGCGCCGCGCCACACGCTACCGCCAGGCGATGTCGGATCTCCAGGAGCGGCTCGATGACCGCCTCGTTGGAATGTGGGACCTGGACGCTGGGAGTTGGGAGTTGGGTATTGGGAGTTGTCATGATCACGCAGCCAGGAAGTATCCGGACAGCTGATAGCCGACCAGCAGGAATCCGCACGCCATCACGATCGCGTTGGTGGCAAACGCATGATGCAGGAATCCAGTCCGGGTGCGCCAGAACGTCAGCGCAATGAGAATGAAGGTCAGCGCCAGGCCTTGCCCGAGCTCGACGCCGACGTTGAAGCTGACGATGTTGGCGACGAGACCCTGCGGCGAGAGCGCGAACTCCTGCAGCTTGGTGGCCAGGCCGAATCCGTGGAACAGGCCGAAGACCAGCACCGCGGCACGCGTGTCCGGCTGGACGCCAAAGACCTTACGGAAGCCATCCATGTTTTCAAAAGCCTTGTAGACGACGGAGAAGCCGATTACCGCGTCGATCAGATTCGCGTTGGCGTGAATACCACCAAGCACGCCGCCCAGCAGCGTCAGGCTGTGGCCGATGGTGAAGAGGCTCACGTAGAGGAGGACGTCCTTCGGCCGGTAGAGGAAGAAGATCACGCCGACGAGGAATAACAGATGGTCGTAGCCGGTGACCATGTGTTTGGCGCCGAGATACATCAGCGGGATGATGGCGCGCCCTTCGAGCCCCTGCAGGAACACGGCGTCCTTGCCGGAGACGCCGTGCGCGCTCAGCGCGACCGAACCGACCGCGATGACGCCAATCGTCACTAATACTCGTCTCATCCTTGTCCTTCTCCGTTGGTCCGGCTAAAGCCGGACACTACGATCTCGCGACTCTTGGTCCGCCTGAAGGCGGACACTACGATCTCGCGGACACTGCGATCAATTGCGCTGATAGCGTTGATGACACGCGTCGCACGAAGCGTTGATCACCTCACCGACGGCGAGAATACCGGGCGCGTCCTTCGCATCCGCAGCCTTCAGCGCCGTCTGCGCCGAATCGCGCAGCGCGGTCGCGAACTTGATCCAGTCCGCTTTGTCCACGACGCGGTCGCCGGTCATCAGCATGTTGGCCGACTCCGCGAGGACGGCGGCGTTGGCCCCCACGACCGCCCATTCAGCGTCGGTCTGCGGCGCTTTCTCGGTCACACCCTTCAGGTCCACGATCGTGCTGACCGAGTCCCAGATGGTGGCCGCCGCCGGCATCGTGATCCCGCGCATGACCTGTTTGACCGTGGCGATGGGCGCCACGGCCGGCGCAGCGGTGGCGGTGGAGGCTGCCGGCGTGGTCCGGAGCGTGCGCCCGGCAGCAATCACGAACCCGATGCCGAAGACGAACAACAGCACGCTGATCAAAAAGAGCCAGTGAAGAGTACGCATAAGCGTTCAATTGTCTCCCGGTCCGGCTAAAGCCGGACATTACGTGTGCCGGTCCGGCTGAAGCCGGTCAGTACGAGTGTGGTGTCCGCCTTCAGGCGGACCTTCCGTATCTCAGATACAACGTCGGCACCACCGCCATGTTCAGGAATGTCGACGTCACCAATCCGCACAAAATCACGATCGCCATCGGCGTCTGAATCTCGCTGCCCGACTGTCCGCCGCCAAGGGCCAGCGGAATCAGCGCCAGACCGGCCGCCATTGCGGTCATCAGAATCGGCACAAGGCGCTCACGCGCACCACGCTCGACCGCCGCACGGAAGTCCGTGACTCCCTCCTCTTCCATCAGATGGTGGATGTGCGACACGAGCATGATCCCGTTGCGCGTCGCAATCCCAAACAGCGTGATGAAGCCGATCATCGTCGCCACGTTCAAGACGCCGCCCGACAGGAAGACGCCGACCACCCCGCCGATCAGCGCGAGCGGGAGATTCACCATGACAATCAGCGCGTCTCGCGGCCTGCCGAAGGCGAGCACAAGCAGCAGGAACAGCCCGCCCATCGCCAGCACCCCCAGCGCCAGCAGCCGCCGCGACGCGCTCTGCTCGCTCTCAAACTGGCCGCCGTACTCGACGCGGTAACCGGCCGGCATCGACACGTCCTGCGCCACCGCCGCCTGAATATCCCGCACGACGCTGCCCAGGTCGCGCCCGGCCACATTGCACGAGATCACGATGCGGCGCTGCACGTTCTCGCGAAGCACCATGTTCGGACCCTCTTCGCGCCTGACGTCGGCCACGAGCCGCACCGGGATGGGTCCGCTGCCCGGCGTATCGATCGGCAAATCGGCGATGCGATCGAAGTCCGCAGCGGACGCCGCGTCGAACTTGACGAGGAGGTCGAACGCGGTCCCGCGATCGAAGATGCGTCCGACCGTCGCCCCAGCGAAGCTGGCTTCGATCGCCTCGGCGACGTCACTCGGCCGCAGACCGTACCGGGCAATCATCGGCCGATTGAGCACGAAGCGCACGAATGGCACGTTCATCTGCTGCTCGAGCGACAGATCGACCACCCCGGGCACACTGGCGACGGCCTCGCGCACGGTCTCGCCCAGCCGCCGCAGCGTCAGCAGGTCATCACCGAACAGCTTCACCGCAATGTTCGCGCGCGTGCCCGACAGCATGTGATCGATGCGGTGTGAGATCGGCTGACCGATCGTCACGTTCGTGCCGGGAAGCGTCGAAAACTCCCGCCGCAACGAGGCCAGCAACTCGTCGCGCGAGCGGGAGGTTTCGCGCAGACCGACGTCGATTTCAGCTGCCTCAACACCCTGCACATGCTCGTCGTACTCCGCCCGTCCGGTCCGTCGTGCGGTGGCGACGACTTCCGGCTGCGACAGCAGGATTCGTTCGACGCGTCGGCCGATCTCGTCGGACTTGGCCAGCGACGTCCCCGGCAGGGTGTTGGCCTGCACGGTCAGACTGCCCTCGTGGAACTCCGGCAAGAATGCGGTGCCGGCGCGGCTCAACGCGGCCACCGCCGCGACCAGGAGCAGCAGCGACGCGGCGATCACCAGGTTGGGCCGATCGAGGATCGGCGGCAGCGTTCGAGCGAACAATCCCTTCAGCCGTTGCGTCAGCCAGCCGTCGTGGCCGCGCTGAATGGAGCGAGCGTTCGGCAGGAACGCAAAGCAGAGTGCCGGGGTCACGAAGATGGCCACCGCCAGCGATGCGAGCAGCGCGACGATGTAGGCGAACGCCAGCGGCGTCAGCAGCCGACCTTCGATACCGGCAAGACCGAACACCGGGAGGAAGACCATGACGATGATCACGGTGGCGAACACGATCGACGATCGGATCTCGAGCGTGGCGTCGCGAACGATTGTTGCCGCGGGCACGCGCTCCCCCTCCGGCCGCGCCATGTTTTCGCGCAGTCGGCGGACCACGTTCTCCACGTCGATAATCGCATCGTCCACGAGCGCGCCGATGGCGATCGCCATGCCGCCCAGCGTCATCGTGTTGATGCTGGCGCCAAAGGCCCGCAGCGCCAGCACCGCGGCCGCCAGCGACAGTGGAATGGCCGTCAAGGTGATCGCGCTGGCCCTCAGGTTCGACAGGAACAGCAGCACGATGATCACCACGAGGATGCCGCCGTCGCGCAGGGCCGACACCACGTTGTTCACCGCGACCTCGATGAAGTCCGCCTGACGGAAGATCCGGCGATCGATGGTGTAGCCGGCCGGCAGCTCCTTCTGCAGGACGTCGAGCTGCTGGTCGAGCCGCTGCGTTACTTCGATCGTGTTGGCGCCTGGCTGCTTCTGCACACCGACGATGACGGCGGCCTTGCCGTTGCGCGACCCCTCGCCACGCTTGAAGGCCGCGCCTTCGCGCACATCGGCCACGTCGCGTACGAGCACCGAACGGCTGCCGCGCAGCGCCACGACGGTTTCGCCGATTTCCTCCGGGGTGCGGACGCGTCCAATCGCTTCCAGCACGTACTCCTGCGCCCCCTCGGTGTAGACGCCGGCGGACGTGTTCTGACTGGCGCCACGGGCCGCGTCGAGGAGTTCCGTCAACGACACCGCGTTCGCTCGGAGCGCGTCGGGATGCGCGATGACCTGGAACTGACGCTCAGCACCGCCGATCGGCGTCACCTGCGAGACGCCCGGCACGGCCAGCAGCCGTCGTCTCACGGTGGTATCGGCGATGGTTCGCAGCGTCAACGGATCGTCCTGCGCCGATGAGATCGCGAAGAACAGGATCTCGCCCATGATCGACGACACGGGAGCCAGCACCGGCCGTTCGACCTGCGGCGGAAGAACCCCGCTGACGAGCGACAGCTTCTCGGACACAAGCTGCCGCGCCATGAAGATGTTGGTGCCCCAGTCGAATTCGACCCAGACCACCGCGATCCCCACGGCAGTGGCGGAACGGACACGCCGGACGCCTGACGCGCCGTTGATCGCGCTCTCGATCGGAAACGTGACCAGCGATTCCATCTCCTCCGGCGCCATACCGTGGCCTTCGGTCAGGATCGTGACCGTCGGCGCCGTCAGATCCGGAAACACATCGATCGGCATCTGTTGCGCCGTCCACACGCCTGCACCGAACAGCAGCAGCGATAGCCCGATGACGATCCAGTGATGGTCGATCGACCATTGAATGAGGCGTTTCATCAGTGCACGTGCCCTTCCGCCGGCAGGCCCTTCGCCGCCGACGCGAGCTGAATGTCATACGCACCACGCGTCACGACGCGGTCGCCGGGCTTGAGCCCGCTTCGCACGCCGACGAGGTCGCCGTCGCGGGACAGCACGTCGATGAACCGTCGATCGAACTTTTCGCCGCTGACCTGGAGAAAGACGTACGGGCGGCCGGCTTCCATCAGCACGGCGTCACGTGGCACGACGGGGGCACGCTGCGTGCGGCCCGTGTAGAGCACGGCGGTTCCGGTCTGACCGACGAGCAGGCGGCCCCCGGGATTCTTCACTTCGATTTGCAGCGGCAGCGCGCGTGTCTTCTCGTCGATCACGCCCGCGTCATGGACGTGCCCTGGTTTCAGATCGACCGGCTCGGCCACGCCTGGCACCTCAAACGCAAGCGCGGTGACCGTCCGCGCGATCGGCACATCCGCCACCGGCACCTGCGCCTGCAGTTCGAGTTCGTCGGTACGGACGACGCGGAACAGCGGTGCTCCTTCGGCGTACGACGCGCCGAGAGCTGCGAAGACGTCTGCGATGCGTCCGGCGATCGGCGCTCGCAGGACAAACGCATTACCGGCGGCTGCTCCCCCGCCGCTTCCCAGTACCTGGTCGCGCTGCGCGAGCCTCGCCTGTGCCGCCGTCAGTCGTGCCTCCGCGATCGTCGTCGCCCTCCGGGCATCGTCGACCCGGCGCGCCGGCACGGCCCGATCGGCGAGCAGCCGTTCGGCGCGTGCCTGGTCGGCGCGCGCGGCTTCCAGATTCGCCTGCGCTTCCGCCACGCCTGCCGCAAGCGTGGCGCGATCGTCGCCACCTTCCGCCAGGCGCGGCTCCAGCCGGCCGAGCGTCTGGCCCGCGTTCACCCGGTCGCCGACCGACGGCAGATCGGACGCCGCGAATCGGCCGTCCGCGGGCGCGGCCACGACAGCCTCGCCTCCAGTCAGCGGTTCAATCGCCGCCGGCACGCGAAGTGACGTGCGAACGTCTGCTTCGTGAACCAGCGTGGTGGCAAACGCGTTGGTCCACTGCTGTTCTTTGAGGTAGGCAATCGCAGCAGCGTCGGGCTCCGGACGTTTGTCGGCATCCGCGACCGCCTCCGCTTCCGTCGCGAACACGGTTGTCGCGCCGAGATCGTGACGGTCAGAGACGTCCGGACCCTCCAGAATCAGCGCCCACCGATACGTCCCTGCTGGCGGCAGTTTCCCTTCGACGCGAAACGCACCCGGTCGCAACGCGTCGGTGCCGGGCAGCACCACCGGCGCCCCTCCGGAGTCGGGCGTGAACTCGATGCGCGGCCGCCCCGTCTTGACGGCGGCGAAATCCTTGAGCCGTGTCAGATGCACCGCGAATCGAATCGTCTTGCCGGCGACAAACGGCGGGTGCTCCATGAACAGTTCGCTCGCCTCGGTCCAGTTCGTGACGGCGAGCGTCGGCGATTCGGCCGTGGCCGCGGGCGCCGCTGCATTCTGTTTGCACGACACCGCCACAGCGACTGCCAGAATCGCCAGGAGATGGGACACGTGCACGTGGCACTTGAAAGTTGACACTTGTAACTTCACGGAATCTCCCAGCCGCTGATGAATTCGAGCTCCAACTCCGCCTGACGAACCGCCAGATCGAGCGTGCCCTGCCGCACACGAGCCGTGGCGGCACTGCGGTACGCGTCGAGCAACTCCAGGATTCCGCGTTCGCCGGCGTCGTAGCTGACCTGCGCGATGCGCTCGAGATCGGCAGACGCGGGCACAGCTGTCGCGCGATACCGATCGGCAACCTCACGACGCTGGATCACGACATTGCGCCAGCCCGTAATCTGACTGCGCAACGCCGTTCGGAGTGCGTCCAGCTGCGCTTCCGCCTGGGTCCGCTTCGCACGGGCAGCCGCCTTCTCCGGACGCCCCCGATCGAACAGCGGGACCGGCACATGCACAGTCACCACGCTGCCGATGTCGCCGTCGCCGACGTTGGAAGACTTGGTGCCGGCCACAACCTCCGGCTCGGGAATCACACGCTTCGCTGCCGCACGTTCGGCAAACGACGCGGCATCTGCTTCGTGCCGAAGCGCGCTGATCTCACCGCGCGTCTGTTCCGCTTTCGCCAGCAGCTCCTCCACCGGCGGCACCACGAGGCGGGCCCCTGTTGCTGCCACGACGGTGAGCGCGGACGAAGCCGGCGCCGTGAGAAACCCTCCCAGCGTTGCCTGGGCACGCGCGCGCTCGGAGGCGGCAGCAGCGCGGTCGATGTCGAGCTCGAGGACCTCGCGCTCGGCACGGAGGCGGTCGAACCCCGCCGCATCGCCGGCCGATTCGCGTTTCGCGAGCACCGTGGCAAGGTCCTGCAGCCGGTCCCGAATCGCAGTCAATTCGCGTTCGCGCTGCTGCGCGGCCACCAGGTCCGCAAACGCCAGCCGCAGGTCCGCTCGAAGCCGCCGCAGCTGATCGCTCGCACGGCCCGATGCAGCGTCAACGAGTGCCGACGCCGCGCTCACTTCCAGCGGCCGCCGTCCGGTAATCGGCAGCACCTGCCCGACCATCGCCAGATGCTCGGTGACGCCGGAGACCGACTCGCGGTCGTAGGTCACGCGCGGATTCGGCCAGCGACCAGCCGCCAGAACGTCGGCGCGGGCGACGTCAATGGGCGCGTTGATCGCGCGCACACGCGGATTGTCCGGCGTCAACTGCGCCAGCGCTTGCGCCTCAGTCAGAGATAAGGTCTGCGCGCGAACGCCTGCGGGCAGAAAAGCCGCCGCGAGCGCCGCGCCCACGAACAATGAACGCATAGAACCTCGAACGTAGAACCGAACCTGAACACGAACCCGGAAGTGAGAACCCGGAAGTGTGAACGGACAGACGGGTACCGACCCGTCAGACTAGGACAGTGAAAGAGGCGGGGCGCGGGGAGATATGAGGCTGAGCGATGGTGGATCCGTCGCGTGCGTGGTGTGCGGCGTCCGCCCGCTCGGGTGCGCGGGTGGAATGAGGAGAACGAATGCCTGTGGAGGCACTGCCGGAAGGCTGAATGGATCCGCGGCGGCGCTGACGAAGATCTGCGCGGCAACTGTCCGGCCGGCGTCTTCCTGGTGATCGACGATCGGGCCCGGTCGCACCGGAACGTCAACGTGGAGTCCGGACAGATGCGCGTGCAGCGTCTGACCGTGATGATGTTCAGTTTCGTCGGCGTCGAGATGCACGTGCAGCAGCGGCGCGCAGATGGCGCCAACCTGCACGAGGACGGCGAGAGCGGCCGCGGTCAGCCGGCGAAACACGCGGCGATTGTAGTCAAGGACGGCCGGCGCGGCACCTGACGATTTCCTGACGATCTCGTCAGGCCGGGCGAGGGGTCCGGCTGAAGCCGGACACTACAGGGACAAACGTCACGAAGAACACTAAGATCGCTGTTGTGAAACGAGCTCTCGCACTCATCCTGTGTGTCGCCGCGGCCGTCGCCGCGTGCCGCGGCACTGACCAGAAGGCAGCTGCGCCCGCGCCAGCGGCCGAACCGGCATTCAATCTCGCGATTCAGCCGATTGGTCCTCCCGCGCAAGGTACGTCCTCACAACCGCAGCTCACGGCGTCCGACCGCGGCGTCGTCCTCAGCTGGCTCGAGCAGAAGGACGACCTGGCGACGCTGAAGTTTTCCGATCTGACGTCTGATGCGTGGTCACCGGCGAAAACGATCGCGTCCGACAAGAAGTGGTTCATCAGCGACGCCGATGTGCCGACGGTGATGCGGATGAGCGACGGAACCCTGGTCGCGGCGACCTATCCGCTGATCGACTATCAGCTCGAAGCCTACGACCTCCGGGTGTCGTACTCGCGCGACGAGGGCAAGACCTGGTCGCGGCCCATAGCTCCGCACCATGACAAGACAAAGACGCAGCACGGCTTCGCGTCGCTCTTCGAAATGCCCGACAAGTCGCTTGGCGTCGTCTGGCTGGACGGGCGCGACATAGAGCTGAGCAAAGCGAAGGAGGGCGGCGCGATGGACGTCTACTTCGCGTCGTTCGATTCATCCTGGAAGCAGACGGCTGAATCGTCGATCAACGCACGTGTCTGCGAGTGCTGCCAGACCTCGGCAGCGCTGACTGCCGACGGTCCAATCGTCGCGTTCCGCGATCGGACCGCGGACGACATCCGCGATATCCATGTCACCCGAATCGATCAGGGCACGTGGACCGATGCGGTCAGCGTGCACGACGACAAGTGGAAGATCGACGCCTGCCCGGTGAATGGTCCGGCGGTGGCGGCTCGCGGAAAAGACGTGGCCGTCGCGTGGTTCACCGCCCTCGACGACAACGGCAAGGCGTACGCCGCGTTCTCGCACGATTCGGGACGCACCTGGGGCGCCCCCATCCGCCTCGACGACAGTGCGGCGCTCGGCCATGTGGACATCGAGCTGCTGGACGATGGGTCGGCGGTTGCGACGTGGGTGGAGTTTGTGAATGAGCGCTCGCAGTTTCGGGCGAGGAAGGTTCAATCGTCAGGCGAACGCTCGAAGCCGGTCGTGATCGCCGGCGCGGGCGACGCGCGCGTCAGCGGCTACCCGCATCTCGCGAAGCGCGGAGCAGACCTCGTCTTCGCGTGGACCGAATCAAGCGGTCCCGAAACACAGCAGATTAAGACGGCGCTTGGAAAACTGAAGTAGCTACTCGACGACTTCGCCGGGCTTGCGGCCCCACCCGAAGCCATCCTTCGGACGCTCGAGCGTGAGCATGCGGACGCGATGGTCCTTCTGATTCCGCGCGGGGTTGCCGTGAATGATCAGGTGGTCGCCGATCTTCAACGTATCCCGACTCAGTCCCTGCACGCCAAGCTGGTTCGCGCCGCCCCACTCGACCGCATAGCGGACGTTCTTCCCGTCCTTCTCGCGCACGACCATGTGCACGAATGAATGCGGATTCCGGAACAGCAGCTGGACGAGCTCACCTTCGATGGTGACGGTCTTGTCTTCGAGGTAGGTGGAGGCGATTGAGTGGTGGGCGTACGCCGCCGCTCCGATCAGACTCGAAGCAGCGGCCAGAACCGCGGCGAGCGAATGCCGCAGATGTGAGCTAGTCGACCGTTTCACCGGGCTTCTTGCCCCAGCCGAATCCGTCGCTCGTCCGGTGCAGGGCGAGCATTCGCACCTGATGGTTTTCCGACTTCCGTGCCGGGTTGCCCGAGATGATGACGTGGTCGCCGATCTTCAGCGATTCGCGGGTCACGCCCTGGGCTCCCAGCTGGCCGGTGCCGCCCCACTCGACCGCGTAACGCACGACCGAGCCGTCCTTTTCCTTGACGTTCACGTGCACCCACGAATGCGGGTTGCGGAACAGGAACTGGACGATGTCGCCTTCGATGGTGACGTTCTTGTCTTCGAGATACGTCGCAGCGAAGGAGTGATGGGCATACGCCTGCGCGCCGCCGAGACTCGCGGCGACGACAAGCAGAACGACCAGGTAACGCTTCATATCGTGGTCCTCCGCACCTTGCGCTCTTCGACCGATCGTAGCCGGACGGCGCGCGCAGGCGGCCTGAAGAGTGTCTGAATTCTTCGTCAGAAACCCGTTTGCGAAGAATACACCTGAATCTGCGGCCCTGTCATCCGAGCGCCGCCAGCAGCTTTTCGGCGGCGTCGCCCGCTTCCTGTCGTGCAAAACCGGCCGGAAGCTCCACAACCGAGCAGGCAGCGGTCAATCGACGGAACTCGCTGGCGCTGCGGGTTTCCCATGCCGCGCCAGAGAACTCGCCGACCACCACGACCCGCGGCCTCATCGCAGACAGGAGGATGACGGCGTCGGGCAGGTTGGAGGCGGTGGTGGCCCGATGCCCGTGATTGCGTACCAGCTCGCGCAGGTAGGCCAGCACGTCCTGGGACTGGTGCACGCACAGGACGTCCGGTACGACGAACGTGTCACGGCCAGCCGTGTGCGCGTCCGCGAGTGCGTGCCCTTCGGAATCAAAAGGTTGCAGCACCGGCTTGAGCCTGGACACCGCCAGGACGCGGTCGATCGCCTCGGACACGGCGCAAATGCGAAGGGCGCCAGCGGCGTTCTGCGCGCGCGTCAGGTAGCGCACGAGCATCCCGAGACCGGCGCTGTCGATGAACGTGACGTCGCCGAGGTGCAGCAGGATTCTGGGATTCACCGCCATCAGCGCGTCGAGGTGCGTTTCGAGGGCCGTGCGCTCCTCCCCTTCGACGATGCGGCCGGAGCAGGTGACGACGGCGACCTCGCCGACGTGGCGCGTGAGAAATGAGAGTGCCATGACAGGAACGAAGCGGATTATATGGGCGTCGGCGGGAGTAAGATCTCCGCGAGAGGACGCGACATGACATCCAGGGCTGCGCTTCGAACATGGGTCGGCGCTGCGGCGGTGGTTGGCGGGCTGACGGTCGCGATATCAGCGGACACCTGGAAACAGGGCCGGACACCCGACGGACAGCCCGACATTCAAGGCATCTGGCTCAATTTCGACAGCACACCTTTTGAAGCGCCGGACCCGAAAGCGGCGGCACGTCCGGCCGCGGTCGACGGCACCGGGCCGGCGCCGGAGTTCGCCGACCATACGCATAAAGTCAGCGCCCGGCGTCCCGCGATGGTGGTCGATCCGCCCGACGGCCGCGTGCCGGTGATGAAATGGGCGGAGGATCGGCGTGACTACGATCTCGACCACATTCCGGATGCGCCCGAGCACGAGACGCCGTGGGTCCGCTGCATCACGCGCGGCCATCCCGCCGGGATGTTTCCGGCGGGTTACAACAACGCGTATCAGATCATCCAGATTCCCGGCTACGTGGTGATCGCCTTCGAGATGATTCACGAAACGCGGATCATCCCGATCGACGGCCGCCCGCGGCTGAATGAACGCATCAGGCAGTGGAATGGTGAGCCGCGCGGCCGCTGGGATGGCAACACGCTGGTCGTCGAGAGCACCAACTACAACAGCAAGGGGTCGATCGCCACGAGCGCGGCCACCGGCCGCATCCGCGGGATCCCGCAGACCGACGCGATGCACGTCGTCGAACGGTTCACACGTCTGGACGAGAATACGATCGACTACTCGGTGACAATCACTGATCCGAAGGTCTACACCAAGCCGTGGACCGTGCGGCTGCCGCTCAACCGCGACGACAGCTATCAGATGTTCGAGTATTCGTGTCAGGAAGGAAATTACGCGCTGCCGAACGCGCTTCGCTACGGTCGCAAACGCGACGCCGAAGCTGCGGGATCGCGCTGACTCGTCTTCCGTTCGAACGCGGAAGCCACAGGAGCCAGTTACAGGAATGCAAATTCAACGGCGAATGGTGGGACCAGTGGTCGTGCTCGATGTCTCAGGACGGATGGTCCTCAGCGATCCTGGCAGCGACGCTCAATTCAAGGAGTGCATCAACGGCCTGATCGCCAGCGGCACCCCGTACGTCATCGTCAACGTCGGCGCGGTGACAGATATCGACACGTCCGGGCTGAGCGCACTCGTCGCGGCGCACATCTCCATGGCATCCACATCAACGCGATTGAAGGTGATCAATCCCACCCCTCGGATGCGCCATCTGCTGCACGTGACCAGACTCGATGCGGTGTTCGACATCGCCGAGAGCGAAGAACAGGCGCTGGCCGCATTCACCGGGCTTGCTTGATGTACTCGTTCACCTGCTCCTCGAGCAGGTCCAGCGGCAGACGCCCGTTTCGGAGGACCACGTCGTGGAAATCACGGACGTCGAACTTCGGCCCGAGCTCCTTCTGCGCGCGCTGGCGTAGCTCCCGAATCTTCAACTGACCCAGCTTGTACGCCAGCGCCTGGCCGGGCCACGCGATGTAGCGATCGATCTCGGCAAGCGACTGCGCCGGCACATGCTGCTTGAAGTAGGCGCGTGCCTGATCGCGTGACCAGCCCATGACGTGCATGCCCGTATCGACGACCAGGCGCACGGCGCGGAACTGCTCGTTGGCAAGCTGTCCGAATCGGCTCGGTGGATCGCGATAGACGGTTCCCAGCTCGGTGCCCAGCGACTCGGCATACAGGGCCCACCCTTCCGCGAATGCCGTCGTCGAGAACACGCGACGGAACTCCGGCAGGTTCTCGACTTCGCGCGCGATCGCCGTCTGCAGGTGATGGCCTGGCACCGCCTCGTGCAACACCAGCGCCTCGATGTCGTACTTGAACTGGTTCTGCGGCTGGTAGGTGTTCATGTTGAACCACGCCGGGCGACTGCCATCGGTGGTCCCGGCCTCGTAGTTCGACGCCGTGGCCGCCTCGCGATCCGGTGGTATCGGCCGGATGTTCACCGGCATCTTCGGGAGGCGCTTGAACAGCTTCGGCAGCGCGGGCTGCACGCGGGCCAGAATGTCTTTCGCGAAGTCGAGCATCTCCCGCTGCGAGGTGAATCGCATCCCCGCGCGCTTGCCCAGCGCCGCTTCATACTCAGTCACCGGCCCCGTGAAGCTGTCGGCCCGGGCCACCTGCTCCATCTCACGCTCGATTCGCGCCACTTCGCTCACACCAAGCTTGTGAATCTCTTCGGGCTTCAGCGCCGTTGTCGTGTGGAACTTTGCCGCACTGTCGTACAGCGCCCGGCCGCCCGGCAGCGAGGTCACGGCGATGCTCGTCCGCGCGCTGCGACGGTAGGTTCCGCGTAGAAATGTTTCGAGCTTCTGCCAGGACGGAACGAACTTCTGTTCGTAGGCCGTCGTCGCGGCCGTGAGCAGGCGCTTCTGGTCCGCAGGCCGGATTTCCGATCCCATCTGGTGAAACGCGGCCAGTAACGGCGTTTCCATCGCCGACATCCTGCGCTGCGCTGCGACCTGATCGAGCACGAGGTCGACGACGATCTGCGGCTGTGTCCTGCGGGCGGCGATCTGCTCACGGAGCAGCGCTATCTGTTGATCGACGAGTACGGGGATCGCATTCAGCCGCGCGATGATGTTCTCGTGATCGTGCACCGTTCGCGTCGGCATCTGATCGATCACACTGAACACGTCGCTGTGGAAGCCACCCTGCTGCGAGACGCCGCCGACCAGGTCGCTGTAGCTTTCCATGTCAAGCGCGTTCTTCAGCTCCCACTGCAGCACGTTCGCGCTCAGGCGATCAGCGACGGTGAGATTGCCAGTCGAGATGTAGATCAGTTCCTGCAGGAACTCCTTGCGCCGCGCGCGCACGCGCTCGCGCCCGGCTTTCGAGAGATCGCGCCAGCGGTCGTTGAACTCCGTGTGGCCGACGCGCGTGGCCAGCTCCGGCTGCGTGGCAAGCTTCCAGTCCCAGTAGGTGACGAAGAGCGATCGGAGGCTCGACATCGATGCCCCGACGGCCGGAGCCGGGAACGTCGGCTCCTGGGCTTGAGGCTCAAGGGCGACGGCCCAAGGCCCAAGGGCGAAGGCCCAAGGCCGAAGCGCGAAGAAAGTCAGGAGGGCAAAGACACTGAGGAAGATGCGAGTGCGGGGCATTCACCCGGATCATATCGCTCCGGGACAGGCGATCGACACGTCACGGCACGGCCAGCGTCACCACGTACCGTTGGCCCTCAACCGATGTGTGATCGAAGTCCCCCGCGGAGGTCCGAAGCGGACATGGCGATCCGATAGCAAACGGACGGAACGCGGCGACGACAAGAACCTTCGCCGTGTGCCCGGACGTAAACACCAGATCGTTCGCAGAAATCGTGAACGGGGACGCGAAGCCACCAAACGAAAGTGATCCGCCCGCGCCGCTACCGAAACACCCGCTGAAACGCTCCCTCCCATCGTCCCTGACATAGAGCACTCCGGTCCAGGCGGTCTGCCCCGACGTGTTCATGTAATCGACCTTCAGGTTGACGACCGTTCCAACAGCCGCTGTTGCCGTCGATCCGATATCCACACCGACGTTATTGACCGTCACAGATATTGATGCGGCGTCGAGCAGGCACTGAGCCGTCTGCGGCACGCACGGGTTTGTCGTCTGAGGAGTTGGCGATGCGGGGCTTCCACTCCCGCACCCCGGTGCCGCAACGACGGCGAGCAACACTGACACGACCGTACCAAACAGCAGACGCACTTCGGCTCCGAGCGGCGAGATGCTACCTCAGTTGCTGAACAGGCGTCCGCACCTGCGACTGATCCCGCTGACGAGGTGCTGGCCACGCTGGATGTCGCAGTGGCGAACCAGATCCCGAGCAGCTGCCGGCGCTACGGACGCGGCTCCATCTCCGCCGGTCGTGCCGGAGGAACGAGCAGCGTAAACAACAGCGTTGGGAACGCTGTCACCAACGAGGCGGGGCGGACGTCGTGTCCGTCTCCGCCTTGGTCTCCGCGCCAAGGCGCCAGGGCGAAGTCGATCAGTCCGATGTTCCGCGTGTCACGCCTTGGAGAACACCACCCGCGCACGCTCGGCCTGCAGTTCGTGCAGCAGGCGCATCACGTTATACGCGGTCAGCTCGATGAGCACGCCGGTCACGAGTTCGTGAAGCTCCTCGCTCAGCTTCGGCTCCAGACGCTTCATGGCCTCGGACAGACGCCTTTCCTGTCCGTCCAGCTCCTGCTTGTCCACGACGCCATCAGCCATCGCCGCGGTGAATGACTCCAGCTTCTCAACGCGCTCGTGCAGCGCCGGGTGTTCCGCGCGTTCGTCGAACCAGCTCGTGTTGGCCATGTCTCCGTCCTCTCTTAGAGATCTTTCAGTATCTGTTTCAGGGCCGTGAGGCGGGCCTGAAAGGTCGCCCGGCCACCCTCTTTGTCGATCCGGTCGAGGATCGCCGGCGGGAGGAACTGGCGGTCGGTGCACTCGATGACCGCGGCGATCTCCTGCAGCTCACGCTCCATGCCCTGCGTCGACGGCATGAACTGCGACACGACGTCGGCGAGTGCTTCCCGTGTGATGCGATCCTGGCCGGCAAGCAGCGACTTCCGCCACGCCCGGCCGACCATGCCTTCGATGTCGGCGCCGGACAGCTGTCCACGCTGGGGAATCGGCGGGATGTCGTCGGGCGCGACCCGCGATCCCATCTTGGTCGCGAGGATCGTGAACATCTGCCGGATCTCGCCTTCATCGCTGGGATAGAAGAGCGGGATATGCACTTCGGCGCGGCCCTGTCGCTTCAAGTCAATCGGCAGCAGATCGGGACGGGCGGTCAGCAGCATCCAGACGATGCGGCCGCGGTACCGCGTGTCGCCCATCTGCGCCGCGATCATGCCGAACACACGGCTCGACGTGCCTGAGTCACCGTCCTGTTCGCGTCCGCCGAGCGCGGCATCCGCCTCGTCAACGACGACAACCACCGGCCCCATCGCCCGCAATACCGAGAGCACGCGTTCGAGGTTGCCCTCGGTCTCGCCCACGTATTTCGAGCGGAAGTTCTTGAGCATCACGCAGGGCGCGCCGATCTCTCCGCTGACGCATTGCGCGAGAAACGACTTGCCGGTCCCGACCGGTCCGCAGATCAGATAGCCCATCGGCAGGCTGTCGAGCGCGCCGCGCTTCAGCAGCGCGGCATCTTCGCGCAGCCGGGCCTTCGCTGCTTCGTGCCCGACAACGGTGTCGAGCGTCCACTTCGGCTCGATGAACTCGAGCAGGCCATGACACTGCCGTTCGATCAGCAGCTTCTTCAACTCTCGGAACACCTTCGCGTCGAGACGTCGTCCGCCCTCGCGCGCCGACTGGACGATGACGTTGAGGTCGGTCAGCGAAATGCCCGCCGTCTGGGCGGCCAGCTGCACGGCGTCGTAGTCCGAGAAGGCGGTAAGCGTGGCCGGATCAACAGAGGCGTTGACGAACCGGACGCGCTCCGCTTCAGCCGGCAGCGGCACCTCGATCGAGGCCACGTGCGGATTGGCGGTGAGCCGCTCGCTGAGATCGGCGCGCTTTTCGTCCACCAGCACGAAAGCCATGTTCAGCCGCTTCACGTGCGGGCTGGTCGCCCAGTTGATCATCGTCACCAGCTGCGACGAGGCCTGCGGACTCAGACGGCCGGGGTCCCCGGCGGGAAAGACGTACGACGCCTGATCGACGATGACCGCCATGCTCAATCGGTCCGCATCCGCGGCCATGAGGTTGTTCCTCACAAAGCGATCGAGCAAGGCAATGGCCGCCGACGGTTCCTTCGAGAGCGTGCTCAGATCGCCAAGCTTGCGATTGGCGAGCGTCACCATCTCCTTCAGTCGCTGCTCGTCGCGTCCGGCGGCGACGCGCAGGCCGCGACCCAGGTCGTAGTGCAGCACCAGAGACCAGCGGCCGAACAGCTGCTCGGCCAGGAATTCCACAAGGCCGACGAATTCCTCGCTGTCGCGGCCAGGACTGCGAACGAAGTCGTAGGTGTTGCCGTGTAGAACGAACGCGGACGTGGTGCCGGAGAAGTACAGCTCGGCGAGCTGCCTGGCCCAGGGCGGGAATGACGCCGGCAGATCGGCGAGCCCGCCGACGTGGCCACCGCTCTTCGAGTGGTCCGTGCCGGGGGCGAGGTCAGGCGTCATTGCGCAGTACCTGTCGCAGATCCGCGTCGAGAATCGCCGGCGGGTCCTGCAGTTCGTCGGCAAGCCCGGTCAGGTGCTGCAGCTCGCTGACCGCCTTCTCGGTTTGCCGCATGCTCTCGGCGGCGGAATCGACCTGGCTGCTGAGCAGATCCGGGTCCTGCCGGTTGACCGCCATTTCAGCAAGCGCCTGAATCTTGCCTTCGATCCGATCCAGTTCGATCGAGACGAACTGCGCGTTCTTCTGTGCGCGCTCGAAGTTGTCGAGGCGGAGCTCCGACATGGCGATGCTGTCCTGCAGCGACCGCACAATCCGCTCGTCTCCCGCCTGCTGTGCGGCGGCCAGATCCTTCCGAACCTGTTCGAGGCGCGTCTTGATCTCCTCGCTGCTCATGGTCGTGAGAAACCGGTCGAGCGCGTGCTTCGACATGAGCAGCCGGAGAAACAACCAGAGCAGCCGATCGAGCCCCGGCGTTCGAATCTCTTCAGCCGACCCGGCCTCCCGCCCCGATGCGCCACGCACGCCGAGAGCGAGGGTCCGCATCTCCACGCAGCGAGCGTGCAACCGCTCGAAGCGCTGACGGGCCTCACCCGGCAGTCCAGCGAGCATCGCCACCAGCGACGGCGTGGCGGTCGCCGGCACTGAAGGCGTTCCTGCGAGCGCATGGAGCTTCGCATCGATAGCAGCGCGAAAGCGCGGCAACGACGTCAGTGCAGCGAGATAGGTGAGTTCGCCGGCGATGACGAGGGGAAACGTGACATCGGCCAGCGGCGCGATAGCCGCACCGGCAAGTCCCCCGAGAAAGAACAGCAGATTCCACCGGAAGAGGAATGCCTCTTTCAGGTAGTCCCGAAGGCCGCCCCCGCGCGGCGGTGTCGGGGACCGATCGGTCGGGATCGGCGGAGGAATGATGTTCGCCATGCGTCAATCGCCGGGGCGCACGGACGACTGCAGCGTATCGACAGTGTCGCGGATGTCGTCAACCAGCTGCGTGAATGCCTTCTCGCGCAGCATCTCCCTGGGCGGCCTGTCGGATTTCGGCACGGTGATCTCGCGCAGGATAGTACCCGGAGACGACGAGAACACGTACACACGGTCGCCCAGATACACAGCCTCTTCGATGGAATGCGTCACGAAGAAGACCGTGGCTTCGGCTTCCCTCCACAGCTTGTTGATCAGCTCCTGCATATGCAGGCGTGTGGACGGGTCGAGCGCGCCGAATGGCTCGTCCATCAGAATGATGCGCGGCCGGAGGATCAGCGTCCTCGCGATCGCGACGCGCTGACGCATGCCGCCGGAGAGCTGGCTCGGGTACTTCTCCGCGTCACGTTTGACGTCAAGCCCGACCTTCTCGATCCACGCCCGCGCCTGTTCGCGCCGCTCGCGTGCCCCGACACCGCGGCACTCGAGACCGAACGCCACGTTGTCCTCGACGGTGCGATTGTCGAAGGACGTGTAGTCCTGGAATACCATGCCGCGATCGGAACCAGGTCCGGCAACCGGCGCATTCGCCACATGCACGGTGCCCTCGGTTGTCGGATGGTGCGGCGGCAGACCGGCGATGAGTCGCAGCACCGTTGACTTGCCACAGCCTGACGGTCCGAGGATCGTGACGAACTCGCCGACGCCGGGGAGGTCCGGCACGGTGAACGTCACAT